>NZ_JAHFVG010000035.1 GCF_023264675.1 Rhodococcus sp. (in: high G+C Gram-positive bacteria)
CGTGCTCCTCAACCGCGGCCGCCAGAAACTGGACTGCAAATACGACGACATCAGCCTCGACGACCTCACCAAAGAAATGGCAGGCGGCGACGAACTCGAAACCCTCACCCACGAACTACGACGCTGAACCCCTCTCCATCCACGTATACCGACGGGCGTCGCTGCACCGCGCAGCGACGCCCCGATCGGGTTCGGCTTCCGCTAGGCAATAACGGCCCCGGGGGTTCGACCGAAGACGAACGAAAGTAGGAGATATGGAACGGCTGCGGATCGGCATCCTCGGCGCCTCCCGAATTGCCGAGGCGGCTATCGTCAAGCCCGCCCACGAACTCGGCCACAGGTTGGTCGCGGTTGCTGCCCGTGATCGCTCCCGTGCCGAATCGTTTGCGAAGAAATATGGCGTCGAACGTGTCCTCGATACGTACGATGCCGTGGTCGAGGATCCCGAGGTCGACGTTGTGTACAACCCTCTGGCGAACGCCTTCCATGCTCGATGGAATCTCGCAGCCGTACACGCCGGCAAACCAGTGCTGACCGAGAAACCGTTCGCGCGGAACGCTGTCGAAGCCGAGGACGTTCGCAATGCGGCACTCGAACTGGGTGTGCCGATCCTGGAAGGCTTCCATTACCTCTTCCATCCGATCACCCTCCGCATGTTCGACGTAGTGGCTTGCGGCACGATTGGTGAGCTACGTCGCGTCGAGGTCGTGATGCGAATGCCCAGCCCCGGAGACGACGATCCGCGCTGGCGATACGATCTTGCCGGCGGCTCGGGAATGGATTTGGGCTGCTACGGGATTCATGTTCTTCGTCAGGTGGGTAAGCGTCTGGCGGGAGGTGATCCGAAATTGATCGAAGCCAAAGCCGTCGAGCGTCTCGACCGAGTCGACGAATCGTTCGACCTACAAGTCGAGTTTCCCAGCGGTGCGACCGGGTCGGTCGAAACGTCGATGGTGGCCGACAAATACGACATGTCGTTCCGACTCATCGGCACCCGCGGTGAGGTTTTCGCCCCTGACTATGCATTGCAGTACGGCGATGACCGCGTCGTGACGACGACCGAACACGGCTCGACCGTCGAACATTTGGGAACGCGATCGACCTACACGTATCAACTGGACGCTTTCGCTCAGCATCTACAGAACGGTGCGGCCATGCCGTTCGGCCTCGACGACGCGGTCGCCAACATGGCTTTCATCGATGCGGCCTACGTCGCCACCGGACTCGGTACTCGCTGAGAGGTGGCAGCTGCTCCAGGCAGATGTCTTCGCACCAGGGTGTCCCCGGATAGTGTTGACCCATGGGTTTGTTTTTGCTACACGCGGACGCCGACTCGTTCTTCGCTTCGGTGGCGATGCGTTCCCGTCCTCATCTTCGAAACATGCCGATGGCAGTCGTTGCGCATGTGTTCATCGCCAGTGCGAACTATCCAGCACGCGCTTTCGGGGTCAAGGGCGGCATGTCTGTCCGAGACGCATCCCGAATGTGCCCCGAACTCGAGCTCATCGATGTCGACCGAAATGAAGTGGAGGAGGCCAGCACTGCGTTGTTCGACTTGTTCGACGATGTAGCCCAAGTCGTCGAGCCCGGGTCGATGGAAGAAGCATTCCTCGACGTCGGGGCCTCTTCAGTCGGTGAGGCCGTCGAGGCCGCCACCCGTCTACGGTCAACGGCCGCACACCAACTCGGAATCCCCGTCAGCGTCGGCATCGGGCGCACGAAACTGATAGCCAAGCTCAGCTCCCGTCGCGCCAAACCCGACGGCCTGCACGTGATGGACGCGGACGCGGAGGCTGAGGTGCGGACGTCCTTTCCGCTGGACAAGTTGTGGGGAGTCGGCGGCCGCACACTCGAAAGGCTTCACATCCTGGGCGTGCACCGTCTCGCGGACGTCGACGCAATCGACCGCAGTCAACTTGTATCTGTCTGCGGCGCAACGATGGCACGGCGACTGTGGAGTATCCGCGAGGGCACCGACGACGCCACCCTCCGGCCTGTCGAGGAACGTAAAACCCTGTCCGCCGAACTCGCCACCTCCGGCTACAAGCGTGACGATTGGACGCCGGGCCAGATGCTTGCACTCTGTGTCGAGCGCGTCTGCCTACGCGCTCAGAGGGCCGGCTTGTTGGCCGGCGGGGTGACGGTCATGCTTCGCCCGTCCGACGGCGGCTCCGCCATCACGTTCAAGCACGCCGAACCCGACCCCACGTCCGACTCTGGATCGTGGCTGCGCGCGTGCCACCGTCTGGCCCCGCGGCCGGTACCGCCTCTCGCCGGCCTGCGAGTGACACTCACCGGACTCCAACCGGCCGACCACTCTGTCGCCACGTTGTTCTGAGGCCGGTCTCGAGGTGGTTCCTTTCAACACAGCGTTGCTTTGCCTGCGTTACCACCCGATAAGGGTTGCCCGGCAGCATCGACCGCGAATCCATGTCCTGCATCAGTTGGTGAGAACGATCTTTCCCTGCACATCACCGGAATCGAGCCTCTTCAGGCCAGCCCGGTCAAGTCGAGGAGGGAAAGTAACTGCACGAGTTCTTCTTTCGTCCCCATCGTGGATCCGATGACGCGCAGCTGAAGAAAAAAGACGCGAGTGAGGTCTGCAGGCGGTTTGGGTCCACTGGCGTCGAAATGGCCGGTCAGAGCGCTGAACTCGTGAACAAGACACTCGCGTGGTCTGGAATATCCGAGGTCGCCGCGGCAGCGGAGCCCCCAACTTTGCTCACAGTCCGATCTCCTGGCTCTCGGCAGTGAACGTCGAGCCGGTCAGTTCGGCGAGCAGTGTCGCGGCCTGCGGCCAGGACCCATAGCCCGAAGCCGGGTTGAGGTGGCCGACGTTGCCGAGGTTCACAAGACGGCTACCCCAGGACTCCGCCATGCCGGCAATCCTGCGGCGATCACCCAGCGGATCGTTCGCGCTGCAGGCGACGATGCTCGGGAACGGCAGGCGGCCACGGGGAATCGGCAGCCAGCCGTTCTCTTCGAGCTCAGCCACCTGCGGGTACCCCGCCGGGAACGGTACTTCGACGTCGGCGGGGGCAGCCAGCAACGCACCCACGATATGCCGGGTCGGATTCTGGGCCCACTGCACGGTGATCATCACCCCTGCGCTGTGCGCTATCAGCGTCACGGGTCCTGCGATGTCGCTGAGCACGGTGTCGAGGGCGTCGATCCGAGCAGTCAGATTCAGCTTGTCGTGTTCGGGAGGGGGGACCGTACGGACACGGTCGAGTTGAACGGCCAGCAGTGTCTGCCAGTGATCCTCGACATGGTCGCGCAGTCCGGGCACGATCACCACTGTCGGTTCCAGTTTTGTCATGGTGGTCTCCGTGTTTCAGTTCTGGGCGGCGGGGCGTAGCTCGTCGAGCTTGCGCAGACCGGCCGGGAACGCACGACGTCCGAGCAGCATCGCCGCCGCTGCGGGGATGTAGAGCAGCGGCGAGAGGCGCAGCGCTTCGAGCAGACCGAGGTGATCCGCCAGAATGCCGATGACGAACGGGCCGAGTGCGAGTCCGAGAAGGTTGTTCGCGACGGTGAGTGTGCCCATCGCCGACGCGCGAACAGTGGTGTGGGTGAGGTTGGCGACCATCGCGGCGGCCGGGCCGCAGGATCCGGCGGAGAAGAAGGCACCGATCCCGATCAACCCCAGCTGCATAGGACCGTTAGGGAGGGCGAAGCCGATGCCGAGGGCACTCAGTGCGATGGCGCAGTAGATGACGGCGGTCGTCCACTTACGTTCGGGATTGTCGCGGCTGACGCGGTCTGTGATCATGCCGCAGACCACCATGCCGCTGCCGACCATCAGCACGAACACCGACGCAACAAGGCCTGCTTTGTCCGGCGCCAGATCGTAATACCGGTTGAAGAAGCTCGGCATCCACGCCAACAACACTGCGGCGGTGAACATCTGCAGGCCGCTGCCGACGTAGGTCAGCACGATCGCGGCGTTCTTGAACAAACTCGACAGGGGCGCCCGGAAATCGTCCGTGGTCTCGGGATCGCCAAGCTTGTCGGGAGGCCCTTCTGTCGCGTATTTCCCCAGCCGGTCCTCGGTGACCAGGGACCGGAACAGGGCCACCAGAATCAATCCGAAGACTGCCATCGCGGCGAAGGACCACCGCCAGCTGAATTGGACGGCGATGAACCCGCCGAGGGCGACGCCGAGCACCGAGCCGAAGGAGCCGCCCGCCATGAAAGCGCCTGCCAGAGCGGCGTGTACTCGCGGGGCGAAGACGCTGAGCACGACAGCGATGCCGACGCTGCCGTAGGCGGCTTCACCGACGCCGACGAGGAATCGGGCACCGAGCATCTGCTCGTAATTGGTGGCGATCGCGCACAGCAGGGTCGCGATACTCCAGAGCACCGCCATCAGTACCAGGCTTTTCACCCGCCCCCAACGATCGGCAAGAATCGACAGTGGGAGCGTGAGCAGCCCCACCATCAGGGCGACGATGCTGCTCAGAGACGCGAGGTGAGAGTCCGAAAGATCCCACTCCACCTTCAGAATCGGGAATACGGCGCTGAGCACCTGCCGCGACATGTAGTCCGAAAGCAGCAGACCGAACGTCAGAGCGAAGACGATCCACGGAAAGAACCGCCGCATGCGGTGATGCGCAGGCGCCGGGGACTGCTGAACGTGTAGCTGGTCCTTGATAGGTAGAGCGTGCGGCATCATGACTGTCCCTAGAGTCGTTTCCAAAGTTCCGAAGGTTCGTTGCGCACGTGCCTACAACACGAGCACGGCTGCCTGTTGGGAGGTTTCAGGGCTCGGGCTCGTAGCCCAAGCCCTGAAACATTCGATCCGCGGTGGGGGTCAGCCCCGGCTGTGGCCGTGGCCGGTGAAGCCGACCTGACCCGGCTGGCGATTCGGGGCATATCCGAGTCGGGCGAGGGTATCGTCGGCGTCGGCGTAGGTCTCGCCGATTCCGTAGATGTCTCGGGCCTCTTTGCCGGTGGCGATCTCGCGGCCGAGTTCCTTTGCTACACGCACCAGTTGGCGGACTTGCTCGGCAGAGGTGATCTTGACCTCGCCGGACGGGGCCCACAAGTTGTCCTCGTTGCCGCATCGCGGGTGCAGACCCATCGCGATTGCCATCGAGTTGACCGGCAGCACACTGCGCATCAAGGTCTCGAGTGTCAGCGACGCGCCGTCAGGGACCCGGTTGATGAATTCCATCATGTTGTACGGGTTCGGGGTGTCGAAGCCTCCGCCGATCGCTACCCATGTCAGGTTCAGCGGACCGGTGTACTGGCCACGCCGAATCAGCCGCTCCACGGTCTCGAGCTGAGGGATCGACGAGAGCTGGAAATGCGGCTGAATGCCGGCTGCCTGCAGGCGACGCAAATGCTCCTCGACCCACTCGGGGCCTGCCGGAACGGTCATCTCGCGGTAGGTGTGGGCCAGATCGGGGTTTTCCAGGGAGGTGCCCTTGATGTCGCCCGGGGTCATCAGATCCATGATGTTCATCTGGCTGGTGTTGATAGCTATCGTGACCTGATCCGGCTTCGGGTCGAGAGTGGCCAGCATGTGTCTGACCTCGTCGGAAAGCCACACCGCGTCCGAACCTTCGCCTTCGGGGGCAAAGGAAATAGAACCTCCGACCTGCAAGATCATGTCCGGGACTGCCTCGCGCAGGCGGCCGAGCAGCTCGTTGAACTTCGACAGTCGCTTGGATCCCTTGCCGTCCTCTTCGCGAACATGGATGTGCAGGACGGTGGCGCCCGCCTCGTAGCAGTCGACGGCCTGCTGGACATGCTCGTCCATCGTCAGGGGAAGGTCCTCGGGGAAGTCTTCGACCGCCCATTCCGGGCCGTACGGCGCGACAGTGATAACCAGCTTTTCCTGGTTGGTGGGAACGAGGGAATCATCGTGAAAACGCATGGCAGAACTCCGATCGAGTAGCGGGGATTGGGTGTTGATGAGGCAAGTAGGGGCGGATCAGAAGGGCTTGTCGCCGACGATTCCGGCGCGTTCCATCCTCCGAACCGCTGGTCCGTAGTCCTGCACGGCATAGTGCTGGGTGGACCTGTTGTCCCAGATTGCGACGCTGTTCGGGGTCCAGCGCCAGCGAACCTGGTACTCGGGGATGGCGGCTTGGCTGTTCAGATAGTTGAGTAGGTTCGAGGAGCCCGGTGCGAAATCGATGCCGTACCGGATGCGCGCCGGAGTGTGGTAGTTGACCAAGTGTGTCGTGAACGAGTTCGTGAACAGGATCTTCTCGCCGGTCTCGGGATGGGTCCGCACCACTGGGTGTTCCGGATCCGGGAAGCGGTCGTGGAGTTCGCGTCGCCGTTCGTCGGGCATCGCGGCGCCGAAGGACGCTTCGATGCTGTGGCGGGCGCGCAGGTCTGTGATCTGATCCTTCACGTGCTCGGGCAGCCGTTCGTAGGCGAGCGCCATGTTGACCCAGATGGTGTCGCCGCCGACCTCGGGTGCTTCGATGCACCGCAGCACCGCCCCCATCGGCGGGTTCTCTCGCCAAGTTGCGTCGCAGTGGAACGCGTTCTCGTAGTGCTCGGGCTCGCTACCGGAGTCTCGGTAGATCTGCACCAACCCGGGGTGCTCCGGGTGGCAGCCGAGCGCCGGGTGGTCCTCCAGCGAACCGAAGCGCTCAGCCAGGCTCACGTGCTCGGCGCGGCTGAGGTTCTGATCACGGAAGAACAGAACTTTGTGCTGCAACAACAGCTGTCGCAGTTGGGCGAACTGACGTGCATCGCGAGAGACCTGGCCGAGATCGACGTCGAACAGCTCCGCGCCGATCGAACAGGTCAGTTGCTTCACCCGAAAACTCGAAGAAGTGTGCGTCGGTGTTGTTTCCAGCGTGCTGTGCATGATGTCTCCTGTCAGGAGTGTGGGTGGGTGTGGTCAGACCGAGAAGACGGAGGAGCCGATACTGTGCCCGGTTTCCAGATCTCGATGCGCCTGCGCCGCGTCTTCGAGGGCGTAGCGCTGGTTGATCTCGATCGTGATGCGGCCGGCTGCGACGTGGCCGAACAATTCACCGGCCAACTCGGCCCGCTCGGACGGGTCCGCGATGTAGTCCGCCAGGGCCGGCCTGGTCACGAACAGCGATCCCTTGACAGCGAGTTGCTGTGCAACGATCGGCGGAGTGGGCCCCGACGCGGTCCCGAAACACACCATCAATCCGCGGCGAGCGAGTGAATCGAGCGAGTCCTCGAAGGTGGCGCGCCCCACGCTGTCGAACACAACCGGTACCCCGACACCGTCGGTGAGTTCGCGGACCCGGGCAGGGATGCTTTCTTGGCCGCGAACGATGACGTGCTCGCAGCCATTCTTCAATGCTGCATCAGCCTTTGCTTCCGTGGAGACGACACCGATCACTTTGATTCCCAACAGTTTTGCCCACTGCGAGAAGATCAGCCCCACGCCCCCTGCTGCCGCGTGCAGCAGCACGGTGTCGCCTGACTCGATGGAGGAGATGCGCCTCAGCAGGTACGCGGCAGTGAGTCCGCGCATGGTCATCGCCGATGCGGTTTCGAGCGGGATGGTGTCGGGCAGCGCGATCAGATCGGCGGCCGGCAGCACGCGCTCGGTGCTGTAGGCGCCGAGAGGACTACCTGTGTAGGTCACACGAGTGCCTTCGCGGAAGCCCTCCACCCCGGCACCCACGGCGTCGATGACGCCTGCGCCCTCGACTCCCATGCCGGCAGGTAGCGGGGCCGGGTACAACCCGGTGCGGAAGTAGGTGTCGGCAAAGTTAAGCCCGACAGCCGCGTGCCGCAGGCGAACCTCTCCCGGACCGGGTTCACCGACGTCGATGTCTTCCCAGCGCAGTACCTCTGGCCCGCCGGTCTCGTAGAAGCGAATGGCCTTGGCCACGGTGTTCTCCAATCGTGTGAGGCATGTTTGGTTACCGAACTTCGGCATTCGACATCGGTAACGCTGATCGTCCGAACGGCCCGGAAACTCGGTATCGGTTCGACGCGGTGAGGCCAACAGTAGGTGCGACCTACGCCACAGTCTTAACTTCACGTGACAGATTCCTGAGCATTTGGGGACACGCTTTCGGACCGGTCCGCACCGAATCAGTCGATACGGAGTGCGTTCGATGATGTACTCGACCCGACACTCGGCCGCGCGTTTCGAGACACCGCGGGAATTGGAGGTCTGGTGAAGCCACTAGCGCGATACGCCTCACTCACTCGCTACGTAGAGTTGTGCGCCGAGACCGGTGTCGATGCCGGTCCAGAACTGAACCGCGTTGGGCTCTCCCTCGGGGGTCTGGCCGTGCCGGGTCAGTGGGTACCAGCGGTTTCGGTAGTGACGCTGCTGGAGAATTCCGCGGCCGTCTCAGGCCGCGACGATTTCGGACTTCGTATGGCGACGTCTCGCCGATTGTCGAATCTGGGCATGCTCAGCGTCGTTCTGCGGGAAGAACCGGACGTCAGGAGTGCGCTCAACGTGCTCATTCGATACGAACACACATACAACGAGGCTCTGCGCATTCGGCTGATCGAAGGTGACGGGGTCGCCCGAGTCCGCATCTGGCTGGAACTCGGCCACCCCACACCCGATGTTCAATCGCTCGATCTGGCGGCCGGTGTCACATGCAGCCTTTTGCGAGAAATCCTGGACGACACATGGCAACCGGTGACAGTCTGCCTCCAGCGTGACGCACCAAGGAAACCCGATGGCCATCGGCGCGCATTCGGCAGCGAGATTGTCTTCAACTGTGCTGCCACTGAAATCATGCTGCAGCAAAGTGACCTGGACAGGCCGAACAGGCTGGCGGACAAGCTATTGCAACCGCACGCGAAACAGGTGCTGGAGTCCCTCCCCCAGTCCGGCACGGCAACTGTTTCAGATCGGGTCTGCGAATTGATCGAGCTTCTCCTACCGGTCGGTCGATGTTCGGTCGAGCAGGTCGCGCACAGCCTCGGAGTGGATCGAAGGACGGTGCACCGGAAGCTCGCGGAGTCCGATACGACCTTCACAGAGCTGGTCAACTCGGTCCGGAAGACGATGGCGACACAGTTTCTCCCGAACCCCCGCTATTCCATGATCGACATCTCGGTAATGCTCGGATTCTCAACGCCAGGAAGCTTTTCCAGGTGGTTTCGCTCCCAATCCGGTGAGGCGCCGAGCGATTGGCGACGCGCACACTGGCGATGAGCGGAGCCGTTCCGCCGTAGGTGGCCATCGGCTACTCGCGTCCGGCAACACCGCATCGAGAACCCGGGTACGACTGGGTCGATCTCCGCCGCCGCATCACATGGAGTATTCGACCCTGCGGCCAGGTCGTCACGTTGGAGCCCTGCGGAGGCACGAGGCGCAGGCACCATCCGTTGAGGGTGAGACTTGGACGTACATCGACCGATCATGGATGCCGTCGGTTCTAATCTGTTGCATGCCTCATGCCGGAACAGGACTCCTCCTGAGGACGATCGCTGTGGTCGCCCCGCGTGTTCGCGTCGGCGACCGCTCCCGGTTCGGCGACTACACGCCATCAAGTCCAAGTAAGACCCCACCAACGTCGTTCGGTACAGGCAGCGCATCCCACCTGCCTTCTGAACGATGACGATCGTGTCGCCTTTCGCTGAATCACGCTTGTGAGCGCACTGCCTACCGAAAGGCCGATGAAGCACGATGACACAGAACATGGCAGAAGACGAAGCCGCCGACGAAGCTGGTCGGGATCGCGTCCACCAACCCGAACTGAAACGCTCGCTCAACGGGTTCCAGATGTTCGCCATCTCGTTCGCAGCAGTGTCGGTGGTCATCGGCATCTTCGCGACATACGACGATGTACTGCAGAACGCCGGACCCGTGGGAATCTGGCTGTTCCCCGTCGTAGCAGCAGGACAAATGTTAGTGGCGCTGGTCTACGCGCAATTCGCAGCCCGCATACCGCTCAGCGGCTCCAGCTATACATGGGCCTCGAGGCTGGCCAACCCCAGGATCGGCTGGGCTTTCGGCTGGGTTGCGGTACTGGCCGCGATAACCATGCCAGTGGCGATCAACAATGCTCTGGCAAGTCAGTGCCTGATGCCACTATTCAACATGGAGCCCAACGAGACAACCGCGCGAGTGATCACTGTAGTACTCCTGGTCATTCAGACAGTCTTGGCGATTGCCGCCACACGGATCGTCGGCTGGGTCAACTCACTGTCGGTGGGCGTCGAGATCGGCATCCTCCTCGTACTCGGCACCGCATTCGCGGTCGTGGTGTTGGTAACCGGTGACGGAACGACGGACAACCTGTTCTCCCGCGGTGTCGCGGCAGGCAATCCCGACTATTTCGCCATCGGCGGCGGACTGATGGCGGCCACGCTGATGGGCCTGACTACCCTGGTCGGGTTCGAATCCGCCGCGAACATGACAGAGGAAGCCGAGAACCCCTTCCGTAGTGTGCCGCGCGCCATCATCGGATCGGTCGCTGCGGCCGGCGTGCTGGGTTTCTTGTTCATCATCGTGCTGACCGTGGCGATCAAGGATCTGCCCGCGGCGTCGGCAAGTGAATCGTCGGTGGCCGAGATCATGCATCAACAGTTCGGAAACGGGCTGGAAAGACCCTTCTTGGCTGCCATCAGCTTCGCATTCTTCGGAGCCGCGCTGGTCACCATGACCTCTACAGCCCGCTACATCTTTGCGATGTCGCGTGACGGGCGATTCCCAGGTCACCAGGTGATGCGCAGGGTCAATTCGCGCACCAAGACACCCATCCCCGCCACGCTACTGGTGTTGGCCGTCGGCGTGATCCTGATGATCGTGATGCCAGGAGCTGCACTGCTGCAGCTCATTGCGACCGGTGCAATCTTGAACATCAGTCTCTATCTGATGACGATCGTGCTCTACCTGGGAGTCCGTCGAAAGCTCGGGAAGGCAGGCGCTGGTTTCGACCTCGGCCGGTTCGAATGGCCTGTGGCGATCTCGGCGTTGGTGTGGCTGATCGCAGCGCTCGCCGTAGTGCTCACCGCTTCCACGACATGGGCGACCATGCTGCTCGTCGTGGGATTGCTCATCCCTGGTCTCGCATACTTTCTGTACATGCTGAGGTTCGATCGCCACGTCCTCGACAACACTCTTACCGACTCGAATCTGTTCACCGACCCTACGAACTGACGGTGGTGACCGCCGAGAATGCTTCGTCGGGACTTAGCTCTAGGCACGAAGGCGACCCTGAACTGCACGAATGCGGCGATGCGGCGATGGACACCCTGACGCGGATCCGAAATCTGGTCCACCTACGCGTGTACCGGGAAATGTCATCTGCCTACGCGCGTGTGAAGGGCACCTCGCCACCGACGTCGCGCACGACCGGCCCGACGCGCAACACACCCGCTGGATCGTGCTCTTCGGCGAGAGCGCTCAGCCAGTGGACGGTGTCCTCGTCGTACATCCGCGCGATGCGCTCCGCATCGGCACTGGCCGCGAAATTGGGCAACGAACGTCCGGTCGACCATGGGGCCATCACCTGCTCGACGCGTCTGGCATGTTCGTCGACCGCCCCGTGCCCTGGTACGCCGACGATGAAGAGAGTGAATGCGGCATCGCGATGGCAGAATGCGCTGCGGTGCTGTGGCTCGCGAGCGAGAGCGCCGCCGAGCAGGCGAACTTCCACCACCGTCTGCGGCGACCCCGACTCGGGACCTGCAACGGCGAGCAACTCGTCGATCGCGTCGTGAGTCAATTCCTCGGTGAGGCAGCTGAATTCATGACTCGGCATTGGATCGACCGGATCGGCATGCACCGCACCGATCGCCGCGTAGGGCATCAGGCCCACGGCATCGATGACGGGGGTGGCGACGCCTCGAATCGGGGTCAGGAGCGCTTCCGCGTCGTCCGAGCTTGCGACACTGGCGAACCGGATCGCCACGGTGAAGCGACCGGCCAGAGGTGGTGGAATCTGCGGCAGCGGCGGCAGCTGCAGCAGGGCCATCGAGGTGGACGTGTGCTCGGGCAGATCGGCGCACAGATCCAGCCAGGCGTGGGCGACGTCGGCCGCATCGGAACCGTCGAAATACAGTGCACCGCCGTAGAAGTTCGAGAGCTGCACGAGGTCGATCTCGACCGAGGTGACGATGCCGAGGGTGGACTTTCCGCCGCGCAGTCCCCAGAAGAGTTCTGCATGCTGATCAGCGGTGACACGCAGGATGTCACCCTCCCCGGTGACGAGCTCGAACGCGCGGACGTGATCCGAGGACAGACCGAACGTGCGCACCAGCGGGCCGATGCCTGCACCGGTGAGGAAGCCGACGACACCGACGGCCGTCGACGATCCGCACAGTGGAGCCAGGCCGTGCGGGGCGGCTGCGTCGACGACGTCCTGCCAGAGCACACCGGCACCCAGCCGAGCGGTTCGGGCCTCCGCGTCGAGGACGCAGCTGTCAAGGCGTCCGGTGTGGACGAACAGTACGTCGTCTTCGATCGGGACCGCGCCGTGTCCGGTTCGACCGACCGCGACCCGTAGGCCGGTACGGGCGGCATATCGAACTGTGCTCACCACATCGTGTGCGTCGTGTACCTCGACCACCGCGAGCGGTTGCACGGGCACGGCAACGTTCCAGGGAGTCGCGAGTTCGTAGCCCGGCTCACCGGGTAGCGCGAGCGAGCCGGTGAGTTCGCTGCGTAGTGAGTTCAGGCCTGTGTGGATCGTAGGGGAATGAAAAGCCATGATGGAATCCTTTTCTCGTCGAGTGCTTCAACGAGGACGAGAATTGCCTACCGCGCTTGGAGAATTCTTGAACTGTGCGGCCAGCCCGAGCATGCCGGTTCGTCGGGCCTCGGCGAGTACCTCGGCAACCGCGTTTTCGCGGGTACTCGACGGTGGCTGCAATTGGGCTCTGAGCAACCGACACCGCAGCAGGGTCGGTCGGCTGGATGTTCGGGTGGCCAGTGCCTCGGCTCGATCGAGCAACTCGGCGGCGCGGTCGCTGCGGCCCAGCAATGCGTTGAGCCTGGCTGACGCCTCTGCGACCGAACCGATGGAGCCGACGTGACCCACCGTCGCGATGCGGTCGGTGAAGGGCTGGAGTAGCTCCACGAATTGCTCGGCGAACTCGACCAATTCGAGATCCGCGACGACGCGAGCCAGGAGGGTTGTGTGACCGAGTGTCGTCCACGTAGGTGGCCGAGACGCCTTCAGCCAGTTCGATATCAATTGTTTCGCTTGCGCTTTCCGGCCCTTGGCTGCGTCGATCGCTATGCTCCACGATTGCGGCTCGACGATACCCGGTTCGGCTGCCGCCAGGGTGCCGCACTCCCACTCCAAGGAGTTCATCGCCAGCCCGGCACTGCCTGCGGTGTACAGCTCGGTTTGCAGATGGATCTGGCGGGCTGTCTCGTATTGGCGACGACACTCGTCGAAATCTCCGTGCCAGGCTGCCAATGTTGCTTCCATCCAGCGCAATTGAACGCGAACAACGGGTAGGCGCAGTAGATCGCACCCGGCGATTCCGCGTCTGAGATGGTTGGTGGCACTCTCGACGTCACCCAGATTCATCTCTGTCATGCTCGCCACCGCATGGGCGATGACGTTGTCGAAAGGAGAATGGCGATGGGGCAGCCCGAACAACTCGCGTATCAGCCCGCGAGACTCCTCGCTGCGCTGCGCCACACCGGAGAACAGTAGGATCCGAGCAAGCAAAGCATCGGCGATGACTTCGAAATCGCCTGTTGTCGAGGCAATATCGACTGCCCGACGGCTCAGTGCGTCGGGAACGGACGAGTCCGGGTGGTAACAGAATCCGACGGCCGTTGCCGCCAATAGGCGCGCATGAGCGGTTGCGTCTGACTCGACGAACTGCTCCATTCCGGCGAGCCTGCCGAGCAACGGTGCCGGGTCGCGGCCGTAGGACACCCACGGCCATGCTCCCGCGGCGCGCAGGAGGGCCGCGGCCAAGCGTCCGACAGTCGCTGTTCGACCCTCACGCACGGCGTCGAGCAGACATTCGTCGACGACGTCGAGGACGGTTTGACCTCGCCCTGCTCGAGCGAGGGCTTCGACGCGTGCGACCAGAAGGTCGTCGCGCTCGTCCGGCGCTTGTTCCGAAGCGGGGAGTAAATCGAATGCTTGGACCGCTTCATCCCACCAACGCGCGGCTGTTTCCGAACTCCACCGTTCGGTCGCTTCACGCGCAGCATCGGTGCAGGCCGAGAGGGCGCTTCGAGCGTCGACGATCGGCAGTGCGG
Organism: Rhodococcus sp. (in: high G+C Gram-positive bacteria); assembly: GCF_023264675.1. Lineage (GTDB taxonomy): Bacteria > Actinomycetota > Actinomycetes > Mycobacteriales > Mycobacteriaceae > Rhodococcoides. Next base: position 14,153 of record NZ_JAHFVG010000035.1, read on the forward strand.
CCATCAGATGTTGCGCGCGCTTGCTTGATCGGTCGGTATCGTGCGAATCGATGAGAGCCTCGGCAACCGACGCATGGATGCGTTGCCTGCGCAGTGCCGGAATGGCCGCCAGCACTGCGTCTCTCAACAGTCCGTGGGCAAAGACGCAGCCACCTCCGGCGGGGTCGGCCACGATGATGCGCTCGTCTGCGGCGTCGTCGAGGTAGTCGACCAGGGTATCGACGGTCAGCCCGGTCGCCGCGGCGAGCAGGCCGACGTCGAGGGCGTCACCGATCACCGCCGCAACCCGAAGTACTTGCAGTACAGCTGGTTCCACTGCGTGCAGGCGGCGATCGAGGACCGACCGAACGGCGTACGGAATCTCGCCGTCCCGCCGATCGTCTCGGGGTAGTCTCGCGTACTCGGATACGAAGAGTGGGTTTCCGCCGGTGCGCTCGGCAAGGCGGTCAATTTCGTCGGCATCGAGATCTTCGCCTGCGACGCGCCGGGCCAATGCGTCGACCTCGGTGGGGCCAAGCGGGGTGATCGTGAGGTGGCGGTTTCCCGCTGAGTGAAGCACCGTCTCCACCAGCTTGCGTACCTCGGGTCCGGTCTCGTTCTCGCGCAACGTCAGAACGAACCACACCGGGTACCGGTGCAGCGATGCGACCAGATGCATCAGACATCGTAGAGAGGTCGTGTCGGCCCATTGGACGTCGTCGACGACCAACGTAGTCACACCGGATCCGGGGCCGAGCCCCGCCGCCGAGTCCTCGATCGCCGCGGTGACCCGCTCGTAGACCGCGAATCTGGCCTCGTCGGGTTCGGCACGGGCGGGTGGCACAAGGATGTCGTCGGCATCGATCCCCAATTGGCGCAACAGTTGTCGAATCGGCCACCACGCGGGGGTGCCGTCGTCCTCCAGACATCGTGCCCATAGCGACTGTCCGCCGATTGCGAGGGTGCGGCGGTCGCACTCCTCGGCGAGGCGTGTCTTTCCTATCCCGGCGGGACCGGTCAATACGAGCCATCGACTCTCGCCCCCGTGAACCTGATCGAGCATCCCGGCGATGATGTCCGACTCGGCAGTCCGTCCGATCAGGGCGGATTCCGGCTGCAGCTCGGTGGACTCCGGCGGCCCCGCCGGCGACGCCGGGATCGACAGTCGCTCGGCGCCCGACCATCCCGGCTGCCTCGGCCACGCGGCCAGACCCGGATCGTGACGCAGAATCGCGGTGTGGAGCGATGCAAGTTCGATGCCTACGTCCAATCCGAGTTCGTCGTCCAACCGCGCGGCGTGATCGCGGTATGCCTGAAGTGCTTCGGTGGAGCGGCCGGCTCGGTGCAACGCGAGCATGCGGAGCCAGCACGTGCGATCACGTAGCGGGTATTCGTGACACAGAGCTGCGGCATCGACCAGAGCCGGTGCCACGCGTCCCGCGGCCAACAGAGCGGTGATGCGGGTTTCACGGCACTCTGTGCGAACTTCCTCGAATGCCGCCGCCTCCACTTCGACCCAGTGCTCGTCGCGAAGATCTTCGAGGAAAGGCCCTCGAACCCTGGCCAGTGCACGATCTGCGATAGTCAGGGCTTGCTCCCACTGCGCCGCCTGAACGTGTTGCCTCGCCGATTCCGCCTCCGTGAGGAATGCGGCCCGGTCGATGTGCTGGTCGTCGATGTCGAGCACATAACCCGGTGGTTGCCGGACGATGACCGATGTCGCGGCGGGGTCAACGCGCAGAGATCGCCGCAGGTTCGAGATGTAGGCCTGCAGGCTCGCCATCGCGCTGGACGGCGCGTTTCCCTGCCACAGCACGTCGATCAGACGATCGGTCGACACGACCCGCCCGTTTTCAGCCAGTAGTGCAGCGAGTACGGCTCGCTGCTTACGAGGGCCGAGATCGATCGCGCGGCCGTCGGGACGCGTCACTTCCAGGGGGCCGAGCAATCGGTAGATCATGCGCGAGCCCCCTCCCCACGTGCTTTTCGGCGTCATTCTAAGTGACGACGGTGGACGGTGGAAGCAAGGGCGGTCATGCCGGAACCTCGGCTGTATTGGAGGTGGGCGTCATGGCGTCCCGCCCGGTGGTGTGCTGCAACGTCGTCGCGCAGACGAGAGCGCCTATCGCGGCGATCAGCGCGGCGGCGAACAATGCGGCGTGCAGCCCGTGCACGAGCTCGATCGGTGAACCACCGGGCAACATCGACTCGGCTGGGAGAAATGCACCGAGTCCGGCGACTCCGACAGCGATTCCGCTCTGTCGGAATGCGTCGTTGATGCCGGCGGCCAAGCCGGAGTGATGGGCTGTGCCTTCGCCCAGAACGAGTCCGCTCATGACCGGATTGAACACCCCGGCACCGATGCATGCGACAACGAATCCCGGGATCAACGTGTACGGCGAACCGTCGACGTCGATGACGGTCATCATCAGCAGGCCGACAGAGACGAGGATCAGTGAGACGGTCAATGACATCGCGATCGGAATACGACCGTCGAGCTTCGCGGTCAAGCCCGCTACGACGAACATCGCCACCGTCGCAGGCAGGTACACCAGACCGGCTTCGATCGGGGAAAGATTCTGCACATTCTGCAGGTAAACGGTGGTGTAGACGAACACCGCGAACAGGGACGCGGAGATGGCGAACGCGGCGATCTGGGCTCCGGCGAATGCACGGTTCGCGAGGAGATGTGGTGGCAACATCGGCTCCGGCGCGTTGCGCTCGTGCATGCAGAACGCCACGAGTGTCACTGCTGCGATGCCTAGAGCGAGCATGGTTGTCGGCTCCGTCCACCCTGCTTCGTTGCCGTGCAGCAGTCCGTAAACCAGGCCGGCCAGGCCCGCCGAGACCAACACCTGACCGGGTACATCTGCTCCGCGAGGGCGCGGATCGCGAGATTCGGGCACCCACTTCAGGGTGGCAACCAACGTCAGCAATCCGATGGGAATGTTGATCAAGAACACTGCGCGCCAATGGAACACCTCGGTCAGCGCCCCGCCTACGAGTGGACCGACAGCAAAGGCTCCGCCGATCGTCGCACCGTAGGCGGCCAGCGCCGACGCCCGAGCAGGCCCCTTCTCGAACACGTCGGCGAGCAAGGCAAGCGAGCACGCGAACAGCAGTGCACCGCCGACTCCTTGGGCGGCACGGGCGATGTCGAGGATCACGATGTTCGGTGCGAGCGCGCACAACAACGATGTGACGGTGAACGTGACAATGCCGATGAGGAAGACCCGTTTCCGGCCGCGACGATCAGCCCACGAGCCGGCACTGAGAACCACGGTCGCCAAGGCGAGGGTGTAGGCGTCGACGACCCATTTCAGGGCGCTGACTCCGGAATTCAGGTCAGCTGCGATGGAGGGCAGGGCGGTGTTGACCACCGCAATATCGAGCATGAGCATTGCCGTCGTCACACAGACGACGGCCAGGGTGGCGCGGCGGACAGCCGCACTTTTCGGTGTTGCGAGCATGAAGGGTCTCCTGGTGAGTCCGAGTAACAGTGCTCGATCACTGTGTGCGAGACGCCTTGGTGAACTCTTGGACTCCGCCAGGACGCGCTCGCGCGTTCGACTGTCGAACCCGCGCGGCAGATCGATCTCGACACGGGGGAAGCCGACGCGAAGGCAGGCGCCGACACCGTTTCGTTGAATCCCGACGACAACCCGACAGTTGCATTGTCGCTGGCCGTGATCGAGTACGCAGTGCGTAACAGGGCAGTAGATGACCTTCGACCCGCAATCCCACGGCGATGATCGCGTTGAGACGCTGAGCGCACCTGTTGACTGCCGGCCTGCGCCGCACGAAGGTGTGCGATCGCAGAGGTCGATACACGACCACCGCCGGCTAGGAATGACAGTTCATTTCGAATTCTGTCAGTCTGTGTCACTTTGGCAAGCGTCGGAACGTACCCCTAGCTCAACTAAGGTCTGACCCGCACAACACGCGGTGCCCCCAGTCGGACTCGAACCGACACTGTGCGGATTTTAAGTCCCTGGAACTGGAACCACCTGGACTTTGATGGATTCGATATTTGTTTATTTGCAACAGTTTTCGTGTATCTCCGTCCGAACCCGTGCATCCTCGAACGTACCGACTTGTGACACCCGCGTGACACTGAGATACCTCGAATCCGCCGACGCAAGACGGTCGTGATCGGCCACGGCACCGGGTGGACGCAGGGCGCTACGTTGCAAAGAAACTTCGTGCGGACTCGTGACATCGAGACCTAGCATTCCACAGCGTAGCCCCCTGCTGGTTCCGTGGGTGTGATCCGGACGTCGTGGCCACCGCCGATCCAGAGACCATCTCCTTCGACAGTGATGTCTGAGCGATCAAGTGTGGCAATGGCGTTGTGCCACAGTCTCGCGCTCGATGGAAGGAGCAGTACCGCATCACGGCGACCGAACAACGCCTCCGTCGAACCCTCAGTAGGCAACTCGATAGCCAACGCCCAATAGCGTTCAGCGCGACGGGCCGTTCTGGCGGACCGAGCGGAGTCGAGAGCGAGACGCAGTGAAGTCGCGCGCCCGGGTGGTGTGTGCCCGGCGTCGAGGTGGAGGTTTCCGAGCCTTGACCGCTGGACAGGAAGTCAATCTCGAGTTCGAAGATCTCGGGTCTAAGAGCAAGAGGTCAACTTCCCCGCTTGTTCAGGCCCTCGCTTGGCGATCGCAGTCGGCTCGGGTGGCGTTCATGCGACCAGTCAGCGCACACGTCATGGCAGGTCGGCGGAGGCTTCCCCGTCGCGGTGAATCGACAATTAATCCAGGCGGCCGTGATGTCGAGGCCCTGAGGAGGGGACCCACCGCCAGCGATCCAAAGGGCCGTCAGGTTGTTGTTCTGGATTGGGCGGCGGTCTGTTGTTGAACCCATGCGGCTATCTGTGCTCGGGATCGGACCCCGAGCTTGTTCATGATGCGTTCGAGGTGGCCGTCGACGGTGCGATGTGCGATGACGAGCTGTGCGCCCATTTGCCGGTTGCTCAGACCCTGCGCGACGAGGGCCGCCACTTCTTCTTCTCTCCTAGTGAGCGGCGAGTCGCCTGGATCTGCGGTCTCCGTTTCCTGCGCGGGTCTTCCGAGTGCGAGGTCGATAGCTTCTTCGATCGTGGCTTCTGTCGCCGGTGTCGACAACAGCAGAAAGTTCCTGTCCCCAATCAAATGTCGCACTCGTTCTTGCGATTCGATGCTGTCACGCGTGATGTGGGGGCCGAATGCGGCGATCGAGGTGCCCAGCCCATGCCAAGCCGATTTGGCGGCGCCGAACAGCTTGGCGGCCTTTTTCGGCTGTCTGGCCGCGTCGGCGCACCAAGCGAGAACCTCGATGGACAGGGCAGTACAGATCTTGTCTTCGAAGTCGCGTTGGATGCACAGTGATTGTTTTGCTGCGTCGACGGCGGTGTCGATCTGACCGAGGTGGAAGTAGGCCACGCTCGAGACCCACAGTGCGTAGGCCTTGGTCCATCGTTCGTTGTTTTTGTCAGCAGTGCCCATCAGCTCAGCGCAGGTGTTGAGCGTTTCCTCGGGTCGGCCGTCGTAGATTTGGGCGATGGCGAGCTGCATCAGAGCGGTCAAGGTCGCATCCAACTCGCCGGTGGCGCGATGGCCCGCGATGGCCCGCCGATACAGGTCGATGGCGTCGGAGGTGCGACCGCAGAACAGGGCATGCACGGCGGCCCAGTGGTGGTGGTGCGACCGGAGCGTGTCATCGTCGAGTGTGTCGGCGATGGCGGCGCATTCGGCCAGATGGACCTCGGCGCCGTCCCGGTCGCCTTGAATCAAAGCGACCCATGCGGTCACCCACAGGACATTACCCCGTTCACGGGTGGAGGGATGCAGGTGCTCGAGGAGTCGTTCCAGTCGGATACGGGCATCGGCGAGGTTGCCGTCGGCGATCCAGTGGTAGCGCAAAGCCACGGCGAGATCGGCGGCCGCGGAGGCTTCGCCGGCGCGGGGAATCGACCAATCCAGGGCAGCCATGAGGTTGGTGTGCTCGGTACGCCACTGCGCAGGAAGGTCGGATTGCCCTGCGCTGAACCAGTTGCGGGATTCAGCGTTGCGTAGTGACCGTTCGAGGTAATGGTCGCGGTGCCGCCGATACAGCTCGTCGCGGTCGCCGGAAGTGTCGAGCAGATCGCGCCCGTATTCACGCAACGTCGTCAGTTGCGAATACCGCAGAGGTTCAACGGATCGGTCCACCACGACGAGTGACTTCGCGATCAATCGGTCGAGGAGGTCGATGACCTGATCTCGGGAAACGTCGCCGTATCCACAAATCGCTTCGGCTGCATCGAGGTCGAAGCTGCCGGGAAAGACCGACAATCGTGCCCACAATGTGCGTTCGAACTCCGAGCAGAGCTCGTAGCTCCAGTCGATGAGTGCCTGCAAGGTTTGCTGCCGCGGCGCGGTGGTGCGGTCCCCTCCGGTAAGCAGGGCGAAGCGTCGGTCCAACCGATCCACGAGCTGAGCCGGCGACAGAGAACGCAAACGTGTCGCAGCCAGTTCGATCGCCAATGGGAGGCCATCGAGTTGGATGCACAATTGGGCTATAGCGTCGGCGGTGCCGTCGGTGAGTTGAAAATCGGCGACCACCCCCTGAGCCCGCTCCATCAGCAACGTGACCGATTCGAAAGATGCCACATCAGCGGCCCGGTTGCCGGCCGGCCTGGTTGGAATACTCAGCGGGGGAAGCACATAGGAGTACTCGGCCGTGATACCCAGCGGCTCGCGGCTGGTGGCGAGAATACGTACTTCTGGTGCACCCTCGAGGACCGCGGCAATAAAGACGGCGGCGGCATCGAGCAGGTGCTCACAGTTGTCCATCACGATCAGGACCTGCTTGTCGTACAGGTGGCCGAGGATCTTGTCCATCACCGGCCGGGTGGACTGGTCGGCCACCGCCAGGGCCGCAGCGGCCGCCGACGCCAGCGAGTCGGATTCGCGAATCGGGGCCAGATCGATCCAGCAGACCGAGTCCCGGAAGGCCCGGGCCGTATGCACCGCGATCTCCTCGGCCAAGCGGGTCTTCCCGACGCCGCCGGGCCCGAGCAGCGAAACCAGCCGGGACTGCTGCAACCGGCCGCGGGCCTCGGCGATTTCATGGCGCCGACCGACGAAGCTGGTCGCCGACCGACTCAAGCCTTCTTTGCGGGCCAGGACGGACTCCTTACTCTCGCCCCGAGTGGTGGCCCGAATATACGCCCCCATGGGTGACGCAGAACACAGGTACCCGTGGGGTGTTTTACCCCCTGTATGGGGTGCACCCCGGGGGCCATTGTCGTGTCGTGAGCAGAACAACGAAGCGCGGCCGGGCGCCCACCGTCGCCCCCACCGTGCGGACGGAACCCGCCGAAAACGGAACCGCACCGAGTCCGCACCGCCCGACTTCGAACCGAGGCTCTCGAATCATCCCATCCACCGACAGGAAATCGACATGGCCACAATTACATCACTCGACGTCGACACCGAACGCCTCGCGCTGCTACCCGATGCAATCAAGGCCGACATCGAGGCCGAGAAGTTCGACGGAGCCGTTGTGCTCGTCGCCCGACGCGGCGAGGTTCTGCTCCACGAGGCCGTGGGTTACGCCGACCGCGCCGCCGGGCGACCGATGGCACTGGACTCGGTGTTCTTCACCTTTTCGATCCTCAAGCAGCTCACCAATGCAACCCTTTTCCAGCGGATCGACCGGGGGGAGATCTCGTTCACGACCCAAGTGAGCGAGGTGATCCCCGAGTACGCCATGAAGGGAAAAGGCACCACTACCATCGGCGATCTGTTACTGCACAGGGCGGGCCTGCCACTGAACCTTGCGCTGCCCCCTGAGCAGGTCGGCGACATCCAGGCGGTCACCGCCGCGGTCTGCAATCTTCCACCGCAGTCGGTGCCTGGAACGACGATCAGCTACTCGGCGATGGTCGGACACAGCGTCCTCGCCGAAGTGGTGCGCAGGCTCGACGGCGGAACCCGCACCTTCGGTCAGATCATGGCCGACGATCTGATCAAACCGCTCGGCATGGTCGACACCTGCCTCGGCGCTCGCCCGGACCTCGCCGGCCGCGCGGTTCCAGTCGTCGCCCGTGATCGCCAGCCCGGCCTGTTCGATGCCGAGTATCTGGAGGGGCTCGGCGCGTTGATGGCTGAGGGGTTCGAGGTGCCCGCCGGTGGCGGCTTGACCACGGCTCTGGACTGGTACCGCTTCGCCGAGACCTGCCGACGTGGCGGCGAACTCGACGGGGTCCGGGTACTGAGCCCGGCCGTTCTCCGCTTCGCCACCACCAATTTGACCGGTGACCAGCCGAACAGCTTGTGGAATTACGCGGCCGACATGCGTGGCTGGCGCGAGTGCCCGGCGAACCTTGGACCCGGTTTCTACCTGCGAGGTGAAGGCATGTTCCCGCACGCCTTCGGCGTACTCTCCTCACCTCGCACCTTCGGTGGCATCGGGGCAGGCTCCAACTGCTTCTGGGTCGATCCCGACCGCGAACTCACCTACGTCTTCCTCTCATCCGGTCTGATGGAGGACTCGTACAGCTGGGAGCGCCACCAGCGGTACGCCGACCTCGTCCAGTCCGCGGTCACCGACTGACGGGATCAGTCCGCCAGTATAGGAAATCCGCCCGGTCGCGCGGCACCCTGGCCGCTGACACCCGCTTGACCATCCTCCGGTTCCCGCGCCCTCGCGCGGGACAGTCCGCGCCGCGATCCCGTCGGCAATCACGGCGCGGACTACGCGAAGAACCACATCTCGCCCACGGAAGACAGAACCCTTCGACGCACCGGCATCGCACCGCCGATCAACAACAGAGCAAATGACATTCGACGCTATCTACGGAGAAGACATGAACCGAGAACGAGAATTTGAAGGAAAAGCTGGGATCGTAACTGGCGCCGCGGGTGGTATCGGCCGCGCTACCGCGATCGCCTTCGGACGTGAGGGCGCCAGCGTGGTAGTCGCCGACCTGGAGCAGGCAACCGCCCAGTCGCTCGAGACCGTGGCGCTGGTGGAGGAAGCGGGTGGCAAAGCGACTTTCATCGCGGTCGATGTCACCAGTTCGGCGTCCGTCCAGCAGCTGGTCGACAGCAGCGTCGCACACTATGGTCGGCTCGATTTCGCTCACAACAACGCCGGAGTCGGCAGTTTCGGCTTTACCGCCGACGTCTCCGAGGACGAGTTCGACCGAATCGTGGCCATCGACCTCAAAGGTGTCTGGCTGGCTATGAAACACGAAATTCTGTACATGAAGGACAACGGCGGCGGCACCATCGTCAACACCGCCTCCGAATCGGGACTTGTCGGAAGTCTGTTGACGTCCCCGTACGTCGCCGCCAAGCACGGCGTCGTCGGACTGACCAAGTCTGCCGCCGGTGAATACGCGAACATGGGCATCAGGATCAACGCCGTGGCACCCGGGGCGATCGAAACACCCATGACCGCCCCACTCTCACAGGGGGAACGGGACTACCTCATGGCACCCCAGCCCCTGCACAGGTTCGGGACCCCGGAGGAAGTCGCCGAAGCCGTGTTGTGGCTGTCGTCGGAGAAGAGCTCGTTCGTGCTGGGCACCGTGCTGGCGATCGACGGCGGAGCCACAGCGAACGCACAATCCTACGACCCCATGAGCAGTCCATCACAGTAGACACTTCACCGCCCTCCCCACGAACAGAGCCGCGACCGCAGAAACCTGCGCGGACGCGCTGGACGCAGCTTCCAAGTAGTCCGAAACCCTTACATCAAAGGACATTTCAATGACCCGAGTCGAGAACAAGGTCGCCTTCATCACCGGTGCCGCGCGAGGCCAAGGCCGCTCGCACGCCATCAAACTGGCGGAAGAGGGCGCCGACATCATCGCCGTCGATATCTGCACCGATATCGCCACCGTGCCCTACAACGGGGCCTCCGAGGACGATTTGACGCAAACCGCAAAGGAAGTCGAAGCTCTCGGCCGCCGCATCGTTTGCCTCAAGGTGGACGTTCGCGACCTCAGCGCCCTCCAAGCCGTCGCTGCCGAGGGCGCCGAGCACTTCGGCAAGATCGACATCGTCATCGCCAACGCCGGCATCGCGAGCTTCGGCTCCGCCCTCGAACTCGACGAGAACACCTGGCAGACCATGGTCGACATCAATCTGACCGGGGCCTGGAAGACCGTAAAAGCCACCGCCCCGGCCATGATCGAGCGTGGCGCAGGTGGATCCGTGATCTTGACCAGCTCCGTCGCCGGATTGATCGCATTTCCCAACCTCGCCCACTACACCGCCGCCAAACACGGGGTAACCGGACTCATGCGTGCATTGGCAATCGAACTGGCACCGCACAGTATCCGCGTCAATTCCGTTCACCCGGCCTGTGTCGACACCCCCATGGTGTCCAACGAGGCATCCTGGTCCTGTTCACCGGTGGACGAGGCGCAAACCGGGAGCAAGCAGCGCCGATCATGGCAGGAATGAATGCGCTACCGGTGCCGTGGGTCGATCCGATCGACGTAACCAATGCGGTCCTCTACCTTGCCTCCGACGAAGGTCGATACGTCACCGGCACGACAGCTGTCATCGACGCCGGCACGGTGGCGCCATTCGAGATCCCGCATTCCTGATCCTGCCGGCACGAATCCGACGCGTCCGCTGTGGGTGATCTCAAGTGTGCGGACTGGTACAGGGCGAGCTTAGTGGAGTCCGGGCTAGTCCTTTTGCTCTTGTAACCATGCGACGACCTGGGTGCGAGACCCGACCCCCAGCTTGTTGAGTATGCGTTCGACATGCCCGTCGACCGTCCGCTTCGAGATCACAAGATCCGACGCGATTTCCTTGTTGGCCAAACCTTTTGCGAGGAGAACTGCAACCTGGTGTTCGCGTTTCGTCAGAGGAGACGGTTGGGGGTCCGACTGGTCCGTAGACGCATGAGCTGTCACCCCCAGTGCAACATCGACGGCACGGTCGATGGTCAATAGTTCATGGGCCACTTCGACTGCGCCGGTGCTTGTAAGCTCGAGATGGCGTTCGACCCGCCGTTTGGTGGTCATGGAATCTTGTTCGACGTGTGGGCCGAAGGCCTCGACGGACGTGCCCAGGCGAGTCCACACCGCGGCAGCTGCACCGAACAGTTCCGCCGATCGCTGTAGCTCCCCGCCACCTTCGGCTACCCAGGCCAGAACTTCGATCGACAGCGCGGTGCAGATCTTGTCTTTGAATTCGCGCTGGATCTGCAGCGCTGCACGTGCCGCACCGACTGCCTCGTCGCTCTGACCGAGGTGAAAGTGAGCGACGCTCGATACCCACAGCGCGTACGCCTTGTTCCACCGCTCTCCGTTCCTGTCGGCTTCGGAGACAACGGCAGCGCATGTTCGTAGCGCTGAATCGAGCTGTCCGTCGTAGGTCTGCGCCATGGCAAGCTGAAAGGTCCCCGTGAGCCGTGCGGCCGAATCGCCCAACCTCTTGTGCGTCGCGATGCTGTGGGTGAACAGATCGATAGCATCGCCTGTGCGGCCGCAGAACAGTGCATGCAGACCCGCCCAGTGATCGTGATGTGCTTGCAGCTGGGGATCTTCCAGCTTCTCTGCGATGGCGGCGCACTCGTGGAGGTGCGCACGTGCGCCCGGTCGATCGCCTTGGATCAGCGCCGTCCAGGCTGCAACCCACAGCACGTCACCGCGCTCGCGTGTGGACTCATCGAGCCTGTCGAGGAGCCGTTCGAGCCTGATTCGTCCATCGGACAGATTCCCGCCGGCGATCCAGTGGTACCGCAGCGCCACCGCCAATTCGGCAGCGTCCGTGACCGCACCTTCGGTGATCGACCAGTCGAGTGCTGTGATGAAATTGAAGTGATCGACCCGCATCGAGGTCAGAATCGACGACTGCTCGGGACCGAACCACATCCGGGCGTATCGCATCGCGCGGTCTCGGTAGTAGAGGCTGTGATTACGGAAGATCTCATGTTCGTCCCCGCTGGCTTCGAGCAGTTCGTGTCCATACTCCCGAACCGTCATCAGTTGCGAATACCTCAGCTCACCGAATGTGCGGTCGACATGCACCAGAGATTTCGAAATGAGTCCATCGAGCACATTGATCACTTCCGTCGCGGCCACTAATGTTCCGCCGCAGATGATCTCGGCAGCTTCCAGATCGAAGCTTCCGGGGAAAACCGACAGTCGTGCCCACAGCGCTCGCTCTCCAGGCGAGGACAAGTCGTAGCTCCAGTCGATCAGAGCACGCAGCGTCTGCTGGCGGGGCATGGCCGATCGATCCCCGCCGGTGAGTAGCGCGAACCTGTTGTCGAGACGTTGCACCAACTGCTCCGGTGACAGGGACCGGAACCGCACTGCAGCGAGTTCGATCGCAAGAGGAATACCATCGAGTTGAATGCAGAGCTGTACGATGGCTTTCGCGTTGCTTTCGGTCAGTTCGAACCCGGTCACAGCGCTGTGCGCCCGATCGAGTAACAGCGCCACCGACTCGTATCTGACCAGGTCCTGAACTCGGTTGCCCAGATCTGCGGTGGGCAGGCTCAACGGCTGAAGTTCGTACGCTGTTTCACCGCCCAGGCCCAACTGCGCTCTGCTGGTCGCGAGGATACGAATGTCCGGACATGCTTCGAGGATGCCGCCCGCGAACTCGACCGTCGCAGCGAGTAGATGTTCGCAGTTGTCGAGAACTATGAGCATGTGACGATTTGCCAGGTGTTCGCGGATCTTGTCCAGCTCATATCGGTTGGACTGATCGGTCACTCCCAGTGCGGCGGCAGCGGCCGATAAAAACGCGTCCGGATTGCGGACCGATGCGAGATCTATCCATTGGTAGCTGTCGCGGAATGCGCGTGAGGTTCTGAGCGCGACTTCTTCTGCCAGCCGCGTCTTACCCACGCCTCCCGGGCCGACGATCGTGACCAAACGCGCCTGTTGCAGGCGGCTTCTGACGTCGTCGACTTCTCGGCGGCGCCCAACGAAGCTGGTCAGCGGCCTTACGCGACCTTTGCTAGGAGGCAGACTGGTTCCCGATTCCATTGTTCGAGTGTGACCGATGCGACTGACCATACCTGCATGTGATCCCGGATACAGGTATCGATTGGGGTATTTCGTCCCATGCAAGACGGTAGACCGCACAGCGATTGTAGGAGTCAGTCATCGACCGAGCCGTCGACACGCCAATCGCGAGGAGCTCCCATCATGTCCCAAGCAACTTCCACCAACCCGGACGTCGACGTTGCAGTAGTCGGCGCGGGATTCGCAGGACTCTATGCCCTGCACAAATTGCGTGACTCCATGGACTTGACGACACGCGTTTTCGAAGCCGGCGCCGATGTGGGAGGGACGTGGTTCTGGAACCGGTACCCCGGCGCGCGGTGCGACATCGAAAGTGTCCACTACTCGTACTCTTTCGACGATCAGCTCCAGCAGGACTGGAAGTGGTCCGAGAAGTTCGCCGGTCAGCCCGAGATCTTGCGCTACCTCGAGCACGTCGCTGATCGCTTCGATCTCCGCAAGGACATCACTTTCGGCACCCGAGTGGTCGGAGTCCACTGGGACGAGGGGAACTCCTGGTGGAATGTACACACCGACGACGGGAAGTCATCGACGGCCCGATACTTCATTTCCGGTGCCGGGAATCTGTCGGTCCCGAAGACGCCCGAGTTCGGCGGTATCGACAACTTCGGCGGTGAGGTCTACTCGACGGGCAACTGGCCGCACCACGGTGTCGACTTCACCGGCAAGCGAGTTGCGGTCATCGGTACAGGTGCCAGTGGCATTCAGGCGATCCCGCACATCGCCGACGACGCATCCGAACTCGTCGTCTTCCAGCGCACCCCGAACTTCGCTACGCCCCTGGGCAACGGACCGATCGATCCCGACGAAGTGGAACGCATCAAGGCGAGCTACGGCGACGTGCGAGAGGCGGCGCGTAATCACTTCTTGGGGGTCCCCTTCACCGAAGTGCAACCATCGGCCCTTGCCGTCGACGCGGACGAGCGCCGTCGTACGTTCGATGCACGGTGGGACGCCGGCGGCTTCCGCCTCTTCATCGACTCCTACCAGGACATCTTGTTCGACAAGAAGGCCAACGACACCATCGCCGACTACATTCGTGACCGCATTCGTGAGCGCGTGATCGATCCAACGAAGGCCGAGACACTTGCACCCGAAGGGTACGCCTACGGCACCAAACGTCCTCCGCTGGAAACGAACTACTACGAGGCGTTCAATCGCGATTCGGTAAGCATCGTCGACGTCAAGACGACCCCGATCGACGAGATCACCGCTGCCGGGGTCCGAGTCGGCCATGAGATCTACGAGGTTGATGTCATCGTCCTCGCCACAGGATTCGACGCGATGACCGGTCCACTTCTCGCCATGGATATCCGCGGCCGCGACGGAATTCGACTGGGCGACAAATGGGCAGACGGCCCTCGGACGTACCTCGGGACCGCCGTTCACGGCTTCCCGAACCTCTTCCTGATCACCGGCCCCCAATCGCCGTCAGTCCTCTACAACATGCCTCTCGCGATCGAGGACCACGTCGACTTCGCCACCGACGCGATCGAATACCTGCGCTCCCGTGATCTCGCTGTCATCGAGGCCTCCGAGAAGGCCGAGACGGAATGGCTCCACCTCACCAACGATATCGCCTCGCAAACCCTGCTTCCCGAGACCAATTCCTGGTACATGGGCGCCAACATCCCCGGCAAGCCCCGCGCGTGCATGGTCTATCTCGGCGGTGCCCCGGCCTACCGCCAGACCTGCGCCGAGGTGGTCGATGGCGGCTACAGCGGATTCGAACTCGCGCAGGCAAGAACTGCCGTCGCGTCGTCTCCCGCCTGATCAAGCCCTGCTCGAACCGAAGAGTTACGTCCACCCACTGAAATGAGGTCACCATGGCACTCGACGAGCATGTCGCGCACTTGATCGAAGGAATGCAACGACAAGGACTGAAGTCCTTCGAAGAGATGACCGTCGACGAGGGGCGCGGAGTAGTAGCGACTTTCACCGGCCTTCAAGTACCAGCACCGCAGATTGCAAGTGTCGCCGAAGCTGAATACACCAGCGACGGCACGGACCTGCCTCTACGGATCTACACACCAGAGGGACCCGGCCCGCATCCTGTAGTTCTGTACATTCACGGCGGCGGATTTTTCGCAGGCAATCTGGATGTCGTGGACGAGCCTGCACGAGCAACGGCACATGACACCACGGCTATCGTTGTCACCGCGGGCTACCGTCTGGCACCCGAGCACAAGTTCCCGGCCGCTACCAACGATGTGTGGGCCGCATTGAATTGGGTGGCCGACCATATTGCCGACTACAACGGCAACCCCGGACAGATCACAATCATGGGCGACAGCGCAGGCGGAAATCTGGCGACCGTCACCGCGCTGCGCGCACGCGACGAAAACGGGCCCAAAATTGTTGCCCAGGTGTTGATCTACCCCGTCATCGATCCATCGACGAACTTTCCCTCACGAGACGAGTTCGGTGAAGGACACATCATCACTGCCGCCGGCCTCGACTGGTTCTGGGAACAGTATCTGAGCTCGCCTACCGATACCGACAATCCCTATGCGGTACCCACCCGCTCCGGCAGCCTCGGTGGTCTCCCCCGCACACTGATCCTCACCACCGAGAACGAGGTAGCGCGCGACGAAGCCGAGAACTACGGCGAACAGCTTCGAGCGGCAGATGTCGACACGACCGTCACCCGTTTCGACGGGCTGGTGCACGGCGTCTTCTGGATGTCCGGCGCCGTCCCCCGAAGCAAAGAAATGCGCACTGCCGTCAAGGAATTTCTTGCCGACGTGAATGCGTCGGCGATAGCGCACTGAGCCGATTCGGCGCGGACAACTCGCTGCATGGACGAACCGAATTCAATGTCGAGCCAGAGAGATTCGAGAAATTGAACAACGAGGATCTATTCGATCTGACGGGCAAAGTTGCCGTCATTACGGGCGCTGGAAGCGGCTTGGGAGTTGAATTTGCAATCACACTGGCTGAGGCTGGGGCGGATATCGCTTGTGTCGATGTAAACATCGAGGCGGCTCGGCAGACGGTAGCCATCGTCGAGGGAATGGGCCGGAAGGGTCTCGCACTGGCGTGCGATGTCACCGCCGAAAACGAAGTTCGCACAACCATCCGTGAGGCCGACTCTCACTTCGGGCGACTGGACATCCTGATCAACAACGCGGGAATCGCGGACCCCGAACCCGCGCCTGTCGGACAGTACAAGTCTGCCAACTGGCATCGTGTCATCGACGTCGATCTCCATGGTGTCTTCTACTGCTGCAACGAGGTTCTTCCGATCATGGAAGCTGCCGGCGGTGGAAAGATCGTCAACATCGCTTCCATCTGGGGGATGGTGGGCGCCTCCAGTGTCTTCCCCATTCCGGCGTACAACGCGGCGAAGGGGGCAGTCATAAACCTTACGCGCGAACTAGGACTGGAGTACGCCAAGAAAAACATTCAGGTCAATGCGTTATGTCCCGGGTTCTATCGCACCAGACTCGCCGGTGGCGCCTACGACGATCGCGAGTTCGTGGCATCGATCACTGCCGTCACCCCCATGGGACGCGTCGCCGATGCCGAGGAAATCCGCGGGCCCGCACTGTTCCTGGCGTCACCTGCGTCCAACTACATGACCGGACAAACGTTGGTGACAGACGGAGGAGCGCTCGCTCAATAACACCTGTCCGATTACAGATCGCAACTGGGAGTCCACCATGAATGAATTTGCAGGCAAGTCGGGACTGATCACTGGTGCTGCCGGCGGAATCGGCCGGGCAACAGCGATTGCCTTCGGAAGCCAAGGAGCCAACGTCGTTGTTGCAGACCTTGAAAGTAGCGCGGAGCAGTCCAACGAAACCGTATCGTTGGTCGAAGCTGCCGGAGGAAAAGCATTGTTCGTCGCCGTCGATGTCGCTGATGCCGACTCGGTTCGAAACCTCATCGACACCACTGTGAGCCATTTCGGTGGCCTGGACTTCGCCCACAACAACGCGGGAATACTCACCACTGGATTCACAGCGGATATCGAGGAAGCCGACTTCGACAGAATTCTTGCAGTCGACGTCAAGGGGGTGTGGTTATCGATGAAATACGAACTGCTGTACATGAAGTTGCATGGTGGTGGCACGATAGTCAACACTGCATCCGAGGCCGGGCTGGTCGGTACACCTCTCGCAGGGGCGTACGTGGCCGCAAAACATGCAGTGGTCGGCCTGACGAAAACCGCTGCGGGAGAGTACGCCAACCTTGGTATCCGAATCAATGCAATCGCGCCCGGCGCCATCGAGACCCCCATGGTCTCGCAGCTCCCCCAACAGGGTCAAGATCTACTGATGGCACCGCAACCGCTGCACAGATTCGGAACTCCGGAAGAGGTTGCAGAAGCGGTACTTTGGCTGTCCAGCACCAAGAGCTCCTTCGTGTTGGGCACCGTGTTGTCCATCGACGGCGGAGCCACGTCCAACGCCCAATCCTATGATCCCAACCTGAGTCCATCCCGTTGAACCACCTCGACTCGACTGTTGCCGATGCGCCCACCGGCGTATCGGCAACAGTCGTGTTCCGACCCGGTCACCAGCGATACCGACGCCACGACCGGAATATCGTCAGCTGCGTAGCTGAATCGACGGTGCAACACCATATTTGGCGCGATACGCGGCCGCGAACCTTCCGGTGTGGGTGAAACCCCAACGTAGAGCGGCGTCGGACACTGTTCCGTTACCGTCCAGCAGGTCGCGGCGAGCACGCGAGAGACGAATGTCCACCAGGCTCTCACGCGGCGTACGACCCACGTAGTCACGGAACCCCTCCTGAAGCCTGCGGACGCTGACACCGGCGAGCTCGGCCATGTCTGCTGCTGTCCATGCGCGGGCCGGGTCCGCCTCGATCTCGTCGAGAACTCGCTTGACGATACGTGGGCGTGCCGCCGTTGTTCCGTTGATGTCCTCGGGCATCGACGCGAGAATGAAAGCGCTGGTCAACGCGCCGGAGAGCTGATCGGCGACAAGCGCGTTGTTCCACACGCCATCACCAGACCTCAGGCGTTCGGACAGGGATTGAACCAACACCAGCCAACTGTGGCCGTCGGGCGTCGTGAGGTCTATCTGCGTTGGCAGTTCGCGTTCAGGTTCGGCCAGAACCTTGGTCATTTCTCGACGCAAGTAGTCTCGGTCCAGGCGCACGCCGAGTATCGAACAGTTCTCGCTCCACCGAGTGATCGAAGTCGGGGTATCAGCTGGGCAGATCGTGCCATGACCGGGTGTCGACCGGACCTCGTGGCGGCCGGTCCGAGACTCCAGAAAACCTGAGAGCGGGATATTGACTGCGTAGGCGCCTTGGTGCTCTGAATCGACGGAAACGTCGGCACCCCAGCCGATGTGGGCGATGCGAAGTGCGCCCATCTCGACGCTGTCGACGTGCACGTGCGCCGCGCCCGAACGAGTCAGGGGGCTCAGACGATGCGGGAAATAAGCATCGGAGACCGTGTCGGACGCAACGTCCCAATCGGCGCTGTCGGTCACCGCTCACTCCTTCCCTTTCGGTGCACTCAGGCACTCGAACACCAACACCTCAGTGTGACCCGTCTCACTTGATTTGGCAAAGATTCCGATTGCCCGCGCTTTATGGATCGGCACCGCGCTTTATGGATCGACGTTCCCTGTGATCGAGCTTACATTCGTCACATCCTCGACAGACCACACCCGTCGCAGGGAAGAACGAAAGGAACAACGCGCCATGGACTCTCGCGAGCTTCGCAACATATTCGGGCAATTTGCCAGTGGCGTCACCGTCATCACGTGCACCAACACCGACGGTACCCCGCATGGAGCGACGGTCACCGCCTTCACCGCGATTTCCATCGAGCCGCGCCTGTGCCAGGTGACACTCACTCGCAAGTCGAAAGCATGCAGCTACCTCAGTGGTGCACCATTCGCCGTCAACATTCTCGCTGCCGATCAACTCGACACTGCGATGCACTTCGCCGGCCGGCCGCAATCGCCCGAACCGGTGTGGGACCAAGGACCGACTGCGCCGGTGCTGTGCGGTAATGCCGCCACCTTCTCCTGCACACCCTGGGCCGAATACGACGGCGGCGACCACAGCATATTCATCGGCGAAATCGTCGAGGCGACCAGCAGCGGGAAAGACCCCTTACTGTTCTACCGCAGCACCTTCCACGATCTCGGAACTCCGACCGCCTCAGCGGCCTGGAACGGATCGATGGACGACCCGCACAGCGGATGGTTCGACTCCGCTACCTCGTTCACACCCCTACACCTTCAGCCCACACCCTGAACGACCACGGAAGGACACCGAAGATGACCACCACCGAATCACGCGAGCATGCACCCCTCGACCCCAGCATCGACACCGCTGTCACCAACCCCGCAGAACACTCCGAAGCGAACACCACGACAACGTTCGCAACGAAGCCGATGACCGGCAACGAATACATCGACTCGCTCAAAGACGACCGCGAGATCTACATCCACGGCGAGCGAGTCGAGGACGTCACTACCCACCCGGCGTTCCGCAACCCGATCAGAATGACCGCACGGCTCTACGATTCGATGCACACCGGCGACCTCGTCGACACCGTGACTGCGCCGACGGACACCGGCAGCGGCGGAGTGACGATGCCGTTCTTCAAGACCCCGCATTCCTCCGCCGACCTACTCAAAGAACGCGACGCCATCGCAGCCTGGGCGCGCATGACGTACGGCTGGATGGGTCGCAGTCCCGACTACAAGGCCAGCTTCCTCGGGACACTGCACGCGAACAAGGAGCTCTACTCGCCATTCCAGGCCAACGCCGAGCGCTGGTACAAGGAATCCCAGGAAAAAGTGCTGTATTGGAACCACGCCATCATCAACCCACCCGTCGACCGCCACCTCCCACCCGACGAGGTAGGCGACGTGTTCATGAAGGTCGAGAAGGAAACCGACGCAGGTTTGATCGTCTCCGGCGCGAAAGTCGTCGCAACCGGATCCGCGATCACCAATTATAATTTCATCGCCCACTACGGTCTGCCGATCAAGAAGAAGCAATTCGCTCTGATCTGTACCGTTCCGATGGACGCACCCGGCGTCAAGCTCATCTGCCGGTCCTCGTTCACCCAGAACGCGGCAGTGATGGGCAGCCCGTTCGATTACCCACTGTCCTCACGGATGGACGAGAACGACACGATCTTCATCTTCGACAAAGTTCTCGTGCCGTGGGAGAACGTCTTCATGTACGGCGACGTCGAGAAGATCAACGCGTTCTTCCCCCAGTCCGGGTTCCTCCCCCGCTTCACCTTTCAAGGCTGCACCCGCTTGGCCGTCAAGCTCGACTTCATCGCCGGACTGCTCATGAAAGCCCTCGACGCCACCGGCGCAGGAGGCTTCCGTGGAGTCCAAACCCGAGTCGGTGAAGTCATCGGCTGGCGCAACCTGTTCTGGTCACTCACCGAATCGATGGCACGCGACCCCGAACAATGGGTCGGCGACACCGTTATCCCCAAACTCGAGTACGGCTTGACCTACCGCATGTTCATGATCCAGGGGTACCCGCGCGTCAAGGAAATCATCGAGCAGGACGTCGCTTCGGGCCTGATCTACCTGCCGTCGAGCTCGCTCGACTTCAAGAGCCCAGAAGTTCGACCCTACCTCGACAAGTACGTCCGAGGATCCGACGGCATGACCTCCGTCGAACGCGTGAAAATCATGAAGGCACTGTGGGATTCAGTCGGCACCGAATTCGGCGGCCGCCACGAACTCTACGAACGCAACTACTCCGGCAACCACGAAAACGTCAAAGCCGAACTGCTCTTCGCTGCCGAAGCACGCGGCGACGTCGCCTCCATGAAGGGCTTCGCCGAGCAATGCCTGTCCGAGTACGACCTCGACGGCTGGACCGTTCCCGACCTCATCGGCAACGAGGACGTCTCCTACTTCGGCAACAAGTAAACCCACACACAACGCGCGTGGGCGGCGACCAGAGTCTGCGTGACCTGGTCGTCGCCCATCCCCAGCGGTCGGTGTTCATCCGCAGGACCGCACACCCGACTGTCTCTCTCCAACAAGAGGATCTCCCATGAGCATCACCGAAACGACCAGCCCCACCGCCGCCGGATCCGGATCCGCAGCCACCGACAAATTCAAGAACGAACGCGTCAGCTCCGACACGTCCCCGGAACGCCTCGCGGCGATAGCCGCGGATGCCCTCAGTGCGCTCCACGAAGTGATTCTCGACCACGGCGTGACCTACCCGGAGTACCGCGTCTTCAAGCAGTGGCTCATCGATGTCGGCGAGGGTGGGGAATGGCCGCTGTTCCTCGATGTATTCATCGAGCATGCGGTCGAGCAAGTCCTCGCGCAGAGCCGTCGGGGCACGAAGGGCAGCATCGAAGGCCCCTACTACATCGCGAACGCCCCCACCCTGGCCGCACAGTGCGAACTTCCCATGCGCGACGAGGACCGCCAAATCGCCCCGCTGATCTTCTCCGGCCAGGTCACCGACCTCGCGGGCAACGGACTCGGCGGCGCGATCGTCGAACTCTGGCACGCCGACAATGACGGTTACTACTCGCAGTTCGCACCGCATCTGCCCGAATGGAACCTACGTGGAAAGATCGTCACGGACCACGAAGGACGCTACTCGATCAAGACCATTCAGCCGGCGCCATACCGAATTCCGACCGACGGGCCCACCGGGGCGTTCATCGAAGCTCAGAACGGGCATCCCTGGCGGCCGGCGCACCTTCACCTGATCGTCTCCTACCCCGACAAACACTCCGTGACCACCCAGCTCTATTTCCGAGGTGGGGACTGGATCGACAGCGATGTTGCAATGGCCACGAAACCCGACCTGATTCTCGACCCGACCACCGATGTCGACGGCGTCAACCGTGTCTCGTACGACTTCGCACTCGACCCTGCCTGACACCGCGCGCCAGCGCCCCGCGGCCGCTATCGGCCTTACGACAGAGCACAGCATCGACACAAGGAGCGTCGCCATGGACGGCCACACCGACACGAACAGATTCGAGCTGGACTTCGTTGCCCTGCTCGACGGGCATCCGACACCGTGGATTGCCGATTGCCCAGTCTCTCCCACTGCAGCAGTAGGCGACCTGCGGCCCGTGACCTGAGCCGACAGTGATACGGGCACGACAATGCCGGGCTCGAACAGCCGTACACGGCAGGTAGGAGATGTGGCCGATACCCGCGAGGGCTCCGAGCCCTGATCGTCTATGAGTCAATACAACTCGTTGACCGCTGAAACACCATCGGCGTCGCAGCATCCCGATCCTAGAAATCAACCCGTACCAGCGCGCGTTGCATGCCGTCCGCCTACCTACATGACGAGCGTCCGACCCACCCGAAAATTGGATCCGAATTCTATGCGTCCGTCACATGCCCCAGCCCGCCGAAGAGTCTTGCACGCCGAATCGAACTGAACAGAACGCTCAACGCTGTGGCTGACGCGGCATACAGATCCGGATCACTGCACAATTCAGGGTAGTTCGCCCTTTTTCTTGTTCTTTGAAACTTCCGTTTTACGACCATTGTCCATCGCCAATCATTGCGTTCTTGTGCATCCGGTCGCAACTCGCTTGGGAATCGTTCAGAAACTGAAGTCTTCGCATGTTCCGTCTCTTCGACTTCAACTTCCAGGACACCATCCAATTCCTACCCAGAAGGTGGCTTCGAGACACGTCTGCTGCAAATTGTCGGTTTGAGGTAGACAGGTCGTCGGTTCCTCGATCGACCAGGTTTGACACTGCATCGACCAGACCGACTGCAGAGAACGTACGCCGCTCCACTTCACTGAGTTCCCCATACGCGGCGAGACCGACCCACTCGGACGCGACGAGTTCGACCGCTTCTCTATACGTGGTCAGCCAGCGAGCGGAAAAGCTTTCGAAGCTCGTTCGCGCCTCGGACCGGTTGGCAGCTCTGTGAACTGCGCCAAGATCGCTGCTGAATTCGAACCAATGGCGGCGGTCGATGTAAGTGAACACTTCGCGCTGCAGACAGACGAGATCCATGTACACACGCACTCCCGGCCACGTCCGTTCGGCGGCGTGTGCAATAGCTGGCGTGTTCGATCCGATTATGGAGGGAAGGTTCTCGACCCCTAATTTAAGAATCTTGTCGAAAGTGTCGGTCCAGAATCGATCGGAGGACTCCTCCTCTACCTCCACCCGGTAGATTTTGCCTGACTCTGACACCACGCCGATGAGGTACAGAGTAGGAAAGTTCAATGTGTTCGAACAGGAACCTAAGCGTCGAACGAACAGAAAGGCTGGATTGGGGTCGTCCTGTTGGATTCCCTCTCCTGCATTGTTCCCAGTCGAGTTTCCGGATCGCCGATCGCCGGTGCCGATGAGCCTCCTCCGCTGGCGCGACTCGGTCTCAATGGTTTCGCTACTCTGCGTGCTTTCTTTGCTGAGGCTCATCTTCTACTCTTCGTTCCGTCCGAATCGGCGAGTGAAAGCGAAGGCGACCAGAAGTACTGCAACGCTGACAAGTCCCAGGTAAAGCTGAGGCCGCGTGTCGGAATTGAACCCCAGCAGAGCAATGACACCCAGGATCGCGACGACGGTGCCATAACTCAGATAGGGAAACAATGGCATCTTCAGATCGATATTCGTGACACCGGCCGCGATGCGTCGACGCCTCATTACAATCTGCGAGCCGGCAATAGCGAGGTAGACGAACAAAGCGACCGCTCCAGATGAAGTGGTGAGAAAGTAGAACACGGTGTCTGGCGAGAAGTAGGCCATGACAACTGCGAGGTAGCTGAATGTGGTGGATGCCAGGATTGCCCGAACAGGAACTCCTCGTTTGTTGAGCGTTGCCAACCCCCGGGGCGCATCACCGGAGCGGGTGAGCGCATAGATCATGCGTGAGGAGACGTACAGACCCGAATTGAGGCAGGAGAGCACCGCAACGAGCACGATCACGTCCATGAGGCGGCCGGCTGCGGGTATGCCCATCGAGGAGATTGCAGCGGCGAACGGGCTTGTGTCTGTTGGAAGTCGATTCCACGGCATGATGGTGACTAGTAGTAATACCGATCCGACGTAGAACATCATCATCCGCCAGGGCAGCGTCGAGGTGGCGCGGGAGATCGCTTTGACAGGTTCCGAGGATTCGGACGCTGCCACGGTCACGATTTCGGAGCCGAGCATCGAGAAGATCAATGTAGCGACGCCGGTGAAGACGGGTACCCATCCGTTAGGGGTGAATCCGCCCGGTTGATCAGTAAGGAAGAAGATGCTTCCGGTGCTGTTCGGCCACGCTCCAGCAACGTAGAGAACACCGAGTACCAAGAATACAACGATCGCGAGGACCTTGATCGCTGCGAACCAGAACTCGAACTCGCCAAAAGACTTCACCGAGATCAGATTCACGGCAGTCAGCGCCACGATAATGATCAGCGCGGTTGACCATAACGGAATGGAGGGGAGCCAAATGCGAATAGTAGCGGCACCCGCCACGGCTTCGAAGGCAACAACGATTACCCAGAAGTACCAGTAGAGCCATCCTGTGAGGAACCCAGCCCAGTTCCCAAGATAGCGACGCGCATAGGTGGCGAAGCTGCCACTGGCCGGTTCCGCAGCCGCCATCTCGGCCAACATTCTCATGACGAGAAGTACGAGGATCCCGCCCATGAGGTAAGACAAGATCACGGCCGGGCCCACACTGTTGATGACCGATCCGCTTCCGACGAACAGTCCGGCTCCGATGATGCCGCCGAATGCGATCAGTACGACATGCCGTTGCTTGAGAGTCTTTTGTAGATCGCTGCCGGTGTCGTAGGCATCGTCGCTGCCAGCGTCGGGAGGCGAGGGGTGTTGCGCAGATCTGGTACGGGAAAACACGTGACCTCCATGAGGTGTGGCGATGCTGTCGGGACGCGAAAAGCGCCGCAGTACCGCATTCGTTTGCACTGCACTCGAGTTGTTGCGCCGGTCACAGCAAAGTACGGCATTTCATTGATTCATGCAATGTGACATACTACTGAAATGAATATGAATCGCATGTCGAGCGACGTCGTCGTGATAGGCGGGGGCATCGTCGGTGCCGCATGTGCGTATTACTGCGCAACTGCAGGTTTGCGTGTCACCGTGATTGAACGGGGAACGCCGGGGGGCGGTACCACCGCCGCATGCGAGGGCAATATTCTCCTCTCCGACAAACACCCCGGACCTGAACTGGATCTTGCGTTGCTATCGGCCGGCCTGTGGACGGACGCAGCACGTTCACTCGGCCCGGAAACGCTCGAATACCAGGCCAAGGGCGGTGTCGTTGTCGCCACCACCGATAACACCGCTGCCGGACTTCGGGGTCTGACCGTGTCGCAACGAGGCGTCGGAATCGACGCGATCGATATCTCACGCGACGAACTGATCGAACTCGAACCGAACGTAGTCCCGGACGCGGCTGGCGGTGCGTTCTATCCGCAAGACAGCCAAGTGCAACCGATGCTGGCAACCGCTCGCTTGCTTCAACGCGTGCGCGAACTTGGCGGCGAAGTTCTCCGCGGAACTTCCGTAGTCGAAGTTCTGAAGTCGAGGGACGCTACGGTGATCGGTGTACGCACGGACTCCCCCGCGAAGCCGATTGTGCACGCCGCTTGGACGATCAACGCCGCTGGTACCTGGAGTGGCCACATTGCATCGCTCGCTAACGCACCGATTCCGGTTCTTCCACGGAAGGGATTCGTCTTGGTCACCGAGCCCTTACCGCGCGTCATCAGACACAAGGTATACACGGCCGAATACGTGGCGAATGTCGCCAGCAGTGACGCAGGCCTCGAAACATCAGTCGTCGTCGAAGGAACAAGCGCGGGCACAGTACTGATCGGGGCCAGTCGTGAACGGGTCGGCTTCGACCGCACGCTGTCACTTCCTGTCATCCGCACACTGGCCGCTCAAGCAATCGAAGTGTTTCCTTTCCTCTCGGAGGTGTCGCTGTTGCGCACGTATTTGGGATTTCGTCCGTACTGTCCCGACCACTTACCCGTCATCGGAGCCGACCCCCGAGCGCCTGGTCTCATTCATGCCACCGGTCACGAGGGGGCTGGCATCGGTCTGGCGACCGGAACCGGTTCGCTTCTGAGCCAACTCATTATGGGAACCGATCCTTCGCTCGACTTGACTCCTTTCCGACCCGAGCGATTCGAGGATGTCGCGGCATGAACACACGAAATTTCGACTTCTCGTTTGACGAGCACCTCATCCCTGCCGAACCTGGGCAAAGCATCGCGGCTGCCCTGATTGCCACCGGGCGCAGATCGTGGCGTCGGACTCGGGTGGGCGGCGAACCTCGCGGAGTGTTCTGCGGAATCGGAATTTGTTTCGACTGCCTCGTCACCGTCAACGGTGAACCCAATCGACGCGCGTGCATGGTCGAGGCCCGACCACACGACGAAGTCGTCACCCAGGAAGGCGCAGGCCACGATGACCTCAGCTGCTGAAATCTTCTACGACATCGCAATCATCGGTGCGGGCCCTGCAGGTCTGGCGGCAGCAGCGGAGGCAACGAAGAACGGGGCACGAGTCGCACTGCTCGACAACGGGGTCCGATCCGGTGGGCAATACTGGCGTAACCGCGAGAAGGACTCCGGAACCGGCCATCACGACTGGTCGACCTACCAGCGTCTGTCTGCAGATCTGGAAACTCATAGCGAGCTGATCGACTACCTGCCTCAACATTCGGTATGGCATGTCGAGCGCCGCGACTCCGGTTTCACGTCCCATGCGACCTCGACATCGAACGCCGACTCACGAATTCGGAGCCGACAGGTGATCGTTGCGACGGGAGCCTACGACCGGCAACTCCCGTTCCCTGGATGGACGCTTCCGGGAGTGTTCACCGCTGGCGCCGTGCAAGCACTACTCAAAGGCCACGGAGTCCTGGCGGGCAAGCGCATCGCGGTCTCCGGAACAGGTCCGTTCCTACTTGCTGTCGCCGCCGGCTTGGTCGAAGCTGGAGCCGACGTCATCGGGGTATTCGAGGCCGGTAGTCCATTGGGGTTCGCGAAGTATCCGATGGCACTGGCGCGCAACCTCACCAAGATGAACGAAGGGCGTGAATACGCTGCAGTTCTACTGCAGAACCGGATCGGTTACCACACACGAACAGCAGTGGTTGCGGCACACGGCGACGGTGAGGTCGCTGGTGTCACTATCGCCAAACTCGACCGGAACTTCGGAATCGTCGCCGGTAGCGAGTCCTACCTGGACTGCGACACCGTGGCGGTTGGGTACGGCTTCACACCGCAACTCGAACTGCCGGTACAGCTGGGCTGCGACACCAAGCGGGACATAGACGGAAGCCTGATCGCCGTTGTCGACAAAAATCAAATGAGCACCATCGATGGGGTGTATATCGCAGGTGAGGCGTGCGGCGTCAGCGGAGCCGCAGCATCCGTCGTCGAGGGCCGCATATCAGGAACCCACGCTGCCCACCGCTCCAGTGGCTCACCTGCCGATACATCTGAGATCGACAGACTCCGCCGACAGCGCTCGGTTTTGCGCAGTTTCGCTGTAGCAATGCACAACGTATTTCCGGTGCCACGGGGGTGGACTGAGTGGTTGAACGAGGACACAGTCATCTGTCGGTGCGAAGAAGTCACTACCGCAGCAGTCAAGACAGCAGTGAACGAACTCGGGGCAAATGATGCTCGTGCCATCAAGCTTTACGCTCGTCCTGGGATGGGGTTGTGCCAGGGAAGAGTGTGCGGATATGCGACCAGTTGCTTGGTTGCGGAGTGCGGCAAGCGTGAACCCACAGTCGAGGATCTCCGCGGTATCGCCAGCCGACCTATCGCGCAGCCCATTTCGCTTGGGCAATTAGCAGCCGGAATCGACTCGAATCGATGCTTCGATGGCACTGAATAGCCGCAGACGATCTGTACAATGTCACATAACACTGATACTGTCGGCGTGCCGACACCGAGATGATTCCGGGTAATCGGAACACCGACTTCTGGAGGTCTAGATGAACACACCCAAAGCACCCTGGCACGGCGTACTCGTCGCCACCGCACTACCGATGCACGACCGCGGCA
Source organism: Rhodococcus sp. (in: high G+C Gram-positive bacteria) (assembly GCF_023264675.1). Lineage (GTDB taxonomy): Bacteria > Actinomycetota > Actinomycetes > Mycobacteriales > Mycobacteriaceae > Rhodococcoides. Next base: position 42,174 of record NZ_JAHFVG010000035.1, read on the forward strand.
GCAAAACGCTGGAGATCGATTTCGACGGATTCGGCGAGCACATCAAATTTCTTGCCGAGAATGGTTGCAGCGGAGCAACACCCAACGGCTCACTCGGCGAGTACCACAACCTCACCCTTGAGGAACGCGCACGCGTGGTCACCACCGCCATCGAAGCTGCGCCCGAAGGCTTCACGATCATGCCTGGCGTTGCCGCGTACGGAGCAGACGAGGCACGCCGCTGGACCGAACAAGCGGCCGAAGCCGGTGCACCTGCAGTGATGCTTCTGCCGCCTAACGCTTATCGTGCAGATCGTCGTGCAGTCATCGATCACTACAAGATCGTTTCGCAGGTCGGTCTGCCCATCGTGGCATACAACAACCCCTTCGACACCAAAGTCGATCTGACCCCCGACCTGCTCGCGGAACTGTACGCCGAGGGGTACATCAAGGGCGTCAAAGAGTTCTCCGGAGACATTCGCCGGTACTACGAGATCAAAGAGCTCGCACCAGAACTCGATGTGTTGTGTGGAACCGATGACGTAGCCTTCGAGTTCGCAATCGCAGGATCTCCCGGATGGATTTCCGGGTATCCGAATGCGCTACCCCGAGCGTGCGTACAGCTCTGGGACGAATCGGCTGCAGGCAAGCTCGACTCGGCCTTGGCTCTCTACCGGTCGCTCCACCCCTTGCTTCGCTGGGATTCGAAGACAGAATTCGTTCAGGCGATCAAGCTCAGCATGGACCTCGTCGGCCGCTACGGCGGACCGAGCAGGCCTCCGCGTGTCCCGCTCAACGCCCAGCAGGAAGCGCTAGTGCGCGTCGCAACGGAAAATGCCATCGCAGAAGGTCTGGCCTGACCCATGCGGAGCAACCGGGTCTTTCATGCTGTGGACTCCCACACCGAAGGCATGCCGACTCGGGTCGTCGTGGGGGGCGTCGGGGTAATTCCCGGCGCCACCATGTTCGACCGGCGCCGGTATTTCATCGACAACCTCGACCACATCCGGCAACTGTTGATGAACGAGCCGCGAGGGCACTCGGCGATGAGCGGGGCGATCCTGCAACCGCCGACACGGTCCGATGCCGACTGGGGTGTGCTTTACATCGAAGTTTCCGGATGCCTACCGATGTGTGGTCACGGCACCATGGGTGTCGCAACCGTTCTCGTCGAGACTGGAATGGTGGAGGTACAAGAACCCACCACTACCATTCGTCTGGACACACCTGCGGGATTGGTCATAGCCGAAGTAGCGGTGACCGATGGCGTCGCGGAGAAGGTGACCCTGACGAACGTTCCGTCTTTCGCTTTGGGTCTCGACTGTTCTGTCGACGTCCCGGGGTTTGGCGCGGTGGATTACGACATCGCTTTCGGTGGAAACTTCTACGCCATTGTCGATCTGGACAAGCTCGGAATCGAGTTCGATCGAGCGAACAAGGCGCGGATCATGGAAGCAGGTCTGTTGATCGGCGAAGCAATCAACACGCAACAACTTCCCGTGCATCCGGGAAATTCTGAAATCAGAGGCTGTCACCACGTCTACATGACCGCACCAGGCTCGACAGCACAGCATTCGCGTCACGCCATGGTCATTGCGCCAGGCATGTTCGATCGGTCACCGTGTGGTACCGGCACGAGCGCCCGAATGGCTCAACTGCACGCGCGCGGTGAACTGGCATTGGGGGCGGAGTTCGTCAACGAGTCGTTCATCGGAACGCGGTTCATCGGCAAGCTGATCGACCACGGCGCCCTTGCCGATCGAACGACGGTAACTCCGACGATCACCGGTCGAGCATGGATCACCGGTACGGCCCAATACATGCTCGACCCACACGACCCATTCCCGACGGGTTTCGAACTCTGACTCTGCCCGACTGCATACGAGGAGTCCTTCGATGAGCCACGTAGGTGGACTTCCCACTGTGGGCCTGTCCATGTCCAGCCCGCGCCGAAACCTACGTCAAGAAGTCAACGAAATTCTTCGAACATCGTTGATTTCAGGAATATTGGCGCCAGAAGTCATGTACTCGGCCCCTCGATTGGCGGCACAGTTCGGGGTGTCTGCAACACCGGTTCGAGACGCCATGCTCGATCTGACGAGGGCGGCTGGTTCAAGCTGTGCCGAACAGGGTCTTTCGTGGACGCACAGCGAGAAAGTCAACGAAAGGGCTTCATGAGCAATCCGCCGCCAAAACTCGATTTCATCGGCGCCGACCGCATCGTCGAACTTCTCACCCCGTCAGCTGCGGTCGAGGCCATCGAGGACGCGTTGCGCAAAGGCCTCGATCCTGGGCGCGATTTCACCCGCAGCATTCTCGATGTCGATCACGGGCAACTGTTGTTGATGCCGGCGCAGTCACCGCGCAGTACGGGCGTCAAGGTCGCCACCGTTGCACCCGACAATCCCCGACTGAGCAAGCCGCGAATCCAGGCCGTCTACATCTTGTTCGATGCTGAAACTCTGACCCCGAGAATGCTGTTCGATGGTACCGCCTTGACGGCGCTGCGCACACCCGCTGTTTCGATAGCGGGTGTCAAACCCGCACTGTTGGCGTCTTCGTCGCCGCTGTCCGTCGTAATTTTCGGCGCAGGACCACAGGGTATCGGACACGCAGCGACCATCGCCGATGTCGTGTCGGACGAGCGCACCATCTCGACGGTCACCTACGTCGTTCGCGATCCCGTGCGAGCAGAGCGGCCCGGACGACGCGTCGTCGCGGCGAACTCCACCGAAGCGGGAGAGGTCGTGCGCGCCGCCGACGTGATCGTGTGCGCTACCGGATCGAACACTCCGGTGTTCGAGTCGAACGGTACCAAGGCCAATGTCATCGTGATAGCGGTCGGATCGCACGACAGCAATCGGCGCGAAGTCGACTCTGTGCTGGTCAACCGAGCCCAGGTTGTCGTCGAAGACATTGACGTCGCGATGAGGGAGGGCGGCGACGTAATCATGGCTATGGATGAATCTGATTTCAAGACAACCGATCTCATCTCAATGTCCGAAGTGGTCAACGGAACTGTAGCTCTCGATCCCAATCGAGCTGTGCTCTTCAAGAGCTCCGGCATGTCGTGGGAAGACGTCGTGATCGCTGACGCGATCGCATCCAAACTCTGACGTCCGTGCGCCAACCGGTGCGGCAATCGACGTCGATCCATTCCTGAGCAGAAAGGCATATTCATGACACTCATCGCAGGAATCAACCCCCGAAACGGGACAGCGTTGGCTCCGGTGGCCGACGTCACCTCGGGTCGCCAGGTCGACATACTCGCATCGTCGGCACGCGCCGCAGCACCGTACCTCCAGAATTTAGGAAGGATCGGACGGGCGGATCTATTGGAGTCACTCGCTGACGCCGTAGAAAGCAATCGTCTCGCCTTGGTCTCCACTGCCGCCGAAGAAACAGGTTTCAACGACGCCAAGCTCGACGGCGAACTCACCCGCACTGTCTATCAATTCCGATTCTTCGCGGAGGTTCTTCGTGAAGGCAGCTACATCGAGGCAACACTCGACTCCGCGGGACCGACTCCGATGGGCCCGCGCCCGGACTTGCGTCGGATGCTCGTTGCGACAGGACCTGTGGCCGTCTTCGGAGCGAGCAACTTTCCCTTCGCGTTCTCCGTTCTCGGCGGTGATACTGCATCGGCAATCGCTGCCGGATCGCCAGTGGTAGTCAAGGCCCACGGATCTCACCCCGCCACGTCGAAGCTGTCCTACGAGATCCTGGACACTGCAGCACAGGCATCGGGCGCCCCAGACGGTACGTTCGGGATCGTATTCGGAACACAGGGCGGAGCCGATCTCGTCGCTCACCCCGCCATAACCGCCGTAGGCTTCACAGGCTCACAGACTGGCGGCCAGGCATTGCTCGACATCATCAATGCGCGAGCACATCCCATCCCTTTCTACGGCGAGCTCAGCAGCATCAACCCGGTGATAGTCACCGAGGCCGCCGCTAGCGAGCGCGGAACAGAAATCGGTGCTGCGCTCATCGCTTCGATTACCATCGGCGCTGGTCAACTCTGCACCAAGCCCGGCCTCGTGCTCGTCCCGACCGGAGTACACGGTGATGTACTGGTGCAATCAGCCCGATCTGCGGTCACCGCTGCACCCGCTCAGGTGCTGCTCAACCAGCGAATCTTCGCCTCGTACAACGACGCAGTCGATGTCCTCGGCCCAGAGCGTCGTGTCACAAAATCTTCTTATGGAGCAAGCGCAGGGGCAGGTTACGCAGTCAGCCCGTCTCTGTTCGAGACGACGATCAACGAATTCGCCCCGGGACTCGTGAGTGAAATCTTCGGCCCGGTCACGGTCATTGTTCGATACGACCCCAATACCGTTGTCTCAGCTGTGGCCCGAGCGCTCGACGCAGTACCCAGCTCACTCACCGCGACCCTCCACATCGAAAGCGATGAAGAAGATCTCGCTCGAGAACTGGTGGACGTCGTTCGTCCGCACGCGGGACGAATCATCTTCAATGCGTTCCCCACAGGTGTTGCGGTGTCATGGGCACAGACTCATGGAGGCCCATGGCCGTCTACGAACTCACTCCATACGTCGGTGGGCGCCACGGCCATACGACGTTTCTTACGGCCCGTGACATTCCAGGATGCACCCCAATCGGTTCTACCGACAGAATTGCGCGACGCATACTCGGTGATTCCACGTCGGATCGACGGCGTCATGCAGCCCGCACGATAGCGAAGTACCCAGAACGGTGCCCCAGACAGATGTTCGTCTGGGGCACCGTGCGTTGCTCACGGTGTCGCCGTGATGTGCGGGTTCCAGTGCGGAGGCCTCGAAGCCGAGCGATGACTCCGGCAAGATCAGCTGGGAACACCTCGGCGTATCACATGAGCAATTCCGCTGGCAGGCTGCGCAAGGACCGCGATGTCCGCCATCGGGTTTCCTCTGGTGAGCACGACGTCGGCTCGGGCTCCAGGAGTGATCACTCCCAGTTCCGACTCCCGCCGCAGCAGCGCTGCGGCGGTAACAGTGGCCGAGAGCAGTATCGCCTGGGAGGACTGGACCGTCGACCGGAGTGCGAATTCATCGGACTGACGCGCGTGCATCTCTCCCAACAGGTCGGTACCGAATGCGATGTTGACCCCTGCTCGATCGGCAAGTTCGAGTGCTTTGAACCCTTGATCGACCACCGAGGAAATCTTGTCGAGCTGTCCAGCGTCAAGTCCGAGTTCCTTACCGTCTTCCATCTGCGCTACATACGTTGTCAACGTGGGGACGTAGTAGGCGTTGCGCTCGAGGAACAGCGCGATCGACGTTTCGTCGAGTAGGTTTCCATGCTCGATAGTCCGAATGCCCAGTCTCAGTCCTCGATTCACGGCATCGGCGGTATATGCATGCCCCGCGCAGTAGAGGTTCGCGGAGGCTGCCTCATCGACGATGGCCCTGAGTTCGTCGTCCGAGAATTGCAGCGAGTCGACTCGATCTGTCGGGCTTGCGCATCCTCCTGAAATCATAATTTTAATGTGGCTGGCTCCTCGTCGAATCTCGTCACGCGCAGCCCGGCGCACCTCGCTGACTCCATCGGCGATCCGCCCCAGAACGGGAAGCGCATAATGTTCGTCGACTATGTCGCGGCCCGCCGGCCGCAAGTCACCGTGCCCACCGGTTTGCGACAGGGCTTTTCCGCCGAAAATGATCTGCGGCCCCGCGAGCAATCCCTCTTCGGTTGCAGCGGCAATCCCGAAGTCGGCGCCGCCCACGTCTCGGACCGTGGTGAACCCGCGCGCGAGCATGCCGCGAAGGATCTGCGAGGCACGCGCAGTGACATAGGCAGGCGACATGTCGGACACCGTTCCCAGGGACGCGGTGACAGCATTGACATGAACGTGACAGTCGATGAGTCCTGGAATCGCATGGAGAGTCGATCCGTCGATTTCATCAGCTCCCAGTGCCGACATGTCATCGGCGCTGACCTCGGTGATAGTTCCATCGACGATGCGAATCTGTCGGTCGGTCTCTACTCTGCCCGCCGAGGGGTCGACCACGTCGACGTGTCTGATCGTGACGGTGCCGACCGCTTCTCTCATAGCTTCTTCCTCGTTTCTTCATCGAACGGCCACGAAAGAACCTCTGCGCCAACATATACTCGAATATCGGCTTCTTCGGCGGACATCGCTGGCATTTCGGCACCCACTCGCTGTCCGTGAGGCGTGGTGGCGTGCCATGTCAATGCATCGAGGTCTACCCAACGCTGTACGGACATGAAAATCGAAGGATCTTCTATGTCGCAGTAGAACTCGTAGAAGTCGCACCCCGGTTCGGCGCGAGTGAGGGGTATGACGTCGGTGAACAGTGCGAGCGCAGCATCGGCTTTCGCTGGATCGATACGCATTCGTGCAGTACAAGTGATCACAGTGAGAATCCCTAGTCCTTGATGGTGTTCTGTCCGATGGCTTCGAGCGACTTTCCGGTTGTTTTCTGGCCGAAGATTGCGACCACACTGGCACCGAGGACAAGCAACACCAGGAGCATCACGAACACTCCCCCGAATCCGACCGAACCGTAGGAGAATCCGATTGCTATTGGGGCGATGATCCCACCGATTCTCCCCACGGCCGATGCAACACCGAGTCCGGTTGTGCGGATCATCGTGGGATAGATCTCCGAGGTGTAGGAATACTCGAGTGCAGCGTTGCCGTTCATGAAGAAAGACAGCAGCATTCCCCAGACCACGATTTCCGTGGCCGAATCAGCGAACGCCATTCCGGACGCTGCTCCCGCAGCGCCGGTCAGGTACAGCACGATCGCCCACTTGCGCTCTATCAGTTCGCTGATCCACGCAGCAGAAAAGTAGCCCGGTGTCTGCGCGAGATAGATCAGGATCGCGAACATGAAGCTCTTCGAGATATCGAACCCGCGTTCGACGAGCAGGGAGGGTATCCAGGTGAAGAAGCCATAGAAGGTGAAGATGGCGACGAACCAATAGACCCATGCAGTGAAAGTGGTCTTTTTCAATCCGCCCCGAAAGAGTGCTTTGAGGTTGTCGACGATGTTGCCGGCCGAGACAATGACGTCAGGGTCGGGAGCCGATTGGGGTATCGGCGCGAGTGGTTTTCCGGTGCTCGCACGCACAGAGTCCTCGATGGACTCGACAACGCGCTCGGCCTCGGCTTTTCGGCCGTGAACATGCAGGAACCGCGGCGACTCGGGCAGTCCGCGTCGCCACCACAGGACCAGCAGGATCGGGACGGCGGTGATCAACTGAACGTAGCGCCAGCCGTGGTCGAATTCGCTGACGATGAAGTAACCGAGTAGGGCCGCGAGGATGTATCCGAACGAGAAGAATGCAGCCAACGAGCCGATGTAGCGGCCTCTGAACCTCGAAGGCACGAACTCCGAAAGATATGGGGCGATGATGGCGCTCTCGGCGCCGGTGCCGATTCCTGCCACGACCCGGGCAACGAACAGTACCCAGAAGTTCGGGGAGAAAGCAGCCACAACACTGGCAATGCAGTAGATAATCAGTGCGCTGACCATGATCTTCTTGCGGCCGATCTTGTCTCCTAAGGTGCCGGCAAGCAGTGCCCCGACCAGAAAGCCGATCAGCAGGCTACTCCCGAGGATTCCGGTCAAGCCGGTCGACAGGCCCCACTCCTCGCGTACCGACGGAAGGATGAAAGCGACGATCGCACCGTCCATCGCGTCGAACGTGTAGCCCAGACCGCCCGCGAACAGCAGCTTGTAATGAAATCTCGACATGGGGAGTCGATCCAGACGCGCAGACAGTTCGCCCGACGACATCTGTCCCGGCGCACGCGGTGCGCCGACCGATGAATATGAGTCCATGATGTGCCTCCAATGGGGGGGTTAAGCCATCAGATCAATACAATGTCACACATCACATGTCTCTGGGTGAATAATATGTAACATTGCAGTTTGTTTGGTACCTTCGGACACACCTGCCACGCAACTGGGCAGGATGTCCGCGAAGAGGAGACTCGATGGCCGTAAGTGAAGGTGTCGCCCCCGTCCTTGCGGCGTACCTTCCCCGCAGGAACATGCGTGAAGAGATCATCGAGACTCTTCGAGGTGCTGTTATTTCTGGGGGGCTCAAGCCCAATGAGGTCTACTCCGCTCCCATCCTTGCCGAACAGTTCGGAGTCTCCGCCACTCCGGTTCGAGAGGCGATGATCGATCTCGCCAAGGAAGGTCTAGTCGAGTCTGTTCGCAACAAGGGCTTTCGCGTCAAGGAACTCTCGGACCAGGAACTCGACAACCTGACAGAATTGCGATTACTCATTGAGGTTCCGACCGTTCGGAGGATTGCCGAACTCGGGGTCTCTGCAGAACGTTTGGAAACGCTCCGGCCTCTTGCTCTTGGGATAGAAAAGGCAGCCCTTGCAGGCGACCTCATTGCTCACGTAACCATTGACATGGATTTTCATTCTGGATTGCTCTCGCTTGCAGGCAACCCACAGCTTGTCGAGACCGTGAGGTCCCTTCGGGCGCGGTCGCGGATCTATGGACTAAAGACTCTGGCCGAACGCGGCGAACTAATCCCCTCTTCGCACGAACATGCCGAACTTCTCGATCTGATCGAGGCGGGGAATGCTGTTGATGCGGAAGACCTTATGCGACGCCATATCGGGCATGTTCGCGGAATCTGGGCGGACAAGAACGATCCGACCCCCTGAAGATCATGGACACCGCCGGTGGTCGTGGCGAGCTGCTGCTGTCCGCGGCTCTGTGCGGCGGCTAACAGCTCGACGAGGAGCTGCGTGGCCGCATCGTGCTCACGCAGGTATAGAAATTTCGTCATTGGGTCCGGTCCTCGAACGACCCCGCCAACGCCTCTGCCCCGGCGGGGTCGTATCGAACCGTTCAAGTACCGATTGCTGATATCGCAGCGGCCACCGGTCTATCGATGAAAAATTGGTTGCCGCAGACCGCCACACACCCTGAGTCTGCTGTTCGGCCGAGCCTCACCGGTGGACCGAGCGCGGTTCTCATACCGACATCATCCGGTAAAGGGCGGGCACCAGACACGAGATGGATGTTGTTGGCCGCGAACACACCAAGTGGCGCAACACGGCCTACGACATTTCATTGTTTTGCTCTTGGATGCAGACGGTCCTTAGGGTTCCCAGCTTGTCAGCCTCGATCTCGACGACGCGTCTTGGACCGAGCAGCCACGCCGGTGTGGGTGAGTACCCGACGCCCGACGGTGTCCCGGGCCAGCAGGTCACCGAGCTGGAGGGTGAACGTTCGTGAGATGAGGGCAGGGTGTCACCGACGGTGAAGACCATGTCGTCGGTCTTCGCATCCCGAACCGTCTCACTCGTTGACACGAGTTACGATGTGCAGGCCCTCTCGTAGACAACAAGAGCTATGGGCCGACTGCCGTTCGAGTATTTTCGAGTTCCAACGCGAGGCGAAGTGCCAGCTCACGTTGTAATCGGAGTTCCAAAATGCTTTGTCCCATTATACGTTCCGCCTGAGCCAGCCGATAGCGGACGGTATTGTGGTGCAATTCGAGTGTTGCGGCAGCTGAACGAAAGCTGCAATTCGCGTCGTAATACGCGCGAAGCGTCGATCGCAGGTTGGCTGCATGAGACGTGCGGGCTGCCAGCCCGCCAAGTTGCGCCGCGATGAATGCGTGGCAAAGTTCTGGATCACCACTGCACAGTGATGCCAATTCGATCGTATCGAAATGCGTCACCACGCCAGTTCGGCGATCTGACAGCCGGGCGATGCGTACTGCCTCGTTTGCCTCGTGGTGACTTCGCCGGAATCCATCGACACCTACGCCCGGACGCCCAACTCCGACAAACACTCCCGGGTGCGCGGAGACCTCGGTTCGGCCATTTGCCACAGGAACCCAGCACCATGCCGTGTCGACGTCGACGATAAGTGTCAACGGCCGTGCGTTCGCAATTTTCCCTGCTACGGCTAGCGCCGTAGCGCCTAACGCCACGTCCTGTTCCTCGATTCGACTGAGCAGAATCGCTACGTGATTGCCGCGGAGGTCGTACCCGAGGCGTTGGCTGGCTGTAGTCGCATTAATTGCTTCGGGACCGAGTACCTTCCTCACTTCAGCCAAACGCGCCATCGACCCCTCTTTGGTGAGGCGCTCAGCTTCGTCGTGTACTTCTGCGCTGATTCGATCGGTGATCATTTCGAACCAACCCATCAAGAAATTGATCCCAAGGTTGGAGGCTCGCAGGCCCAGCGCAAGGTCATGGCAATGACGTTCCACAGCGTCGGTCCAGCGTTCGCACCAGTAGATGATCCCTACCCTGTAGGCGCGCATGAGGGTGGCATTCGTGACCCCTTCGCGAATGAGACCTCGCGTACTGAGTATCACTTCGGCCGGCGGCTCCATCGCGTCGATCGGCACACCGCGCATCAATGCATCGAGCAGGGCACTGCTATTCGCCTAAGTGGCGGACAGGGCCAAAGTCGCCGTCGCAGGCCGGCCTAGATCTGGCAGCGTGGCCGCTATTCGGTTCGCAGTACCCTGCCCAATCGCCGGCAACTCGGGCAGCAACGCAGTCGCGACCTGTCGCACAAGCATCGCGGCCGGATCGACCTGATCGACATCGTCCGTCATCCACTCAGCTTATTGCACCGAACGGTCAAAAAGACGTGTCGGATTCGACCATGTGCCCGTAGACGTGACTGGAATCACCTTCTAGCGTCTTTCTGCAGGTCAAAGTGCTATCTAAATTCAGTTCCGCAAGGAGGAAATTTCCATGGCTGTCGACAAAGACGTCATAGTTATCGGCGCAGGCTTCGCCGGTTTGTACGCAGTGCATAAATTGCGAGACGAGCTAGGTCTCGACGTCCAGGCATTCGACGCGGGTGGCGGACCCGGCGGCACCTGGTGGTGGAATCGTTACCCCGGAGCACGTTGCGACTTCGAGTCAGTGCACTACTCCTACTCGTTCTCGGACGAGATTCAGAAGGAATGGGAATGGACCGAGCGCTTTGCCGCCCAACCCGAGATACTCTCCTACCTCGACTGGGTTGCAGATCGCCTCGACATCAAGCGCTCGTTTCAGTTCGACACCCGGGTGACATCGATCGTCTGGAGCGACGCCGAACGGCTCTGGACAGTTGGGACTGATGACGGGGCCTTCCTGACCGCGCGCTACGTGGTCACTGGAGTCGGAAACGTGTCGATTCCGAAGACACCTGAATTCACCGGCCTCGAAAACTTCGAAGGGCGCCTGCTCCAGACGTGCGCATGGCCCCATGAGCCTGTCGACTTCACCGGAAAGCGCGTCGGGGTAATTGGCACGGGATCCACGGGCCTCCAGGTCATCACCGAGGTCGCCAAACAAGCCGAGCACCTCACCGTCTTCCAGCGAACTCCGCAGTTCGCGGCACCACTCGTCAATCACGTGGTCGAACCGGAGCAACGCCGCTGGCTCGCCGAGAACCACGAACAGGTACGCGCAGGCTCGCGCGAAACCTTCCTCGGTGCGCCTTATGAGCAAGCGCGCCCGTCGGCCTTGGCTGATTCTGAGGAGGAGCGGCGCAAGGTGTACGACAAGTACTACGGGACAGGCGGCTTTCGGCTTCTCGTCTCAACCTACGGCGACCTACTGTTCAACGAGGAAGCCAACGCCACAATCGCCGACTACCTTCGCAACAAGATCCGCGAGCGAGTTCGCGACCCGAAGACCGCCGAGTTGCTCTGCCCAACGGACCACCCGTACGGCGCCAAGCGAGCACCCTTCGAAACTGAATACTTCGAGACCTACAACCGCGGCAACGTTGATCTCGTCGACGTGAAGAGCGCACCGATCGAGACTCTCACCGCAGGAGGCCTGCGGACGACCGACAGCGAGTACGACCTCGACATCATCATCTTGGCCACCGGATTCGACGTCTTCACACGGCCACTGATCCAGATGGGAATCGTCGGCCGTGACGGTCTCAAACTCGAAGACAAATGGGCCGACGGCCCCGCAGCCTACCTGGGGATTCAGGTCAATGGTTTCCCGAATCTATTTACCCTCACTGGTCCACAGAGCGCCGTGGCATTGTTCAACAACGCCCTCGCCATCGAAGATCACGTGGCATGGACCGGAGAAGCCATTCGCAATCTCCGGGAGTCCGGCGCAACCACGATGGAGCCGACCCTGGAAGCAGAGCGGACCTGGGGGGAACTGACTGCTCGCATGTTGGATATGACGCTCCTACCGAAGGCGGACAAGAGTTGGTATATGGGTGGCAACATCCCTGGCAAACCAAGAGCTGCGTACATCTTCCCTGGCGGCGCTCCCCTGTACCGAGCAATAACCGGGCAGATCGCAGAACGCGGCTACAGCGGATTCGCGATCGACGGTGTGGCAGAACCGATCTCACCGTTAGTCAAGCTGGATCCCGCAATGGCAGTCCTGATGTCAGGCATGCTTACGCCGTCATACAAGCCTTTGGAACTACTCACTATCGATGAGTACCGGGAGACCGTCGAGTCGATGACTGCGTTGCAATTCCCTGGCCCTGACATGCGCATCGAGCACGTCGAGGATCCGCACGCACGCATTTACATGCCAGGCGACGCCGACGACGCCGACCGACCCGTGATCGTCTACTACCACGGCGGAGGGTTTGTATCCGGATCGCTTGATTGGGTCGACAACATCTGCCGTAAACTTGCCGCCGAGAACGATGCCGTCGTTGTTTCGGCTGGTTACCGGCTCGCTCCCGAAAACCTCTACCCCGCAGCACATGACGATAGTTTCGCGGCACTCGAGTGGGTGCACGATAACGTCTCGCAGTACGGGGGCAATCCAAATCAGATCGTGGTGATGGGGGAAAGCGCTGGAGCAGGGCTGGCAGCCTCAGTGGCAATCAAAGCTCGCGACGCCGGGATCCAACTCGCCGGACAAATTCTGGTTTACCCACCGACCGACCCCCGTGCCAAGAACAACTCACGCATCGAGTTCGTAGATGGTCCGTTCCTGTCCACGGCCGCGATCAACGGGTCATGGGACGCATATCTCGGAGCGTCGAAGGAGGTGCCGCAAGAGGTGCAGCTCTTGCGAGCAGATCTGCACGGACTCCCACCTGCCTTCGTGCTTTCGGTCGAACTCGACCCAGTCCGCGATGAAGCCGAGGACTATGCGACTGCTCTTTCCGACGCGGGAGTGGTTGTGGAGCAACAGCGCTTCGCCGGCCTGATCCACGGCTCGTTCACAATGACCGGGGCAATTCCCGAAGTGAACGAAATGTACCGTGCCATAACCGAATTCATGGCACAGATCGCCTCGACCTCCACGGTTGCCGGGTAAGGGACCTTCCACCAAGCGACGGGTGGCCGAGTCCTCACTCGGCCACCCGCGAATCAGCCACATCCGCAGATCGAAAGAAGGCAGACAATGAGCCAGGAGTTTGCAGGGCAAGCCGGCCTCGTCACCGGAGCGGCAGGTGGCATCGGACGCGCTACCGCGATTGCTTTCGGCCGCGAGGGCGCTAGCGTCGTCATCGCTGACCTCGAACACGCACGAGAAAAATCACTGGAAACCGTTGCACTGGTGGAAGAAGCCGGGGGAAAAGCCCACTATGTTGCAGTCGATGTCACCAACGCGAAATCAGTGGAGAACCTCGTCGGAGAGACAGTCTCGCATTTCGGGCGACTTGATTTTGCACACAACAACGCTGGCATCGGTAGTTTCGGTTTCACCGCTGACGTTTCAGAGGAAGAATTCGACCGCACTATCGCAGTCGATCTCAAGGGAGTCTGGTTGGCGCTGAAATACGAAATCTTGTACATGAAGGCACATGGCGGCGGTTGCATCGTCAATACCGCTTCAGAGTCGGGCCTGGTGGGCAGCCTCCTTACCGCTCCTTACGTAGCAGCTAAACACGGCGTGGTCGGACTGACCAAGACCGCCGCGGGTGAATACGCGAACATGGGAATTCGTATCAATGCGATAGCCCCTGGAGCTATTGAGACGCCGATGGTGGCCCCTCTGTCGAAATCAGAGCGTAGCCATCTCATGGCCCCGCAACCACTGCAGCGTTTCGGTAATCCAGAGGAGGTTGCGGACGCAGTTGTGTGGTTGTGCTCGAAAAAAAGCTCATTCGTTCTCGGAACCATTCTTGCCATTGATGGTGGGGCCGTGGCGAACGCTCAGTCGTACGATCCCACTACAAGCCCGTCACGCTAGAAATGAACACCGCCGACATGTTTCGACCAGATGTCAAGAATCGGACTATAAAATGAACAGGGTTGCAGGGAAGGTAGCGTTTATCACCGGAGCAGCACGCGGACAGGGTCGTTCGCATGCTATCAAGCTCGCAGAAGAAGGCGCAGACATCATCGCGGTCGACGCTTGCAGTGATGTGTCCACTGTCCCCTACAGTGAGTCTACCGACCAGGACATGGCGGAAACGATCAAGGCAGTTGAAAGCCTCGATCGCCGCATTCTGTTCCGCAAAGCCGATGTTCGAGATCTGGCTGCGCTCCAAGCTGTCGCAGACGAGGGCCTTGCTGAGTTCGGACAGATCGACATCGTCATCGCGAATGCAGGTGTAGCCAGTTTCGGATCGGCCCTCGATCTCGAGGAAGACACCTGGCAGGACATGATCGACATCAATCTGACAGGTGTTTGGAAAACTATCAAGGCCGCTGTTCCGAGCATGATCGAACGCGGTCAAGGTGGATCGATAATCCTCACCAGCTCGGTCGCAGGCCTGGTCGCGTTTCCAAATCTTGCCCACTACGTAGCGGCCAAACACGGCGTCACCGGACTAATGAAGGCTTTGTCGATCGAACTTGCGCCACACCGAATCCGAGCAAATTCTATACACCCCGGAAACGTCGATACTTACATGACGACGAACGAAGCGACCCTGAAGGTGTTCACGGGCGGAGCAAGCACGAATCGTGACGAGGCTGCCAAAATCGTTGCCGGCATGAATGCCTTGCCGCTCCCGTGGGTCGACCCGATCGACATCACCAACGCAGTAATGTACTTGGCATCCGATGATGGAAGATACGTCACCGGAACCACTACGGTCATCGATGCCGGGGCCTCTGCTCCGTACAAAATCCCGCACTCCTGACTGATGGATCCGACTCTCCAAGCAGGAAGAAAGCACTATGACAACAATGCACGAAACTACCAGGTCCAGAACTTCTCCCAACCCCGGTCCGCGAGCAAACACCGTCG
Source organism: Rhodococcus sp. (in: high G+C Gram-positive bacteria) (assembly GCF_023264675.1). Lineage (GTDB taxonomy): Bacteria > Actinomycetota > Actinomycetes > Mycobacteriales > Mycobacteriaceae > Rhodococcoides. The sequence continues at coordinate 57,304 of NZ_JAHFVG010000035.1, forward strand.
ACGGCATTTTGCATCGCAGCGCAGCTCGGTTCCCTGAGCGGACAGCGTTGAAGTTCGAAGGCCGCAAGTCGACGTATCGCGAACTCGACGATACCGTCAGTCGAGCTGCCACTTACCTCTTGTCTCTGGGATTGAGGCGGGGAGACCGCGTCGCTGCATACGGAACCAACTCTGACGCCTATGTCGTCGGCTTCCTCGCTGCAGCACGGGCAGGTCTTATCCATGTCCCGATCAACTACGCACTACGAGGCGGCGAGTTGAGATACTTACTCGACCAGTCCGGCGCGCGCGCCGTACTCGTAGACCCAGCGTTGATCGACTATGTCGATGAAGTCAGGCAAGATATAACCGTCGAGCATATTCTGGTTCTAAACGATGGCATCGACTCTCTTCAAGCAGTAGAAGACAACGATGACTTACCCAATGTCGATGTCGACGAATGCGACCTCGTCCAACTCCTCTACACCTCTGGCACGACCTCCAAACCCAAGGGCGCCATGATGACCCATGGCGCATTCGTCCACGAATACACATCGTCGATCATCGCGCTCGACATGACGCCCGATGACAATCCACTGATCTGTATGCCGCTCTATCATTCGGCGGGAATGCACGTCTTCATGTTGCCGTATTTGGCGGTCGGCGCGACCATCACTCTGCTCGCAACGCCAGACATCCCCAAGATTCTCCAGACAATAGAAGAAGATCAGATCGGGTCGATGTTTCTCGCTCCAACAGTGTGGGTACCATTATCCAATCATCCAGATCTAGATACTCGCAATCTGTCCTCCCTTCGTAAAGCGCAATATGGTGCCTCCATCATGCCCGTCACCGTGCTCAGTCGGCTTCGCCACCGTTTTCCTGACCTCGGTTTCTACAACTGCTTCGGACAGTCCGAAATCGGTCCGCTCGCGACGGTGCTCGGCCCGGACGACCATGAAAAACGACCGGCATCGTGTGGGCGTGCCATCATGTTCGTAGAGACCCGTGTAGTCGATACTGACGGGCACGTTGTTCCCGACGGCGAGCCCGGGGAGGTGCTTTATCGATCACCGCAGCTGTGCCTCGGGTACTGGAACAACGACGATGCAACGGCAGAGGCGTTCCGCGACGGCTGGTTCCGTTCAGGCGATCTCGTCACCCGAGACTCGCAAGGGTTCATCACCGTGATCGACCGGATCAAGGATGTCATCAACACCGGCGGCATCCTGGTTGCGGCCCGTGAAGTCGAAGACGCGCTATATCTTCACGACGCCGTTGCAGAGGTTGCTGTAATCGGGACACCCCATGATAAATGGATCGAAGCGGTTACGGCATTCGTGGTGTTGCGCAGCGGAGTACCGACGCCCAATGACCAGGAGCTGTTCCGACACACCAAGGAACACCTTGCACCGTTCAAGGTGCCGAAGATCATTCGATTCGTGAACAACTTGCCCCGTAACCAAAGCGGTAAGCTGCTCAAACGCGAATTGAGAAATATCGAATTGACCTAAGTCCTAGGCCGCCGCCTGCCTGCCTGCCTGCCTGCCTGCATAAGCCTGGATGCACCGATCCAGTGACGGCTGATCGCGGGCCGTAGACACGAAATGCCCTGTAGTGGTGCAGAATAAGACTTCTCACAGAACAAATTCTGACCACTACGAAGGGCATCTCGCA
>NZ_JAHFVG010000098.1 GCF_023264675.1 Rhodococcus sp. (in: high G+C Gram-positive bacteria)
ACGCAAAGCTTTCGTCTACGAGCGCAGCGGTGAGGTAGGGCGCGCGGCCGTGCACGATGCGCCAGGCCAACCACGCCTTCCAGTCCTCGATGTCCTCGGAGACCCAGAGCCCGGTGAAGGTCGTCAGAAACGGCGGCTGCCGGACGACGATTTCCGCGAACTGTTCGGTGGTGGCGCCGAGCCCGGAAACCCAGGCAGTCCAGTTGAATCCGGGCTCGTTCTTCGTCAAAGTGTCGAAGTCGAACAGGTTGTAGCTCTTCTCGGCGTCACGGCGAGCTACGACATCCCAGTGCCCGGCGGCCAGCTTCTTCTCCAGATCGAACACACGCTGCGCGTCGTAGGGCACGCCGGCGAGGGAGAACATCCGTGCGATGTGCGCTACGTAGGCCTCGCGGATCTCGGCGTAGTTGTCCTCGCGGTAGTACGACTCGTCGGGCAGCCCGATGCCCGACTGCGAGAAGTGCACGAGATAGCGCGAGGAATCCTTCGCGTCGGTGTCGACGTACTGGCCGATCGCTCCGCCTATACCCGTCCGCTGCAGCGAGCCGAGCACCTCGGCCAGGGTGACGAGGTCACCGGCATCGGCGACGGCAGCCAGCTCGTCGGCAATGGGCGTCAAACCTGCTTCTTCGACGGCGTCTGCATCCAGGAAGCTCGAGTACAGGTCGCCGATCTTCTGCGCGTCGGTTCCGACGGCCGGGTTCGCTGCAGCGGATTCCTGGATGATCGTGCGAACGTCCTCTTCGGCTTTGTCGTAGAGGGTCCGGAATGCGCCGTCGACCGCGCGATCCGCCGGGATGGCGTAGTCGTCGAGCCATTTGCCGTTGACGTGGACGAACAGATCGTCCTGCGCTCGTGTGTCGGCATCCGTGTAGGTGAGGTCGATACCGGAGTTCACCTGTCCTGAATCCAATGCAGTCATGCATTCCATCTTTACACTCTTGCCGGCGGCGATTGAACGGGTGTATAGCATCCGATACATGCGTTCAGTGATGCCCGAGGATATGACGACGAGAGCCCGTATTCGAGACGCGGCCATCGAGGTGTTCGGCCGCACCGGATTCACCACCGGCGTTCGCGCCGTCGCCACCGCGGCAGGAGTGTCGCCCGGCCTGCTCAACCATCATTTCGGATCGAAAGACGGTCTACGACGCGCCTGCGACGAGTACGTGCTGTCGGTCGTGCACGACAGCAAATCCGCGTCGCTGTCGAACTCTCCCGCCGGCGTCATCGAACAGCTCGCCGAGATCGATCGGTACGCCCCCACCGTCGCCTACATCGTCCGCAGTTTCGCGGCAGGCGGACACCTCGCCACCGAAATGTTCGAGCGAATGGTCGACGACGCCGCCGCCTACCTCGACGAAGGGGTCAGGACCGGCAAGCTCGTCGCCAGCCGCGACCCCGCCGCTCGCGCCCGATTTCTCACCCGCCAGAGCGTCGGCGGGATGCTGCTCTACATCCAGATGCTGCCCGAGGGCACGGACTTCACCGCCGCCGTCCGCGCGATGACCGACGACGTCACACTCCCCGCTCTCGAGCTGTACACCGAGGGCCTCTTCACCGACCCCGACACGCTCACTGCCTTCCTCGAGGAGAAGAACCGATGACAAGCACCCCCGGTCATTCCGCAGGCTCCACTCCTGCCTTTTCTGGTCATTCCGCAGGCTCCACTCCTGCCTTTTCTGGTCATTTCGCAGGCTCCACTCCTGCCATCGAGGTGAGCGAACTCAGGAAGACATTCGGCAAGGCCACCGCCCTCGACGGCCTCGAACTGCACGTCGGCGAAGGCGAGGTACACGGATTCCTCGGTCCGAACGGAGCCGGCAAGTCCACCACGATCCGCATCCTGCTCGGATTGATGCGTGCCACGTCGGGTCGCGTCCGGTTGCTCGGTGGAGACCCGTGGCGCGACGCAGTCGCCCTTCACCGGCGCCTCGCCTACGTCCCCGGCGACGTGACGCTCTGGCCCCAACTCACCGGCGGCGAAGTGATCGACCTTCTCGGGCGTATGAGGGGAGGACTGGACCCGGTGCGTCGCGCGGAGCTGATCGAGAAGTTCGGTCTCGACCCGAGGAAGAAGACGCGTACCTACTCGAAGGGAAATCGGCAGAAGGTCGCGCTTGTGTCGGCGTTCTCGTCCCGTGCCGAGGTACTGCTTCTGGACGAGCCGACATCCGGGCTCGACCCACTGATGGAACAGGTGTTCGCCGGTTGCGTCACCGACGCAGCGGCGCGGGGCGCGACGGTACTGCTGTCGTCGCACATCTTGTCCGAGGTCGAGAAGCTGTGCGAGCGCGTCACGATCATCCGCGACGGCAGAACTGTCGACGCGGGTGCGCTCACGGACATGCGACATCTGACGCATACGACGGTCACGGCTGTGCTCGACCGGGTGCCTGTCGATGCGAGCACGCTGCCGGGTGAGGTGACGATCGAGGGGAACACCGTGACGTGCCGAGCCTCCGCTGCGGACCTGCCCACCGTGATGCGCCTGCTCGCCGACGGCGGTATCACCAGCCTGGTGAGCTCACCCCCTACGCTGGAGGATCTGTTCCTGAAGTACTACTCGTCGAGCCGGCCATGACCGGCATCGGTGGGTTGATACGGCTGTACCTCCGCAAGGACCGGATCGTTCTGCCGCTGTGGGTTCTGGTGATCGGCCTGGTTCCGCTGCTCTACGCCGTCAGTTTTCAAGGGCTGTACCCGACGGCTGCCGACCGGGAGACGTTCTACGAAGCGACCGCGCACACCCCGGCAGAACTGGCCATGGTCGGTCCGATCTTCGGTAGCGATCTCGGCGCTCTCGTCACCTGGCGTGCCGGAATCCTGTTGACGCTTGCCCCACTCGCCGCGATCCTCACCGTCGTTCGTCACACCAGGGCCGAAGAGGATGCAGGCAGGACCGAGCTGATCGGATCCACCGCAGTGGGTCGGTACGCGGGGTTGTCCGCGGCAATTCTGGTGGCGGTCGGCGGCGTCGTCGCTGCGGCGACCGTCGCCACGGTCTCACTCCTTGCCACGGGATTCGCCGCCGCGGGGAGCATCGCGTTCGGACTCGCGATAGCGGCCGCCGGAACAGTGTTCGCCGGTGTCGGTGCTGCCGCAGCGCAGATCGGATCAGGTGCTCGGCTCGCGCGGGGGTACGCACTGTCGGTGTTGGCCATCGCGTTCGTTCTGCGTGCGGTGAGCGACGGCGGTTCAGGAACTCTGTCGTGGTTGTCGCCGATCGGATGGTCGGCGCAGATAAGACCGTTCGCCGACGAACGGTGGTGGGTTCTTCTACTGCCGGCTATCGCGTCGGCGCTGGCGATCGGGTCGGCATTCGTCCTTGCCGGACAACGCGACCTCGGATCGGGCCTCGTTCCCGAGAGAGCAGGCCCACCCGCTGCCGCGGCGTCTCTCGGCGGTGTGTACGGACTCGCTTGGCGTGGGCAGCGCGGCTCGCTCGCCGCCTGGATCGTCGGACTCGGCCTGATCGCTCTGGTTCTGGGAAGTGCCGCCGACGGCGTCGGCGGCCAACTCGGCGACAGTGCTGCGATCAGCGACGCGCTCGGCACGTTCGGTGGGACGTCGCTCGTACAGTCTTTCCTGGCTGCTGCGATCAGCATCCTGGGAATCGGCGCCGCGGCGTACTCCACCTCGACGCTGCTTCGAGCACATTCCGACGAAGAAGGGGGCGTCGCCGAAACCGTCCTCGCGGGCAGTGTCTCGAGGACGAGGTGGCTGTCCGCTCACCTGACCTTTGCGGTTGCCGGTCCAGCGGCGGCGATGGTCGTGGTCGGTCTCGCAGCCGGAATTCCGTACGGCCTCGCGACCGGCGATGTGGGTTCGGTGGTGCCGGGTGTGCTGGGTGCCGCGCTCGTGCAGCTTCCGGCGATCTGGGTGCTGACGGCTGCAGGCACCGTGTTGTTCGGGCTCGTCCCGCGGTATGCCGGTGCGGTGTGGGCGCTGCTCGTCGGGTGCGTGCTGCTCGGCCAGGTCGGTTCGGTCGTCGGATTGCCGCAGTTCTGGCTCGACCTGTCGCCGTTCACACATCTCCCGCATCTGCCTGGTGGGCCGGTGTCGGTCGCGCCGTTGCTGTGGCTGGTCGCTCTGGCGGTAGCGGGTGGACTCCTGGGATCGGCGGCGTTCAGGCGTCGTGATCTGCGCAGCTGACGCCGAGTCGGTTAGCAAAAGCCACAACCCGACCGTAAGGTTTACTTGGACGTCTTTTCGACGCCGGAAATCGGAGTTCGATCGCTGGGAAACTGTGTACCTCCGTATGATCAGGATGTCGGGGATGACGCGTGGAGGCACGTGAGGTGACTTTTCTGCGCAGGTGGTGGAGGCAGTCGTACAACTTCGACTGGATGGTCCACTACTTCGAGGGCCACGGTGCTTTGACTGCATATCGCATCGGGATCGGTCTGAGCTGCCTGTGTTACGGCCTCGCAGCAGCCACCACCTACATCACCGCGGTCCCGCCCACGTCTTTGATCAGTCAGTTGGTCATCGGTGCAGGCACGATCACCTCGTTCGCCGTCGGCATGCTGTGGTGGCGTGGCCCGTGGCCGAACGAGAGAACGTCCCTTCTGTTCATCGTGTACGCCGACGTCGGGACCTCGATGGCGCTGTTGTCCTACGGGTCGATCCAGATGTCGTTTCCCGGGTGCGCACTACTGGCTGCCACCGGCGTATACGTTCAGATATTCCACAGCCCGAAACTGCTACTGGCGCATTTGCTCTGGTCGGCGGCCACCGTGGCGTTGATGTTCATCTTGATCACCACCTCACCGGATCTCGACCACGGGCTCGCCGTGTCCCAACTCGTGGTGCTGCTGCCGGTCATGTTCTCGACGCCGGTCTTTCTACAGTCCGTGCTGCTCAGCCTCCGAGTCGACGCCGACGGTGCAAAGCTCGATCCACTGACCGGGCTGCGAAACCGGCGCGGCCTCGACGACGAGGTGGCGCACTTCCTCGACGGTGCGTCCGATGTGTCGGTGATGGTGCTCGACGTCGACCGCTTCAAAGCGATCAACGATCGATTCGGCCACCAGGGCGGCGACGTGGCACTTCAGCTCATCGCACGCCGATTGCGCGTCGACGACATGCTCGTCGCGCGCACCGGAGGCGAAGAATTCGCCGTCGTCACGCGTGTCCGTCTCGATCAGGCGGCGTCCGTGGCCGAGTGGTTGCGCTCGCGACTGCATTCACCGCAGGACGTGTGCCCGCTGACCGTCAGCATCGGACTCGCTCACACCGGGGCAGAACCCGACGCCGACGCGGTCACCGTGATCACTCGGCTGCTACGTCGAGCTGATGTGGCCATGTACGAGGCCAAGCATCGCGGCGGCAATCAGGTGGTCATCGACGGGGGTGTTCGACGGCCGTGACCGATCAGACCGAGACGCCCAGGTTCACGGCGCCGAGGTAGCCGCTCGCACTCTTCTGCATGGTCACGAGCCCTGTGTCGTCGTAGATGTTGTCGGTGGAGTTCTGGGTGTTGTTCTCCCAGCCTGTGTGGTCGGAATATGGCGTCGTCGCGTAGATCTCGGTCTTGGTCGCGTCGTCGAAGAAGAGCTGAGTGGTGAGCACCGTCTTCTTGTCGATGTGCACCTTCACGTGAATGTGCGTGGTGCGGCCGATGTACCAGCCGGGGAACACCGTGGTGAATTTCGCTGTGCCGTTGGAATCC
>NZ_JAHFVG010000036.1 GCF_023264675.1 Rhodococcus sp. (in: high G+C Gram-positive bacteria)
AAACGATCGTAGGATTCGCAGGGCGTTGTCGCCGGTGTGCATCCAGTCGGCGCTTGCGTTCTCGAACACGACACGCGCGTTTCCGAGGGGCGCTCTCTCGATGTGAGCATCGTAGGTAGGCAGCAGGCCGAGGAGGTCGTCTCGCTGACCGGCCGTCAGGGTCGACATTGGATGGTCGATCTCGATGGCAGTGGTAAATCCAGGGTGTTCTTCGACTTTGGCGCGGGGTGATTCCATAGTGCTCGATTCTGTAGAGCTGGTGAGGTGTGCCGAGAGTGTCGGCGAAGGAGGCGTCCGCAACGGGAATGCCTGCAACTTCTTTATACAGGGAGGCACCGACAGGTTTGCGGTCCTTCGCAGTGGCCCGCTGACTCCCGCGTCTATCCGTGGATCTTGCTGGGAGTCGACCCACCCGCGGACGTGGTCGACGACCCCTCGAGTTCAGGGGTAGTGCCGTGAATGCGAGAGATTGACGTGGAGGCATCGCAGCCCGCGGAAATCGGACTGCTCGGGGTCAATCGAATCTGAACTCTGGTTCGCATGACGACTGAAGTTCGACGGATCCCCAATCACCCTCGACTCTGTACCAGCCCCGCTCGAAGACCAGTGAGTCGATGTTGCCCAAATCGGCTGCGCCTGTCGCGTCGGTGTACTCCTGCGTGAATCGCCTGAGCCATATGACCTCGGTCACGCCTTCGAACACCAATCTGCCAGGTGCGTAGCAGTACTGTTCGTCTGGCTTCGGCGGGTGATACCGCGCGTTGGTAGCAGTCAGTACGGCATCAAGCGCGAATGTGAGCTCGCCGGGGGCTTCCGAGATGGACAAGACATAGCTGTCTTCCAAGTAGATGCCGGCCAGTCCCGGTAGGCGCATGTAGTGCGTCGGTTTCATTTCACGGTGAACCAGGAATCGGCCTGATCAGCGATTTACCATATTCGTCGGTTCCGTCGGACGGCTCCAAGTCGCCGTGTGCAGCACCACCCCAGGGCATTTGCAGGTCGTAGTTCATGTTCACTGCCTGGACCAGGTAGCCGTCGCTGTGGCTTTCGAGGATCTGAACCAGATCGCCACGCTCTATGCCCAGCGTGGCGAGGCTGTCTGTGACCACACGAGTCAGTTCGTAGTCGACGAACCTACCGTCTTCCATTACTTGATCGACCCAGCGAAAGGAGTTGTGCGTTTGATCGTCCAGTCATTCAACGGTATCCGGCCAGTCTCGATCGTGCCTGCACCATTCGGCCCGACGAGCTCGATGGGGATCATGAGTCGCTGCCCATACGGGTTGATCGTCCCGAGGTCATACTTTCCTTCCAGCAACGCTTCGCTCGCTTTAAAGACGTGCTGTTCGATGAGTCGACAGTAGTTGCCGTTGCCGCACTGGGGATTCACGGGCGAGAAAGTCGTACTTACACAACGCGCATCGCTCTCAATTTTGGATCAGCGGACTTCAAGAGCAACGCCTGACGTGAACGCAAGTGCGATCGCATCGCCATTGGAATCGACTGCGTCAACTTCCATGCCAATGAGGGCGACGAGACTGGCAGTGTGCTCGCCGAGAGCGGCCGGCGATGCAGTGAGGGTTGAGCTCGCTCCGTCGGCATCGCGGTATAGGAAAGTCCCAGCGAGAGATACTGAAGTGTGGTCGGAAAAGTACAGTGTGAATCCGGAATCGAAGGCTTCCCGAATGACTGTGCTACCCACGGAAGGTACAGGCGCCATGGATGCCTTGCTCATTCTTTTGCCCATGTCGTGAGGTCACCTTCCGGGCCCGAGATCACTTGTCGACCGTCCGATCCGCTGAATTCCCACGCCTCGCCATCGCTATGAGGGGCCGATATTCTGATGCCGTCGATGAAGACGACCGTAAGGTCGCCTGTATTGTCGGACTCCGACGATTCGCACGTGGTGCCGATCAGTTGCAACACGGCGGCGAGGCCCTGCGCGATGTTTCCGTATCCGACGTCCACCGTAGCAACGGCCGCATCTCCGGGTCTGTCGATCGAAAAGTCGCTGAGCGCAATGCTGTCACCGCTTTCGAATTCCAGATACAGGTCGAAGTCTACGAGCACTCTGGCAAGTCGTTGTCCATCCAGTCCAAGTTGCATCTCTACCATCCTGGCGGGGTCGGGTAGGAACCATCCGGGTTCCTCGGGATATGAGTCTCCGGAGAGTTCCGTGGACCCGGCTTCCCATTGATGTCGAGATATTGACCGTGTTCGTCTGTGAATCGCACATACCCATCCGGGTACCGTCCGTCGCCGTTCATGATACGAATCGAGTCGGCGCGGCGCTCAGCTGCGTTCGTTCCATTCTCTGCCGCGCCCGGTCGCTGCCACACGGTTCCCTTTCCATTGTCCGCGGTACGCGCAACCCAATCTTCCTTGACCCCGGGTGGGCGCCCTGCCGCTGACGGCGCTGAAAACGCCGTTTGTGGTTTGGCTGCCTCGTCTGCCTGGTGTTGGATCTTCTGCCGCAGCGCCTGAGATTCCCTCGAGATCCGGGCAGGACGCTCTGCAACTCGTTCGCGGGCAAGGAATCGTGGCACTTTGGAATGCAGAGCATTCAGTAGCGGTCGAATGAGGCGCCCTGCAGCCGCAATCGCTCTGGATACATTTGCGCTTCCCGCGATAGCGGAAGCCCCGAAACTCACAAACGCAGCCAGCACCGTGACCGTCACCGTGATACCCAGCTCGATTGCCAGGCTGTTGAGTATCGGAACTATCTTGTAGCGGGTCTCGTCAATCGCATCGCGGTGTTCTCGACACGACTGCGCCAACCCTCGGGATGCATCGCCGAGTTCACCGAGTAGCGAAAGAAGTGTCTCGCAGTCGGCGATCGCGTATTCGACTTCCGGGGAGCGGACCAGGTCGAGATCCTCAATGAATTGCGAGACGGTGTTAGCTGCATCGTCGACGATGTACTGCGCGACGTCGTCCCACAGTTTCGCCGCGGTTGCGAGTTTGTCGACGTCGCCGTTCGGGCAGGGAATGCCTATCGCATCGATCAGCTCTTCGAAGGCCTGTAGTCCTGAGTTGCCCTGACCGACTGCGGATGCCGGATTGGTCGGACGGATCGGGATCGCCGGCTCCGGGTCCGATGGAAGTGCAAGCGATGGGTTGCTTCCGCGGGTGGCTGCGTGCTCAGCCAGTGAGTGATTTCGTCCAGCTTGTACGAACAGTCGGGCATGGTTGTCGAAGGCAAGGATTAAATCGTTCACCGCTGTGAGTACGTCGCGGACCTGCGCGTCATAGTCCGCGCCCCACATCGAGCCTGCGTCGTCACTGCCGCCCATCGAATCGCAGCCAGCAAGCGACGATGTGACCTCTTGGTATCCGGTCGAAAGCCTCTGAGCTGCCGTCGAACAGCCGGTCGATGCGAAATAGAAGTGCTCGGAATCGACATCGAGCACCGTGACGGGAGCCAACGCTACGGCCCGAACATTCGCAGATTCGCGGCGACGGCTAATTGATAGCTGGCGTGTGCTGTCTGGGCAACTCTGCGCATCGCATCGACTCCTTCGCGCATCTGGCGCGAACCGGCTGTCCACTCAATATGAGCAGCACTGTGTGCGTCGGCTGCGTCACCCGTCCAGTCATCGCGTAAGGAAGCGACTCGCTGATCGAGGGCGCCGAGCTTGTCCTCCAGGTACTCGACGTAGGCGCCGAGCCTTACGACGGTCGCATCGAGCACTTCGAGATCTACGGAGAATCTAGCCATCAGAGGAGCCAAGACAGAACGGACGTGCGCAGCGCGTTGTCCAGCTCGGCTCGTTGATAATTCTCAGCAGTCACGCCTAGCAACTCCGACATTTCGGTCAGGGCTTCGAGAACCTCGTGGGTGCCCTCCTTGACGTCGGACCAACCGGTCTCGTATGCATCTGCGGCCTGTCCGTTCCACGTTCCCAGGAGCTGTTCGACGTCGCGAGAAACGGATTCGAGTCCAGACCTCAGCTCACTCGAGACCTCGCTAACGAATCGACCGGTTTCGAGAACGTGGTCGGGTACGACCACGACAACAGATTCCCCCACTGTGCCTCCCCAGACATCCCTGGGCAGACCTTACCCGAGGAATGCGGCCGGTTGCGCGTCGTGATCAACTACTGTTGTGGGACTCGCCGATTGCGGGTGCCGCGTCGTGTCGTGAGCACAGCCCCACTAAGGGGTGGGGCGAGCAGGCTGCTTGATCGGCCACCGACTGAAAATGCCGTTGTTGCCGCCACCCGGGGAGCGGGGAGTGGCATCGCGTTGGCCATGGGCAAGCCGGCGCGACGGTTATTCGTACTGGCCGCGGCAGTGGCGTCGACCCGCGACAGTCGGATTGCGACCGCCTCGTGACCATCGAGGAGAGCGTCGACATCGTGACCGCGCCCGGCGGTGAAGGGGATCGCGATTGCAACTGACCATCTCGAACCCGAACAGGTTACGCAACTGGCAAACAAGCGCGCGAGCGACTACGGGCACATCGACATTCTCGTCAACGACGTCTGGGGCGGGGAGATCCTCAAGGGTGGCACGGATCGCTGGAACGCCACTATGGGAACTCGATCTCGACGACGGTCGCCGCATCCTCCGTCTGGCAGTCGATACCCACCTCATCGCCTCTCACCACCTGACACCGCTCACGATCAACAAACCCGGAAGCTTGATCGTCGAAGCCGCCGATGGCACAACGGAATACAATTCAAGAAAGTACCGGATCTCGGTGTTCTACGATTTGGGCGAAGGCCGCCGTGAACCGACTGGCGTTCTCGCAGGGACACGAATTCCGAATTCGGAGGATCAGCGCTTTCTCGTACCCCTGGATAGCTGTACGAACCCAGCTGCCCGACAGCTGGTCAGAGATAGAGTAGCAATGGGTCACGGCGGAGGAAGCGTCGAAGTTTCACATTGGTCGACTTGCAAGCCCACAACCCAGTAAGCCCGCCGCGGGTCCCCATTTTCAATCGTGCCCGCTTGTTGCCCGATTGCAGCGTCTTATACACATCGATCATCCCTAGCGGGATCTCCAGACGCTTGAGCACCGTTCGTGCACGCGCGGTAGCCCTCCAGAAACTCGATGACCTCGACCCCGGTGACTGGATCGAACAGCACCACCTCGGGCCCGATGTCCAACGCTCCGGGGGAGCCTCGCTGGCGAGCGAGCGCAAGGTGTCGAGGCGGACTACCCGACGGATACGGGATAGCTCTTCTTCAGGGAAGGCCTGGCCTTGGGAATGTGGTCAGGCCTATTTGACCGCAATCAGTCTGAACAGCGACACCTGTGGTTTGCCCGTCGCAGGATCCAGAATCGGGTTGCCGCGGGCGTCCTTGTGCCCAAGATCCCAGTCGGCGAAACCGGCGATCTTTGCTGTGCCGTAGAATGCCCGGCAGTCGCTCACGATGGTCAATCCGAGCGACTTCAACTGGTCAGCCCCCGCGGCGACATACCCGACGAAGTTCGGGTCGGTGCAATTTTCTTTGCCGCTGTCGTAGAACTGACCCACCTTGATTTCGTAACTAGACCGACCTGGGGCAGGTGGCGGAGTGCCCTCAGTAATTGTGACAATAATCGTCGTGCTCGATGACACCGGTTTTCGGGGTGACGTGCATGTCGACTTCATCGACAGTGTCACTTTGAATTTCCCGGTTTTCGTCGGGGTTCCGGCCAGAGTGTTGTCCGAAACGGACAGGCCGGGCGGAGCGTTCTTGGCGCTCACCGCTACCGTACAGCCGCGCCCGGCTGAGGTCTGCAGTCCCCAGGTCATCGCCGAGTAGGTCTGACCGAAGTATTCGTTGGTCGATACCAATGCGGGTTTAATTGTCGGAATCGAGATTTTGATCTTGCTGACCGCCGTTTGCAGGTCTCCGAGATACCTACTCGCGTAGGAGTTGTGCACTCCTATCCCTCCGGCTGCGATGAACACTGGCCATTGGACCGGAGCCAGTAGCTTGCCGTACGAGCATAGGACGTCACCCGACGTGCACACACTGCTGATTTTGCTACCCCACTTCGACGAGAACTTGACGTTGCTCGACCCGCTCAGTGCCGGGAAATCGACTCCAAGTCCGTGGGAGCCGTTTCCTGCGGTTCCGTATGTTTTCGTGCGATCATCGGCGATCTTGTCGCCGTCCGCGATGAGAATGGCACCATCGATGCGGGCTCGTAGTCCGTCGTAGCGTTTGTCCTCCAGCTTTTTCAGGACTCGGTGCATCACCATCGCGCCCTGCGAAAATCCACCCAGAACAATCCGTACATCCGCACAACCGGGATCGGCGGCGAACTGGTCGATCCTGGCCATTGTGATGTCTACGCCGTCTTGCAGGGCATCGAAGTATCGCGGCATATCGTATGCAATGACGTCGACCGAGTTGGCCCGATAGTTGATGGCGGTCTCACCGACTGTCCCTCCGACTTTCGCTACCGCGACCTTCAATGAATCTCGAATTGCTTCGACTGTCCGACCCATCGAATTATCCATATTCGGGTTTTCTCCCGAACCGGCTGCGCCGAAGAACTGCACATCATGCGCGCAAATTGTCGTCTGCGCGTGCGCGCCGGCACCTGCAAAGTTTAAATGTAAAGCTGACAAGGTCAAGACAAGCGCGGCCATGAGTAGCGATCGAAACGTCCGGATGCCGAGGCGGATCTCGAACTTACGCTTTGGATCCAGCAATTTCACAGCACAACTCGTTTCATGAGGGCGACCCTCAGCACGGTATTGATGGATGGTATCCGGGTCAATCATCCGAACGACGGACGGGGGCTGCAGCGTTCGTTCAGCAGGATCGACGGCACCAGTTGCACCTGCTCTGGGACGTCATCTCGCGCTAAACGACTCCGGTCCAAACCTCAAGCGCCACGTCCGTCGATTTGCTGAGCTTTGACACCAGCGTGGCGAGAGGCTGTCGCCTCGTGCCGGGGAGCACACGCAGACATCGCAGTGGTCGATCAAAGTTCCTCGATCGTGTTGCGGGTGACGTACACCGTTTTCGTTCTGCCCAATGCGATGAGCGCGTTCGATGGTCTATGTATCGGTTGCCGGCTGGAACCGTTTTCGAGTTCGCTGCGTCTGAATCTGTAGGACCGGTTTCCACACCGGAGCAGGGGAGGACCTTCGTGAAGATTCCATCAGATTTTCCACCGGTGCTGTATGTGCCGTGCAAAGAGCATGTTTCGGACGCGGCCGACGCGCGTGTGTTGCTCAACGACACGCGCAACGGCACGCCGTCGCTGTTGGTGTATTCGGCCCTGGACCGCCTGACCACATGCATGGGCCGACATCAACCGTGGATTGTGATCCCGACCAGTTATCTGTCGTCGCTGAGAGAAGTGGCGACCTTCGATCTGGTGTTGCTGGACGTCGTAGTGCCGGAAAGGGCGCGTGTGTCATGAGCATCGTCGTAGATCACGAGGAAATACGATTGCAGGCAACATATTTGGGCGACGCTGCAGGTCAGCTCGACCAAGTTGCACCCTCGGTACCCACCGCCGTCGCTGGAGGATTGGGCACCGCCGCGATACTCGGAATCCTGAGCAACTTCGTGACATCCGCGGGCGAGCTGGTTACCGGCCTAGCCGGGCTGGGCGTGGTGCTCGACGAGTGCGCTACCCGCTACGCGGAGCAGGACATCGTTGCTGCTGACGAGATCAACGCCGCGGCGTGGACGGGGTAGAGCATGAGCATCGATACCCACATCGACGGTGATCCCGAGTCGGTCCGCGCGGTTGCGCGGTGGCTGCGAGACACGCTGGCACCAGCCGTCGACGACATGGCGGACAAGGTCTTCGCGGCCCGTAACAGGATCGACGGAGCATGGGACGGTCCCGCCTCCGAGCTGGCGGTCCCCAAACTCACGGTAGGTGCCGAAGGCGCCGTTAAAGTCTCGGCAGCTGCCCGGGACCATGCTCAAAAGATCGACGACTTCGCCGCCGGTCTGCAGAAGGCATCGGAACTGATGGCCGGAGCGCGGAGCGACGGCGCCGCGGCGGGACTGATGGTCGTCGGCGACGTCATCGAGGAACCGTCGTCGGGCACAACTGCCGTTGCCTACGGATTAGCTCTCGACACCGTCGACGCGGCGCGAACCGTCGAACGTGAAGCAGCGGAGGCCCTCACCGGCAACTGGACCAACCCGTATGTCGATTGGTTCTTTCTTGCAACAGAGGTGGTCGATGCCGCCGCAATGTCGGTCGTCGCCGTCAATGTACGGGCGCTGACCGACAAGTCGGCGTGGCTGGTGTCGGAATCGGAGCGGTACGTCGATCTCGCCCTGAACGCCCCCGAAGGATCGCCTGCTTCGGTGGTCTACCGCGACCTGGATTACGCGACCACCACCGCGGCCAGAGCAGTCGATGTCGCCGAAACTGCCGAAGACCTTGCCTCGAAGGCCGAACGCGTATCCAACCGTCTGGGTGGAGGGCTGGCAGCCGCCGGCGTCGCGTGGGACATCTACAGGGGCAAACCGGCCGACCAGGCCATCGTGTCAGGCGGCGTGAGCTTCGCTGCATCCATGGCCGCCGGAGCGGCTATCGGAACCTTCATTCCGGCACCGGTTCTCGGTACCGTCTTGGGTGCGGGAGTAGGCGCCGCCGTCGGGATATTCACGTCCGGGGCCGTCGACACGCTCTACGAAGATGGGCTCGACAGTGCGTGGGATGCCGCCGGCGACGGATGGCATGCGTTGTACGACACGGGTGCATCGATCGGCGACCTTGCGACGGGAGCGTGGGATGTCCTCTTCTGATTCCACAGTGCAACCCTTTGTGCTCCGACACCAAACGCGTGCCAAGTTGATCGCGGGGACCGTCCTCGGTCTGCCGGTCGTCTCACTTCTGGTCTACGGGTGCGTTCCGCTCATGTTCGAGAGCAGCTGGCGAGCTGGCGGATTCGGGCTATCGTTGGCACTTTTGACCTTGGCATCGATCACGAATTCATGGATCAACCAGAACTCGTCGAAAGTCGGGCGGTCTGCACTGAGCAGGGTCCGTGGATCCACCGTCCGGTACGAACGTTACGGACTTCTGTGCCGGAGCATCGGCGTTGCGTCAGTCGCGGTGATGTGCGCGTTCAGTCTGTGGTTTCTCGTTCCGCTCTGGGCGACTTTTTATGTGTCTCTGGCATTGCGCTCGGTTCGAAATGGTTGGATCGAATTGGATGCCGACGGCGTGTGTCATCGCGGCTGGTCGTTCGACATACGTGCACCGTGGGATCTCATCGACTCCGTGCAGATCGAGGATCGCAAGATTCGAACTCGGCATGGGTTGTGGACGGCCGTGTACCAATGCGTGGCGTTGAAGCCGAAGATCGTCTTCCCGGGCCCTCCCCGGTACACAGCGCGCTTCTGGCGGATCGAGAAGATCCCGCTCGTCACGATCGACCTCGACTGCCGGCGTTTCGACATCCACCCAGTGGTGTTGCAGACATGGATCTCGTTCTACCTCGACAACCCGAAAATGCGCCACGAACTCGGAACCGACGCCGCTGCTGAGCGACTGGCGGCGATCATCGTGTGAATCAGGACTCGCGGCGGGGTCTGAGTGGACGAGGGTTGCCGAGTGACATCTGGCTGGTCATACCAATCTATTGCTACTTAAAGATTGGTATGATGGCCTGATGTCCAACGATTCGAAGGGCGGCCTCGCTGCGGTCGAGTACGAAGCCCGGCCGTGGCAGTCGTCGACCATCCATGCCTCCAGGACGCAGCGCAGGGAGCATTCCGGGGACTATTTGGCGGCCGTCCCTCCTCGGATCGGCGACATCGAGCTACGGCTCTCCGCTGAACTGTCGGCTGAGTCCGAGGATGCGCTGCGTGAGATTGTTCGGTTCGACGAATACGCGTCACAGCGGCTCGGTTCGTCGACCGAGCTGGCGCCGATGAGTTCGATCCTGCTGCGATCCGAGAGTGCTGCGTCGTCGCAGATCGAGAACCTCACCGTCGGCGCACGCTCGTTGGCCTTGGCTGAACTGGGTTCGCCGAGCAGTCGAAACGCGTCGATCGTCAGCGGCAATGTGCGTGCGATGGAGGCTGCTCTCGCCGTGAGTACGACGGTGTCTGCTGATTCGGTCCTTGCCATGCATCGGGCATTGATGGAACCGGCCGGCGATCCTGATGCGGGGCGGTGGCGGACTCAGCAGGTCTGGATCGGTGGTTCTGATGTGGGTCCGCACCACGCCGCATTCGTTCCGCCGCATCACGATCGGCTGGCGGCGTCGTTGGACGATCTATTCGTATTTGCCTCGAGAGACGATCTTCCCGTTCTCCCACAGGTCGCCATCGCGCATGCGCAGTTCGAAACGATTCACCCGTTCACCGATGGGAACGGACGTACCGGAAGGTCTTTGATACATACGATGCTTCGGCGGGCCGACGTGGTCGAACGTGTCACGGTCCCGCTGTCCGCTGGCCTGTTGACGAACACGGCGACGTACTTCGAGAGTCTCGACGAATACCGAAGGGGAGACGCCGAACCAATCATCCGACGCCTGAACAGCGCGACGTTCACAGCGGTGTCGAACGGTCGAACGCTGGTCGACGAACTGGTGTCTGCCCGAGAGCGCTTCATCGCTAACGTTGTTGCGCGGCGTGAATCGGTCGTATGGGGACTCATCGATGCGCTGGTCGCGCAACCCGTGATCGACAATCCTTTCCTGCAGCGGACATTCGGTGTCAGCGATATGTCTGCGCAACGAGCAATCGACCGACTCGTCGACGCGGGAATTCTCCACCAGACTTCCAAGGGGCGACGGAATAGGGTTTGGCAGGCGGACGAGATCCTCGACGCTCTCGACCGTTTCGCCGAGCGCACCCGGCGGGGCAGGATGTGACGGATCGGGCATGCGTTTGGGGCGCTGTCGCTTGACTGCGCGTAGATTTCGACTGAGCCAGGTTGGTCCATAACCCGCCAGACAGCCGAGGCGTCGCCGGTCGTTCGCTGTCGCCTTCTCGATGCCGGTGCCGCGACGCCGCAGGTTGTCTGCATCGCAGCGAAGCACGCAAAACCGTCGTGGTCGCTGTGACATCGCCGATCGAACCTACGCCTGCAGGTGAGCACTTCTCAGTGCGTCCGTGAGGGTGCCTGACTGGAGGAGGTCGGACCGGACGGAACCGATCGGCGGGGAGATGCGTCTAACCTGTTGACTGAGCTGATGGAGGGGGTTCCTGTGCGGAAGGCAGTGGTGGCGGTTGTTGCTGCAACGGCGCTGGTTGCGGGGTGTGGGGGAGAGTCTGGGACTGCTCAGCCCGCTGCAGAACGGTGGGACCCGTGCAGTATTCCGCAGGATGCCATCGCGGCGACGGGGTTGGATCCCGAGTATAGGGAAATAGGTTGGAGCGACGGAATCGTCGTCGAAGACTGGACCCTCTGCACTTTTCGCGCTCCAAAGAAGCAACAGTCGTACTTTCTGAGCGTCATGTCGTCGGATGTGCACACAGTCAGCGAAGCGCGAGAGAACGAGCAGAATTTGAACGGTCGCAATCTACTACTGGGCGATTACGAGGCCTATGAGTACGAGACGAATGTGTCGGATGCCGTTGTGGATTGCAATGTCGCAGTTGCAGTGCCCGCGGGCATCGTGCTGTTCACCGTTGATTTTGCCGGCGGAGTGAAACCCCTTTCGGATCCGTGCGAGCTTGCGCTTGAACACGCCGACGAGCTGAAGCAGTTTCTGCCGATTGCGTCGAAAGAAGGTAAGTGATGGGCGAACCGATGACGCACTGGCAGTCCCTGGCCGTCGCTGCGGACGAGGGGCAACTATACCTGGACGAGGTGGCCGCGGAGGCTTGCAGTCGAGCGTGCGACGCATACATCGACAAGCTCATCGCGCACCAGAAGACTGCGAAAAATCTTTCCAACATTGTGGGGTGGGGAGAGTTCAAGTCTGGGCAAGAATTGCGAGAGTTCTACTCGCAGAAAGCTGTCGGAGGTCACGGCAGCATGGTCGATGCTCTGCAGAGCCACATCGACACCGTGATGCAGATGCAGGCCGTCTTCAGAAAATTCTTCGTCGACACTACCGCGACCGACGACGGCAACGCGGCCGATCTTGGAAGTCAGGGCCCGAGGTGAATGGATGGCCGATCGAGGCCATTTGGAGAATTTACTTGAATGCCGAGGACGGGCCTGGGAAGTCGTTCGATAATTTCTGGGCCGGCGCAATAGATCATTCTTGGCTCCAATCAAACTGTTGAGTGAGCTGACGGAGGGGGTTCCTGTGCGGAAAGCAGTGGTGGCGGTTGTCGCTGCAACGGCGCTGGTTGGAGGGTGTGGGGGAGGGTCTGGGACTGCTCAGCCCGCAGCGGAGCGGTGGGATCCTTGCAGCATTCCTCAGCAGGCGATAGAGGCGACGGGGCTGGATCCAGACTCCAAGGACGTGGGCTGGCGTGATGGCATAGTCGTTGAGGACTGGTCACGATGCAGATTTCGGGGACCTGTTGATGCTGTGGCAACTTATTTTTTCAACGTGTTGTCGTCGGATATTCATACCGTTGACGAAGCGAGAAAAAATGACTCCTACACGCAAGGTCATGACGTCGAAATAGGCGAACGCGATGGCTACCAGTACAAGACTCAGACGTCCCGATCTGTAAGAGACTGCAATATAGCTATTGGTGTGCTCGGCGGTGTCGTGGTCTTCACTGTGAGTTCGATGGGGACCGCCGACATCGGGGCGGACCCGTGTCAGCTGGTTCTGGGACACGTAGAGGATCTGGAAGACGCGTTACCGGGCAGCAATTAGAAAGGTCCAAATGACCAATCCGATCGAACCTATGACAACGTGGAATGCTCTGGCCTTTGCAGCTGAGAATGGGCAGCTCTTTCTCAGCGCAGATGTCGCTGCGCAGTGCGATCAAACTTGCGCGAGTTATATAGCGAACCTAAGGAGTCGTCAGGATGATGCGAGGGTGCTAGCTGATGTTAATGGATGGGGCGAGTTCGAGTCCGGCAAAGCGCTCCGAAAAATATTCGCAGAAAAGGCTGTCGGAGGCGAGAACAACATGGTCGACGTCCTGCAGAGCCACATCGACGTTGTAGAGCAGATGCGAACCGTCTTCAGAAAATTCTTCGTCGATACCACCGCGACCGACGACGGCAACGCCTCAGCATTCGGCGGGCCGAAGTAGACAGTCGACCGACGCGTTGTGGGGCGACTGGCGGCCGGTAGGTACCGTTGCGGCCGTGAACTCAACCCGCCTGCCATGGTCCGGCCTCGTCGTTGCCGGCGCCGCATCGCTCCTCCTTTCCCTTGCCGCATGCAGCTCCGACGCCGAAACTTCGACCAGCGCGTCGACCACTGCGTCTGCCGCATCGACTGCATCCGCTTCGAGCGCTGCCGCCAGCACTTGCCCCACGGCGGAGCCGGCTGACGGCGGCACGCCGGAGTGGACGTTTGCCGGATCCACGGGCAGCGTGTCGGTCACCGGTTCCACGGATTCGTCCGCTCCGTCGGTTGACGTCGAAGCGCCGTTCAGCGTCACCGAAACGAAAGTGCAGACGCTGACCCCCGGAGACGGTGCAGTCGTTGCCGAGGATGCATCAGTGTCTGTCTGCTACATGGGTGTCAACGGCCGAGACGGGTCGATCTTCGACAATAGCTACGAGCGTGGCGCACCCGTCGAATTTCCTTTGACCGGAGTGGTCCCCGGCTTCCAGAAGGCGATCGCGGGACAGACTGTCGGATCCACAGTTGCCGTCGCGATGGACTCCGCCGACGGCTACCCGAACGGCCAGCCGCGGGCCGGCATCGAAGCAGGCGACAGCCTCGTCTTCGCAATCAAGATCCTCGATGTCACCGGCTGAAACCGCTCTGAGCCAATCCGAACCCGCAGCGGCTTATCGTCGGTGCGGGTCCGGTGCGCCCTTATCGCCGAGAATATTTCCAGCGACTTCCAGTGGGCCTCACTGTTGGTCGTCATTGCGCGACATTGTCGAGGTATTTCTGGCGTTGCACCGATATTCGGCCTCCAGCATCGTGCAACATTTGCTCGCACGCATCACCCTTCAAGGCAAGATTTTCAGATCGCAAACCGCGACTCGCGTCTGATGGCCTGGCCGGTCTCACGGGTGTTAAATCTAGTATCCAAAACGCAGTTTGAACGGGATCGTTCGGCGATGTGACTGCCTCACGGTGCACCGAAACCATAGGTGAAGCTCCCCGTGGTCCAGTTCATGGTCGCGTGATAGTTGTACCCTCGCATCGTCCCGTCACCGTTGTCTTTGTTTGCAGCGAAACACTCGAACACGGTGGTCGTCTCGGTCAGGTCATCCGTAGATCCGCCACTCACCGGGGAACAACTCACCGAGATGATCGGACCGTTAAGGGTTCCTTTGGACACGTGATCCTCTGCCATGGTTTTTACACTCTTCTCGATATTGGCGACCGACAGGATTCGAGTGAGCCGTTCGGAATCCTCCTGATTTTTCTTCTCGTCGGCAGCAGCGGCCATACGGTTCGCCTCTTCTTGTGCAGCCTCGTTTGCAGCAGCCTCGGCAGCTTGCTGCTCGGACCTAACATTCGAGTCGTTGATGATCTTGGCGGTTGTACCCGCCACGGCTAGCACTACGAGTACTGCGGCAGCGACAAGAACCATCTTCTTGGATGGTCTCCACCTCGGTTCTGCGGCCACTGCTCCTGGCGGAGATGCTGGATCTGGCAGGTCGAGCCACGTGGTGCCGTTCCAGTAACGTCGGCCGCCCTCAGATGTGGGGTACCAACCGGGCTGTGCAGATTGTGCTTCGTCGTCCATCAGTCGATCCGTCCCTACTATGCTTGGCTGCTCAAAACCATGAGGTTCGTCAGGGAAGGTTAATTATCGGGGGTCAAGCACCTGTGTTTTACCGATTTCACGAGATCCATCGAATGAATTTGTTGTCGGCGGTCTTGCAAAGGTTGGGGGCCGTCGTTGGGAATTCTGTGAACTGGTCGCTTCTATTTGGCACTTTCCGGGGCGTCGGTCAGTCACAGTTAGATTTAGGAGGACATGAGGCGGTTGATTCCTTAAATAACAAGATTCAGTTTGTATCGGAGTCAGTGGTTCAGTCCCGTCGAATAGTCCGACGGTTGGGATTCGTGGCGTGCGACCAACCTGGAGTGTCCCGGCCATTCGCAGAGTGATGGTGCGGAGGAGCGCCCCTCGGTCCGAAGCGCTGGTGTCGGCGAAGACACGTGCTTTCGTTCGGTGAGCGCTCTGTCTGGGTCGCGTCATTGGGCGCGTGCCATTGCTGCTGAGCAGGAGGTTGGCATTAGCCTGATCGCAAGTATTAACCAAACCGACGAACCAATGCAAGGAACCGAATGCCGCCACACCCCATCCGTGTTCTTCGTGTCGTCCGAGTTCTACTTCGCCGCCCGCTTCCCACGCTGGAAGCAGGACGGCCATGTGTCCGACACTGCCAAGGCCGCGTTCGCGCAGTAGGTGGAGATAATCGAATTCGACGCGATTTTCATCGCGGACTTCGCGGGCCTGAATCGCACCCAGCTCAAATACCGTGGTGGTCGTTCGTTCGAGCCGTTGGCCCATGCCGCGTACCTGGCCGCTCACACCGACCGCATCGGTCTGGTGATTACACTCACCACTCAATTCAGTGAGCCATACACCTTCGCAGGGGAATTGACATCGCTCGACCGTCTGAACGATGGCCGTGCCGGATGGAATGTCGTCACCTCGTGCAACGGCGAGACTAACTACGGCTACGAGAAAATCCCGGCCCCGCAGGATCGGTATCGACGAGCCGGTGAGTTCCTGGGCATCAAGAAAGCTCTGTGGCAGTCGTAAGACCACGATGCGATCGTCTCACGGAGATCGAGATCGACACCGACAAAAATGTCGACCTCGACCTGGCAGACCTTGCACTCGATGACTCCATCCCGGGCACGCGGTTCCCGGACCGAGAACAGCTCGAGAAGAACGATCGACCAGTCAGCCGCGCCCTCATCGACCGCGACTGGGTTGTATCCGGCGAATACGCCACGCTGCACGATTTACTGCTCCGATACACAACCTCGTACGGACACTGCCAGATCGTCGGCACCGCGGAGAAGTCTGCGCGCATCATCGAGACGTGGATCGACGAGGACGCGTCGGACGGATTCATCCCCCGGCTGACTTTGCCGGCCCGAGCATCTATCGACATTCTTTATCGCTGAAGCCCAATCTATCGATTGTTCGAACCTCCGCCCTCTGGTTACGTGGTGAGAGAACCACGACAGCGGAAGGAACACCATGCAGGACAACCGAATTCCAGATCTACGACGACTGATGGCCGCGCTGGGAGGCGTCGCTCTCTGCCTTGCGCTCATCGCCGGATGTGGGGCGGACACGTCCTCAGACGAACCGCTCGTGGACTCGTCTGCGGATGTGATCCAGCCCGGGGCAGTCCATACAGGCGACGCCCCCGTGACCGACCGAACGCGCCAGATCGTGGCGATCGCGCAGAACCTCTACACCTTCTGGAACTCCGGCGACACAACGTTTCTCGACCGCGCGGTCGACGGTACGTTCGTGGACAACACGTTGCCGAGCGGCAGGCCTCAGGGAATCGACGGCCCGAAGGCTGCGTCGAAAGCCTTCCGTACCGCGATCCCCGACCTGACGTGTGAACTGGCGGACCTCTACCTCACCGGCGACACCTTCACTGCCCGACTGATCTTTCGCGGACACTTCACCGGCGTCTACGACGGGACTTCGGGAAACGGCCAACCGATCGAATTCGGGGCACTCGACATCCAACACGTCGGAGACGACCGCATCGTCGAAGACTGGCACCTCGAAGACAACCTCGCGTTTCTGCAACAGGCAGGCCTGATCGCGGGCCAGTAATGGCATCCGTCAACCCACGACAATCAGGGAGCTATCGATGAAATTTTTCGACCCCAGAATCAGGATCACAGGCTGCGTCGTCATGGCGCTCCTGTCCTACTTCGTCGCGGCGGTGAACGTCGGCGACAGGGATCTTCAGTCCGCTCTGGTGCTTGCCATCATCGGCATCTACTTCACCCACGTGTCCGTTCGACAGTCGCGCCGCTACATGGCGGGGGAGTCGCGTAGGGGATCCGAATGACCATCCGGCGACACGGAGCGGCGCGTGGATCGCTCAAGAACGATCGAGATAGAACTCCGCGATCTCCGTGGCGACAGCGGCAACCGCGCCCGCGAGATCGGGTTCCATGTCGAGCTCCGCCGCCAGCGCCGCGCCCCGCAGATCCCGGGTGCGCAGCAACTCCCACGCCTGTTCGACGGCTCGGACCGATGTCGCGAAGTCGAGTTCCGGGCGATTGGACCGCAACGCCGTCGCCGCCCAGTCGGCGTCGAACGTCCCACGCGGTGGCCCGAACACTCGCTCACCCGACGAATAGCTTTTGGGATCCATGACTGCCGATAGTAGGCGTCACGTAGGTTGGCACTGGTGACGTCCACTTCCGGTACACCGTTCCTGGCCCTCGGCGACGAGGCCTTCGTCTCGTTGACTACGTTCCGCAAATCCGGCGATCCCGTCTCGACACCCGTGTGGATCGCCCGCGACGGCGACGAACTCGTAGTCATCACCCCGGACGATAGCGGCAAGGTCAAGCGCATCCGAAACTCGGGCCGCGTCGAACTCCGTCCCTGCAGTCGCCGCGGAAAGGTGCCCGATGACGCCGTCGCGGTATCAGGCACGGCGTCGATCGTCGCCGACGATCAACACGCGACCGACGTCATCAAGAAGAAATACGGCGTCGAATTTCGCATCGTGATGTTCGTCGAACTGCTCGTCGCGAGACGGCGTAAGCCGCGAGTGATTCTCCGCATACGCGCGGGCGAGTAGATCAGCGACGAAGGTCCGACGGCATCCACGTCGGCCACTCTGCCCGGACGACGGCTCGAGCTCGGGCCGCGACTGTGTCGTGGCTCTGCCTTCCCGCGAGAACCTCGGTGATCTCGCGGGAAGACAGGTGGGTCGAGGACTCCATGTCGCGGCCGAGCAACGCCCAGTGGGCCACTTGTTGTACCGCGCTACGACCGGCTACCGAGCCGGCCAGTTTTGCGGCCGCGTGCAAGTCGTCATCGATCCGCAACGACGAGGTGGTACCCATGGCTGTCTCCGATCGGCGAGCAGGTGTAGCAGGCACTGTAGCAATCGGCACAGCACCTGGTCGGGTCGGTGGCTTACCCGATCTCGACCACCTCGAGGACCCCGTCCGCATGGTTGCTGCGCAGCCGTTTCTTGTCGTACTTGCCGACGCTGGTCTTGGGGACCTCGTCGATGAAGGTCCAGCGCTCGGGCAGCTGCCAGTGCGCCACCCTGTCGTCCAGGAAGCTCCGCAGTTCCTCGGCGGTGACGGTGGCACCGTCACGAACAACGACGGCAACGAGCGGTCGCTCGTCCCACTTCGGATCGGGCACGCCGATGACCGCGGCCTCCCGAACCGCGGGATGCGCCATGACGTGGTTCTCGAGTTCGACCGAAGAGATCCACTCGCCACCGGACTTGATGATGTCCTTCGATCGATCGGTGAGCCGTAGATACCCACCCGCCGAGATGGTTCCGACGTCGCCGGTGCGAAGCCAGCCGTCGTCGAACTTGTCAGGTGCATCGGTGCGGTAGTAACTCGCGGTGATCCACGGGCCTCGTACCTCGAGCTCGCCGACCTGCTTACCGTCCCACGGCAGTACGTTGCCGGCGTCGTCGACGAGACGGGCCCGGACCGCGGCGACGAATCGTCCTTGGGTGCAGCGTAAATCGAATTCGTCTTCAGGGGAGAGGCCGACGTCGGGCCGGCCTGACGTACCCAGTGGGGAGGTCTCCGTCATTCCCCAGGCCTGCGAGATGTGGACTCCGTACTTCTCGTGGAACTCGCGCATCAGGCTCGGTGGGCACGCGCTGCCGCCGACGACGACGTCGCGCAGCGACGACAGATCCACCGGATGCTCGGCGAGGTGAACCAGCAATGCCTGCCAGATGGTGGGCACCGCGGCCGCCGCTGTCGGCTTCAACGTTTCGATCATCTCGGCGAGGGGCGCGGGCTGCAGATACTTGTCCGGCATGATCAGCGACGCCCCGACCATCAGCGCTGCATACGGCAATCCCCACGACATCGCGTGGAACATCGGCACAATCGCCAGGATCTTGTCGGATTGTGCCAGCGCGATAGCGTCGGTCATGCATGCCTGCATCGAATGAAGCCAGATCGAGCGATGCGAGTAGACGACGCCCTTCGGGTCCCCGGTGGTGCCCGAGGTGTAACACATTGCGGCGGCTGACCGTTCGTCGAGTTCCGGCCAGTCGAACTCCTCGGGCTTGCCGGCGAGAAGCTCGTCGTAGTTCAGAACTTCGATGCTGGCGGGCGCGGTGACCTCCGACGGGTCGGCGCCGACGACGATCAGGTGCCGCACGGTCGTCATCGTCGGGAGCAACGGCACGAGTAGGGGCAGCAAGCTGGCGTCGGCGATGATCACGAGATCCTCGGCGTGCTCGGCGATGTAGGTGAGTTGCTCGGGGAACAACCGGATGTTGAGGGTGTGCAGCACCGCACCCATGGCGGGCACTGCCATGTAGGCCTCCATGTGAGCCGCGTTGTTCCACATGAAGGTTGCCACGCGCTGGTCGTCGTCGATTCCGATCGACCGCAGGCCGTGCGCCAGCTGGGCGGCACGCTTGCCCAGTTGGTCGAAGGTGACCGTCGTCGGCCCGTTGTCACCCCACGTGGTGATCTCGGCGGTCGGGTGGATCGACGTCCCGAACCGAACCAGCTGACCGATCGACAGCGGGGTGTCCTGCATCGTGCTCTTCATGAATGAACTGCTCCTTGCTGCGTGTGCCGTGAGTCACAATCGACAGTACTGACTCGTTCACGAAGTGCAGTCGCTTCTCGCCAACTGATGATTTCTGGCGGGTCGACCTCGCGGATGCAGAAGCGTATCGGGCCTCAGAAAGTCCTTAAAGTCACTCGGTACTGTTCGTCCGGCCACTCACGTCGATGATCGGATGTTCATGAGAAGTACGCGTCGGCGCAGGTTGGTTCGTGTCCTGGGCGCTGCGGTTGTCGGCGTCCTTGCCATCGTTCTGGGGTCGGCCGCGTGGATCGCGGCGGTCTCGTTCGGGCGAGTGCACGACGTCGCCGACGCCCCCGATGCCCCGGTGGTCATCGTGCTGGGATCGCAGGTGCGCGACGGCAAACCGATGAAGTATCTAGCTGGGCGTCTCGACGCCGCCATCGCAGTGATGGAATCAGGGCGCGCTGAGGCCGTGCTGGTATCGGGAGACGCGAACGGCAAGTCGGGCAACGAGATTGCCGCGATGACCGACTATCTGGTCGACGCCGGAATCGACCCCGCGAAAATCGTCGGCGACGATTACGGCCTCGACACCTACGATTCCTGCCACCGGGCAGCGATGACGTTCGGGGTCACCAAAGCCCTCGTCGTCAGCCAGGGTCTGCATGTCTCGCGTGCGGTCGCGCTGTGCCGGGACGCGGGTATCGATGCCGACGGGGTCAACGCTGACTGCGACTGCAATCGCCTTGCGGTGCTTCGTAACTTCGGTCGTGAGTGGCTGGCGCGGCCGAAAGCGATCTTGGATCTGTGGTCGGGGCGCGAGCCTGCGGTCGTGTCCGAGCCGACCAACGCGCTGACCAACGCGACCGAGGACTGGCACCTTCAAGGCGGGGGGTTGACTTGGATAACTATTGTCGTAGTAAACTGCGATAGTAATTATCCAAGTAAACGAGGAGTGGGTCATGAAGGTTGTCATTTTCGGAAACGGTCTCATCGGTAGTCAGCTCGCGGAAAGGCTCGCGCAGGCGGGGCACACGGTTGCGGCGCTGGGCCGATCGGCGGGCATCGACACCACGACCGGCACGGGTGTCGCCGAAGCGGTGAAAGGCGCCGACGTCGTTGTGGACCTCACCAATTCGCCATCCTGGGCCGATGACGACGTCCTGGCCTTCTTCCGAGATTCCACCGAGCACATGCTCGCTGCCGAAGTGGCAGCCGGTGTCGGCCATCATGTGATCCTGTCCATCGTGGGTGCCGATCGCCTTCCCGATTCGGGCTACATGCGCGCCAAAGTTGCCCAGGAAGAGTTGGTCGAAGCAGGAGCGGTTCCGTACTCGATCGTCCGCTCGACCCAATTCTTCGAGTTCGTGGCCGGCATCGCCGATGCAGGGTTCTCGGGCGGCACCGTGCATGCAACTCCGGCACATCTTCAGCCGATCGCCTCCCACGACGTGGTCACCCATCTCGCCGAGGTAGTCCTCGGAACACCGTTGAAGGGCACCGTCGAGATCGCAGGCCCGGAGCCGATCGGGATGGACGAGCTGATCCGGAGACTGTTCGCTGCGACCGGCGATTCACGATCGGTCACAAGCGATCCATCAGCCGGGTACTTCGGGGCGAAACTCGAGGACTCGACCATCACGCCCACACCGGGGGCTCAGGCCTGGATCGCGCCGACAACGTACGAAGACTGGTTGAAGCAGAACCACTGAGCGAGACGCATGCTCGGGGCATCGCCACGAGCCGACGATAGAGTTGAGGTCATGAAGCTGTCCGGAGGTGTGGAGTGGTCGCTGCACTGCTGCGTCGTTCTGAGTCAGTCGCGCAGTCCGGTGCCCACTGCACGCCTGGCTGACCTGCACGGGGTGTCGAAGACCTATCTTGCGAAACATCTGCGAGCGTTGGCCCGGGCCGATCTTGTGCAGCCGACCGAAGGCCGCGATGGCGGCTACGTGCTGACACGGTCCGCCGCGAAGATCACCGTGCTCGACGTGGTCCAGGCCGTGGACGGAACCGAGCCGGCCTTTCGATGCACCGAAATTCGGCAGCAGGGACTGCTGGCCGCACCGCCCGAGCAGTGCCTCAGCATCTGCGGGATTGCCAAAGTGATGGCGACGGCGGAGAAGGCCTATCGCGCCGAGCTGGCATCCGTCACCATCGCGGATCTTGCTGCGACGCTGGACCTCACCGCTCTCGGTGAGAAGCTCGCGCAGCCGTAGCGGCGGGCTTTCTAGCGGACGCGCTCGGTGACGCTTCCGCGTTCGAGAGTGATGATCCGTGTTGCGCGTCGTGCATCGCCCGGATCGTGGGTGGCGAGGACGACGACGGCACCGCGGGCCGCCTCGTCGCCGACGACTCCGTTGATGATCTCGCGGGCTTCGGCGTCGAGACCCGTTGTCGGCTCGTCGAGCAGCACCAGATCCCCGTTCTCGACGAGAGCCTGTGCGAGGAATGCTCGCTGACGTTGTCCGCCCGACAACGTGGACAGCCTGCGTGAGCGCAGTTCGGTGAGTTTCAGGCGCTCGAGGGCGTCCTCGACGGCGCGGCGGTCCTGTGCGCTCGCACGTCCGAAGATTCCGCGCCGAGGCCACGTCCCCATCGTCACCACGTCGGCGACGCTCACACTCATTCGATCGCTGACATCGCTGCGTTGGGGGACATAGCTCACCCGTCGGCGACCGGTGTGCACGCTGCCCGTCGACGGCGAGACGATGCCCGCAAGTGATTGCAGCAGAGTCGATTTGCCGGAACCATTGTGCCCGACGAGCGCGGTCACGGTGCCGGGACGGAACTGCGCCGTCACATTGTCGAGGGCATGGGTGGATCCGTACCGAACGGACAGGGACTGGACGGACACGGATTCGCTCACGACAATCATTATCGCATAGGGTTCCCGGTTGTGGACTGGCTACTCGACCCCTTTGCTGTGTCGTTCGTGCAGCGCGCCCTGTGGGCAGGCATGCTCGTATCGATCCTGTGTGCGCTCGTCGGCACGTGGGTAGTGTTGCGCGGCATGGCTTTTCTGAGCGATGCAGTGTCCCACGGAATGCTGCCCGGAGTCGCCCTCGCCTACCTGATGAGTGCGAACCTGTTGATCGGTGCAGCCGTGAGTGCTGTGGTGATGATCGGGGGAGTGGCATGGGTGTCGCGGAACTCGAAACTCTCCGAGGACACCGGCATCGGGTTGCTGTTCGTCGGCATGCTGGCATTGGGAGTGGTGATCGTCTCGCGGGCACGATCGTTCGCGGTGGACCTGACATCGTTCCTCTTCGGTGACGTGTTGTCGGCGACCTACTCCGACCTGGTGTTTCTTGGGGTGGCCGCAGTTGTTGCCCTCGTGGTGTCGGTGATCGCGTATCGCCCGTTCGTGGCGTTGGTGTTCGATGAACGCAAGGCGCAGACGTATGGCTTCCGGCCCCGGCTGGCTCACCTGGTGCTGCTCGCGCTCGTGGTGCTGGCGGTGGTGGCGTCGTTCCGGATCGTCGGCACGTTGCTGGTGTTCGGTTTGCTCGTCGCACCGTCGGCGACGGCCTACCTGTTCGGGCGATCCATCGCGGGGTCGATGGTGATCGCGACGCTGCTGGGCTGGTCGGCTGTTCTTGCCGGGTTGCTGGTGTCCTGGCATGCGAACACCGCGGCCGGGGCCACGATCGCGGGGCTCGCGGTGCTGCAGTTCTTCGTGGTTGCGGGTGCTAAATCTGCGCGGGATTCAATGGTGCGGCGGGGCTGGGTGGGGCGGTTTGGGCGCCGGTTCAGACCGAATGACGCCCTCGCTCACTCCGAGTGACCGGCTGGGGCATTCGGTCCGTGGCGTGTCGGCGACTTTAACCGTGGTTTACTGTAACGACAATCGTTATCATTCCTATTAGGGAGTCCTTTCTCATGCGTACATGGGTAATCGTCGTCGGCGTCGTCGCGCTGTCTGCCGCCGGTTGCAGCAGTGAAGAAGCGGAGACCGGGGCAGCTCAACCCGGCAGCGATCTTGCCGCCGAAGCTGGATCGACCGAGGTGGCGGGCCCCGAGCCCAGGCTCGTGATCGCCGACGCCAACTCCGGGCGCATCGAGGTCATGGACCTCGCGACCGGGGAGTCGGTGCACTCCTTCGATGTCGAGAACCCGTCGAGCATCACGACGATCAACAATCGCTACATCGTCGCCGCGGACGACGAGCGCGCGCATGTGCTGGATCCCGGATCGTGGAGCATCGACCACGGCGACCATTCGCACTCGTACACCAAGGATCCGGCGGAGATCGGTGACCTCGGCGGGGACGAGCCTGCCCACGTCATCGCCGGCGACCGGAAAGTGGCGGTGTTCTTCGGCGGCACAGGAACAGCAGACGTCGTCGACTTCGATTCCCTGAGTAGGGGTGAGGCGACTGTCGCGACCACCATCGACTCCGAACCGCACCATGGCATCGCGGTACCGCTGGCCGACCACTTCGTCGTGTCCACGGGAGGGAGCGAGGAGGACCTGCCGGCGGACATCGAATTGCGCGATGGCACAGGCTCGTTGGTCAGGCCGCTCGAAGGATCGTGCCCCGAGATGCACGGCGAAGCGGTGTTCTCCAACTACTTCGTCGTCGCCTGTGACGACGGTGTGCTGAAGGTGGACGCGGCCGCCGACTTCGCGACCACCACGTTTCCCTACCCGCCATCGGTGACGCCCGAGCACCGCGTGTGGTCGTTCGCCGAGGGGTCGCGAGGCTCGCTCGTCGCAGCTTCCACCACCACGGGCGTGCTCGTTCTCGACACGAAGACGGGGGAGTGGGTCGAAGCCCGCACCGCGGACGAAGCGTTGTCGACCGGTGTTGCGAGCGATAGCAAGACCGTGTTCTCGGTGCAGCGCGACGGAACGTTCCGGGTGTTCGATGCCCTCACCGGCGCCGAAATTTCCTCGACGCCGATCGCCGGAATCTACGACGAGCATGCGGATCCCACGCCGTCGATCGAGGTGGCAGGCACCCGCGCCTACGTGGCGGACCCGGCGTCGAACTCAATCCTCGAAATCGACTACCGCGACGGCGGCCGCATCGCTCGGACCTTCGATCTCGACTTCACTCCCGGTTCGATCGGCGTGGTCGGCTCGTGAAAAAGCTTCTTCTACTGGCGCTTCCGGTGCTGGCCGTACTCGCGGGCTGCTCCGATGCAGGTTCGTCGGGCAAGCCGACGATCGTGGTGACCACCAACATCCTGGGCGATATCACCGCGAACATCGTCGGCGATCAGGCCGACGTCCTGGTGCTGATGCCGCCGAACTCCGATCCGCACTCTTTCGACATCTCGGCGTCGGAAGCCGCCCGCGTCCAATCGGCCGATCTGGTGATCTCGAACGGACTCGGACTGGAGGAAGGCGTCGCGAACACGATCGAGGCGGCGCGATCGGAGGGCATCGAGGTTGTCGAAGCGGGACCGGCCGCCGACCCGATCGAATACGTGAGCGGTCAGTCTGCCGGGGCGCAGGATCCACACATCTGGACCGATCCTGATCGGATACGGAACGTGGTCACGCTGATTCGAGATGCGGTGAACCGTAGCGTCGAGGGCGTTACCGTCGATGCGGCCGCCGCCGAATACGACGCGAAGCTCGCCGAACTGGACGAACGTATGAGAGAACGATTTTCGCTGATCCCGCCGGACAGCCGCAAGCTCGTCACCAATCATCATGTGTTCGGGTATCTGGCGGATCGGTACGCCTTCGAAGTGATCGGCGCCGTCATCCCCAGCGGCACCACGCTCGCCTCCCCGAGCGCCTCGGATCTGTCGGACCTCGCGACGTCGGTGACCGACGCCGGGGTGCGGACGATCTTCGTCGACTCCTCGCAGCCCGACACGCTCGCGCAGGTCATGGCAACCGAGGCCGGTGTCGCTATCGCTGTGGTGAAGCTGTTCACCGAATCGTTGGGCGACGAGGCGTCCGGGGCGGCGACGTATATCGACATGATGGATCGCAACAGTGAGGCAATTGCCGATGGGCTTCGATAGGTCGAAATCGTTTGTGAGACATGCACTTGTGCGCATTCTAGCCTTTGACATGCGTTTACGGTTGCCTGTACTTCTTTGGTCATGAAGACAACACATTCGAATCGAAGGCTCAGTGCGGCAGTGGCGGTCGGGGTCTCGGTTACCCTTCTGGCAGCGTGCTCATCGGATCCGGGCACCGAAGCAACTCCCGCTCAGACCAATTCGGCTGCAACTCCGCGGCTTGCAGTCAGCTACGACGGCGGCGTCGTCATCTTGGATGCCGCAACGCTCGAGACCGTCGACGAGGTTACCGGAATCGACGGCTTCACCCGGTTGAACCCAGCGGGCGACGGTAGGCACGTGTTCGTCAGTGGCTCAGGAGCATTCACGGCTCTCGACGCCGGAACCTGGACCGAGGGCTCCGAGTTCTACACCGGTGTCCCCGCGCTGACGGACGTGAAATTCGACGCGACCACGCCAGGTCACGTCGTGCGTCACGACGGCAAGACGGTGCTGTTCGACGACGGCACCGGCCTGGTGCAAACGTTCGAGTCGGCGGCGCTGCTGGACGGAACGAAGCCCGAGACGGTCGACTACGCGACCCCCGAAGCGCACCACGGTGTTGCTGTCGAACTATCGGACGGTTCGCTGCTGACGACGCTCGGCAACGAGGACGAGCGAACGGGCATCGTCGTCCTCGACAAGGACCGCAAGGAGATCGTCCGCAACGAGCAATGCCCCGGCGTTCACGGTGAAGCCGTCGCCGCCGACGAAACCGTCGTGGTCGGCTGTGAAGACGGTCTGCTGATCTACCGCGACGGCGAGATCACCAAGGTGCAGAGCCCTGATGCCTACGGCCGAATCGGCAACCAGGCCGGCGACGAGGACTCCGCCGTGCTGCTCGGTGACTACAAGGTCGATCCCGACGCCGAACTCGAACGCCCCACGCGCGTTTCGCTCACCGACACCGTCTCGGGCGGCCTCACCCTCGTGGACCTCGGCACCAGTTACACGTTTCGTTCGCTCGGCCGCGGACCTGCAGGCGAGGCGATCGTGCTCGGTACGGACGGTGCACTGCACGTCATCGATGTGAACACCAAGGCCGTGACCAAGACGATCTCGGTCGTCGATGCGTGGGAGGAACCGGTCGAGTGGCAGGAGCCGCGCCCGGCGCTCTTCGTTCAGGACGGCACCGCGTTCGTCTCCGACCCGGCCAAGGATTCGGTCCATGCCGTGGATCTGGCGACCGGCGCGATCACGGCGACCGGCGTGCTCGATCACACTCCGAACGAGCTCACCGGCGTCACCGGATAACCGCGTCTGCGGATCTGGCCCGGTCGGAGCGAACCCACGCTGCGACCGTGCCACCGTGCCCCTTCCCAACTCTGGATTATGTGTGTAACTTGGATTACCAGCAAGATCGCTTGTTTTTGCAGCATGGCCCCTCGACCAGGGTGATTGCCGCAGATCGAAAGAGGTGTGAAGCGCATGGTTACAGTTACCCGCGGCAAGAGGGCGCGCCGCAAGATCGATACCCGACTGCCGGTCGAGACCTACCGCGAGATGCTCGACGTGCTGTCCGACGGCTCGGTGCGCCGCAACTTCGATCCCTACCTGGACATCGACTGGGACAGTGAAGAGTTTCGGATGTTCCCCGAGGATCCGCGGTGGACGCTTCCCGAGTATCACCCGCTCGGCGGAACCGACTGGTATCGAAATCTCCCCCTCGATCGCCAGATCGAGGTGGGGCACCACCTCTCGATCAACGCGGTCAAGACCGGCGCGGCGTTCGAGAGCATCCTGATCCGCGGAATGATGCAGTTCATCATGGCGATGCCCAACAATTCGCTCGAGTTCCGGTACTGCCTCCACGAGATCACCGAGGAGTGCAATCACATCCAGATGTTCCAGGAGTTGGTCAACCGATCCGGCGCCGACGTACCAGGAATGCGCAAGGACTTTCGGCTCGCGTCGCCGATGATGGGCATGCTTGGAGCGTCCCTACCGGTCATCTTCTTCGTCGGCATCCTTGCCGGCGAAGAGCCCATCGATCACTGGCAGAAGGAAGTGATCCGCCAGGGCAAAGATGTGCCGCCGGCGATGCTGCGGACGATGGAAATTCACATCGCCGAGGAGGCGCGGCACATCTCCTTCGCCCACCACTTCCTCCGGCAGCACTATCCCAACCTTGGGCGTGCCAACAAATGGCTCGTCTCGGTCTCGACGCCGATCATCATGCGATGGTTGGCCGGTGTGATCATGGCTCCGTCGCGAAAGCTGGCCGCAGACTTGGGTATCCCGCGGGAGATCGTCAAGGAAGCGTACTGGGACGGGCCCACCGGCAGCGAACAGCTGGCGTCGTACTTCGGCGATGTGCGCATGCTCGCAACGGAACTGGGCATGATGAACCGCTCGTCGAAGTACCTGTGGAAGAAACTTCGAATCGACGGAGCGGTCTCCCGGTTCCGCGGCGAACCGGACCGATCGGTGGTTTAGGACTCGCAGCAAGCCTGGCTTTGCGGTTCGGCTGGTCCCTGTCCCTGACCTGGCTCGTGACTACTCTGTACAAGATGTCAGCAACACCCGATAGTCCCGAGCGATCGCGTGCCGTAGCGATGACGATCAAGGTCACGTTGGACGACGTGCAACCATTGGTGTGGCGGCAACTCGACATCCGATCCGACCTGACGTTGCCAGACTTGCATGCGCTGATCCAGGATGCGATGGGCTGGCAGGACCGACACATGCACATGTTCTTCACCGGCACCGATCCTTACGGTGAGGGGCGGCATTACGTGACACGCGAGGCTCTCGAAGACGACGATGACGGATCCGGGATCTTGGAAGACGGGGTACGTGCCGACGAAGTACTTGCCGCCGTCGACGACAGCGTTGGCTACGAGTACGACTTCGGTGACGGCTGGGGCCACCGACTGACGCTGTTGGCGGTCGGAGGTGATCTTGCTGAAAATGTGTGCACCGGGGGCGAGCGAGCCTGTCCTCCGGAGGATTGCGGCGGACCGCACGGGTATGCAGAGTTGCTGAAAGTCGTTGCGGATCCTCGGCACTCCGAATACCAGCAATACCGTCAGTGGCTGGGGCCGTTCGATGCCGAGAAGTTCGAACCGGCCGAGGCGAACGACCGAATCGATTCGCGCAACCAGAGTGTGCAACTTGCTCGGAGGATCGAGGTGCAGTCTCCGAAGCTGAGTTCGCTTTTTACTCGGGTACCGCTGAAGTACCACCGTACTTTGGCGACTGTGCTCAGCTCGATCGAATTCGACGATGCGGAAGTCGATGAGACTGTCGCCGCCGTCGCAATGGAGAAGTTTTCCTGGTTTCTTGCTCGCGTCGGTACTGAGGGGCTCAAGTTGACCGCTGCCGGTTATCTGGCTCCGAAAGATGTTGTCGCAATGCGAGACGAATTGGAATGGGGTAACGAGTGGATCGCACGCTCGCCTCGTGAGGTAGATAATCAGCCAGTGCACTGGCTGCGATGGTCGGCCACAGCACTCGGCCTTGTCAGAGTTCTTAAAGGCAAACTAGTGATGACCCGCGACGGTAAAAAACTCGTCGACGATCCGGTTGGTCTGTGGGAGCGAGCGGCGTCGCGGATGCCTCTGTCGAATCAAGAAGTCGAGTCCGAGGCCGGACTTCTGCTACTAGTTTCGGTCGCCGCTGGATCCACTCTGGTCGAGCGTAATTCGATGATGTCCGAGTCCCTCGAGTTGGTGGGTTGGGACGTCGGCGGACGCGACCCAAGCCTCGTTCAGTACATCGCCAGACCAACTGTGGACTTCTTGACGGTCATCGGCGCACTGACGTGGTCCATCGGAAGAGGAAACTCGGGGCCTGACTGGGGACGCACCTTTGCGGCCCACTGCCTCACCGGATGACACCGGATCACGCCTTGTAATACACAACCTGATGGCTGGTGGCGAGGAGTTTCTCGTCGCTTCCCCAGAGTTCGGCGGACTGGTCGAAGTATCCCTTGTGGAATCGTCGAGCATTCGCGTGCGCGAGGACGTAGGAATCGGCCTGAGTCTTCAAATCCTCCGGCGTCGCGAAGTAGTGAATCGTAAGCGAAATGGTTCCGGCGGGAACGTATTTGCCGAGCCGTTGGAACACGCGAGGGTAGAAGATGTCGGCCATCGACGTCAGCGATGTGAAGTCCAACGGGCGGGACGGCGTATCGCGCACCCACAGTGAAATGGTCGAATCCGAGGACTCTTCCTCGCTCAATTGGCCTGCAGCGAAACGCATCTCGTAGTTGCGTGCCCAGGCGATGAACTCGGGGAAACCTGACGTGCCGAGTTCGGACGGCGCAGGCAGCGACGGGGGAGTGGCCTCGTCGTCGTCCCAGGTGTCCCGCCGGGTGCCGAACACCGCAGTGGCGGAGGTGGCCACCTCACCGTTCTGGCTCAGTTCGAGATACCAGTGCTGATTGCTGCGGTTGGTTCGGACGGCGCGGGTGGAGATCTCGAACTCGCCCTCGGCCACCGGTCCCGCGAAGTTGATCGTCAAGGAGATGGGGTCACCGAGGCGGTCGGGGTGATCCTGGATCGCGCGGATGAATGTGGCGGCCGTGAGCCCACCGAACGGACCGACCATGTTGTTGTATGCCGCCGACGTACGGCCGCGGAAGATGCCGTCGCCGGCATGCGTCAGGGCAACGGCGTCGTCGAACGGATGCGGTGTGCTGGTCATTGCTCTCCCGGTTCTTGCATTTCTATGCCGAGCGTCATAGTAGCGTCCGGTCAGGGCAGCGGCACGAGCCGTGTCAGTTTCGACTCCGATTGCAGCAGGTAAGACCCGCCCTCCCCGTCGACGAAGGTGGTCGGTTGCGACCCGGGGGTGATGTTGTCGAACGGCGCCGACCACAGTTGGTGCCCGGACCGAATGTCGAGCGCGATCAAGTTGTCCTGCATCGCGGCGAGAACAATGCTCCCCTCGTGGCCGAAGATGGACCACGGCTCGTCCATGGTCCATCGCTCGTCACCGGTGCGAAGATCGATCCCGGCTCGGCTGTCGTCGCGCTGCAGAATCCCGATGTCGCCGATCACCGCGATCAGCGAACTGCGCTGGGACTCGTCGCTCCATTCGGTAGCGGGTTGCGTGTAGACGAGTGATTCGTCGCGCCACAGCTCGGTTCCAGAGACACGGTCGAATGCAGCGTCTCCCAGAACAACAGGGACAGACGCGTCCGTCGGGTCGTCGATGCTCGCGTAGCTCTCGGCCGTGATCGGTGTCGTGGCGACGACTCGGCCGTCCGTCGAAAATGCAGTCGTCGCTGTGGGCGCATACGGCGACGCACAGTCGTGTTCGACACCGATGGCAAGATTTCCAACGGTGCGGTGTGACGCAGTCATGCAGTCGTCGAGGGTGTCCGTCGCCCAGATCTCCGCGCCCGTCTCGGCGTCGAAGGTCGCGAATCCGCCGCCGAGATCGAAGTGCCCGGTCTTGGTTCCGACCTGGAGTCGGTCGGCGTACTGATCTTCCCAGCCCGCCGAGACATAGAGCGGCCGAGTCCAATCGGCATCGTGGTCGTCGAGGGTACCGCGGTGAATTCTGACGTCGGAGCCCTCGATGTCTCCGTCGGCGGTGTAGAGGTGATCGTTCGCGACGGTGGCAGCGACGATACCGGCCTCGGTGTCGTACTGGTGACTGTTGCCGGAGTCGACATCGAAGGTGACTATTCCGGGATCCTCGTCGTACGGGGTCTCGGTGCACACGAGTTGTCCATCGAGCGGCAGGCTCGCGCACGTCGCCAGCCCGGGCGCGGGAGCCGTCCACCGGACTTCGCCGGTGTCGGCGTCGATCCCGAGCATGACGGCATCGGAGTTGGGCCCGTCGCCATCCGGTGCTACCGCCAATGTCATCACCGTGCTGTCGATCTGGATGCTGCCGGCGCCCCACGGGTACTCCGAGCCGGTTCGTGGATCGGCGAACACTGCCCCGTCGATACCGCTGGCGGATGCATCCGTGACCCACGCGACCCCGGGCGCATCCGGCGAAGCGTCGGTGATTCTTTTGATCGTCGTCGACCGGTCCTGCGTCACAACGAACGCAGCGGCCGTAACCGTGACAGCGGCAACGACTCCGGCAATCAATAGACGACTACTCATGCCACGTCCAATCCGGGCGTCCGGGCAATAGTCTCGAGTACCGCGGGATCCCAGGGATTTTCGGTCGTGACGGTGATACCGAGACCCGAGGGCGTCGGCACGGAAACGGTGGTGCCTGCGCTGTACCGACCGGGGTCCGTGTCGGGCGAATCGGTTACCGTGATCGTCAGTGTGCCTGCGGCACTGTCGACGACCTGGCAGAGACCGCCGCCCCACCGGCTCGTGTGGAGAGATCCCAGCGGCGGCGTCGGAACGAGATTGCCGGAATCGGCCTCTTGCAGAGCAGTATTCAAGCTTCGGAGGTCGCCGATGGTGATCGGGGCCGAGCTCTCGGACATCAGCGACGATCCACAGTCGGTGATGTTTCCCGGCGTTCCGGGCGCAGGAACGGGAGATGTTGCCAACGCTGGATCGGTGATCACGTCGGTCATCTCGTCCAGAGTCAGTGGGAGCGAGTCCTCGTCGGAACCTCCGGTCGAATATGCCGAGACTCTGGAATTGTCGGGCCGGTACGCACTGGCACTACGTTGATAGGTTCGTTCACCGTTGACCTCACGCCAGGTGGTCTGTGTGTCGACCACGGTGCCGTCGGGTCGGGTCGCCCGCTCGTCGAGATCTCCCGCGACGCATGGCGGTATGCCGGCGTCGCTGTACCCGACCCCAATGCTGATATACCCGGATCTGCCGTCCACGGAGAGTTCCGCGGAAGCGTTCGTCGAGTCGACGGTGATATCAGAACCGTCGTACACCGGTATCGGCTCGAAGAAGGGGATCCGCCCATCGGGAAACTCACTGCCGGCTGGTAGGGCCGCGATCAAGGCTTCGGTCATCAGGTGTGCCTTGGGACCGTTGAACCACGGCGCAATCGGATTGTCGTACCTTTCGGGATCGCCACCGGTGATGAATGACGAATACTGCGCTTCGACCGGTTCGTCGACGGTGTCGCACCCCGGAATGGTGGTGGGGAATTCGACGTTGGGGGTGACCAGGACGTATTCCTGCTGTGGGGGGAGTGGCCGCTCCGCGGTGGTGGTGACTGGTTGAACGGTGAGCTCGGGTTCGTCGGGCGGGGTGGTGAGCCCGGCGACGACGATGCCCGTCGCGACGATCGAGGTGATGACAAGTGCCGTCATCGCGGTGCTGTGGCGCTCGTGCATGGAGTATTAATACCATTCGTTTTGTTAACGAGCGCATCACCCGTGTGCGCGTAGTAGGGGCCGCGACCGACCACGCGCACACGGGTGGCGCAGCCACCTATAGTGGGCAGGCGGTTCGACCAGGTGCCGCCGCTATTCCCAGGAGCTGTTTCACTTGAGTTGGATTCGCCTGAACGACGTCGCCAAGGGTTACGACGGGAAGGTGATGCTGCGCGAGGTGTTCTTCCGCCTCGCCGACGGCGATCGAGTGGGACTCATCGGCCGCAACGGCACCGGCAAGACGACACTTCTCCAACTCCTGCTGGGGCGCGAGACAGCGGATTCGGGCACGGTCGACGTCACCGAGGGAGCCCGCATCGGCTACTTCTCCCAGTTCTCCGAACTCGACGGCGATCGCAGCATCCAGACCGAACTCGAATCGCTGTTCGGCGAGGTGCATGCGATCGAGAAGGAACTGGCCGAGGTGGAAGCATCTCTCGGCGGCGACCTCGACGAGAAGCAGATGTACAAGCTCGTCGACCGCCAGGCCGAACTGCTCGACGCGATGGAGAACAGCGGCGGCTGGACCTACCACCAGCGCATCGACACCGTGCTCTCGATGCTCGGTTTCAACGGCGAACGCCGCGAACTTCCGGTGGGCCGA
This sequence comes from Rhodococcus sp. (in: high G+C Gram-positive bacteria), assembly GCF_023264675.1. GTDB lineage: Bacteria > Actinomycetota > Actinomycetes > Mycobacteriales > Mycobacteriaceae > Rhodococcoides. Next base: position 33,620 of record NZ_JAHFVG010000036.1, read on the forward strand.
TTGTCCGGGGGCTGGCGGAACCGCGCGGCCCTGGCCAAAATTCTCATCGAATCGCCGGATGTGCTGCTACTCGACGAGCCGACCAACTTCCTCGACGTCGCCGGAATCGCCTGGCTCGAGCGGTGGCTACGAGACTTCCGCGGTGCGTTGCTCGTGGTGTCGCACGATCGGCATTTCCTCGAGCAGGTGGTCACCTCGATCGTCGAGATCGAGAACCACCACCTCCAGACCTACGACGGCAGCTACTCGGATTACGTGACGCAGAAACAGTTTCGGCTCAAGAACCTCGAACGCGAGTTCAGCAACGAGCAGCAGCTTCTCGCTTACGAGCAGGAAGCCATCAGCGACCGCAAGGAATCGGTCAAGAATCCGAGCGGCGTTCTCAAGCGCCGGCTTGCGAACATCAAGAAGAGCAAGAGCCCGCGGCCGGTCGACACCGTCGTCACCGCGATCTACAGCGGACTCAACGTCCCCGACAACCTCGCCGAGATCTCCGGAATCTCCAAAAGCTATGGTGAACAACAGCTTTTCGACGGTGTTTCCTTCACCATCCACCGCGGTGACCGCATCGCCATTACCGGACCCAACGGCTGCGGCAAGACCACGCTCGTCGACATTCTCACCGGCGCCGAACAAGCAGACAGCGGCAAGATCAAGTGGAAGACGAAGGCTCCGTCCTTCATCTACTACAACCGGGTGCTCGACGACCTGGATCCCGACGACACCGTCACACACTCGGTCAACGCGATGCCGGACAGTCTGGCGCTGACCGCGACGAAGAAGGAAGTCAACCGCTTCCTGACGCTGCTGCAGTTCTCCGAGATGGATCTCAAGACCAAGATCGGCGTGCTGTCCGGCGGCCAGAAAGCGCGTGTCGCGCTGGCTCAGTGCCTGTTGTTCGGCGCAGGCGTGATCGTGCTCGACGAGCCGACCAACCACCTCGACCTGCAGAGCACCCAGGTACTCGAGCGTGCACTCATGGCGTTCCCCGGCGCCGTGATCCTGGTGAGCCACGACCGATTCTTCGTCGAGAAGGTCGCGTTCCGTCAGCTGTCGTTCGACGGTAAGGGCGGGGTCGAGGAAATCGCGGGCGTTCAGATGGCGTGAGGCCGGAGTAACATGACAATGTCTCCAAAATGGAGCCATTGCCAAGAAAGTAGCCTTCATGTCCGTGCTGGAATCACATCGTTACGTACACGTCGTCGCTCCCGAGAAGGCGGAGACGGTGGAAGAGGGGCAGACGCCGCCACCGGCCACCGACAGCGTCGTCGTCGAGATCAGGTATTGCGGTATCTGTGCGACCGACACCCATGGCTATTCCTCCGCCGCCCTCCCGCCTGCAGTGTTCGGTCACGAGTGGACCGGTACGGTGTCGGCGATCGGAAGCGGCGTCACGACGGTAGCCGTGGGCCAACGAGTCGTGGGCGGTGTCGGGCCCGCCTGTGGACGCTGCCCGCAGTGCACGGCGGGTCACGCCGCGCACTGCGATCTGGCGTTCGCCGAGGCGAACGGAATTACGGAAGACGCACCGATCCACGGCGGATTCGGTACGACTCTCACGGTGGCTGCCCGCCGGGTGATTCCCGTCCCCGATGCACTCACCGACGAAGAGGCAGCCCTCGTCGAACCGGCAACGGTGACGTTCCATGCTGTCAAGAGAACCGCGATGGTGCTCGGATCCACGGTGGTGGTGCAGGGCGCCGGGCCGATCGGCCTGTTGACGGCCCAGCACGCGCGCAACAGTGGAGCCGGGCGAGTGATCGTGTCGGAACCATCTCCCCACCGCCGCGCGCAAGCGGTGAAACTTGGATTCACCGACGTCGTGGAGCCGGGCGAACTGAACGCAGTTCTCCGTGCTGCAACCAACGGACTAGGCGCCGATGTCCTGTTCGAATGCACCGGCGTGGCCAGCCTCCTCCAGCCGTCGGCGGAACTGGTTCGTCGCGGCGGAATACTCTCACTGCTGGGCTACCCGGGAACCGATTCTCAGGTCAGCTACGGTGACTGGCAGAGCCGCGAGCTCACGGTCATCGGCTCACTGGCGTACTCGCACGAGGATTTTTTCGGATCGATGACGGCGATCGCGGAGAAGCGAATCGACGTACTCTCGCTCCACACCGGCACGATCGGACTGGATCAACTGACCGCCATGTTCGTCGAACTCGATTCGGGAACGAGCACTCACGCCAAGGTGCTCGTGGATCCGCGCCTGTAGCGATGACTTTCGGACACGGCCACGGTCCATCCTCGTAGGTGCCGACGAAGGGAAGACCGTGGCCAGACTTCTGTACTCCGCGACGATGTCGCTCGACGGGTTCATTGCAGGCCCGAACGGCGATATGTCCTGGCTCTCCGAACACGTCGGCGAGACCAACGAGACCGCCGAGAGGTTGCTCGCTCAGGTCGGCTCGATCCTGTGCGGTGCCGTCACCTTCTTCGGCGACGACCCCAACCGCGGAACCGACGCGGAGGGTGCTTTCGGCGGGCAGTACGACGGACCCGTCGTACTGCTGACGCACCAGCCTCCGGAACCACCTCCGGAAGGCGTCGTCGTCTCCACCGATCTCCGGTCTGCCGTCGAACAGGCGAAAGAGGCCGCGGGGGAGAAGTACGTCAACATTCTCGGCGCGGATGTCGCCCGCCAGTGCATCGACGAGGGATTGCTCGACGAGATCCTCGTGTTCGTCGCGCCGGCTCTGCTGGGCGACGGGGTGCGTCTGTTCCACCGGTCCGGCGGAGCGAACGTGCACCTCGACAGAATGCCCGGCGAAACCGAGCACTGGTATCGCGTCGTCTACCGAGACTGCTGAAGTCCGCGGAGCAGCAGATCGCCGATGAAGGTCGCGTTCTCCTCGGGGCTGACACCACGTCTGGTGAAGCATCGCATCAGCAGCGTGTTCGTGATGCCGGCCGCAAGGTCGACGGGCGAGCCGATGAGGGCAAGGGAGCCCTTGTCCTGCCCCTGCTGGATGACCGGCCCGATGATCGCCGGGATGTTCAGCTTCTGCTTCACCGACAGCAGACCCTCCGGTTCGCCGTAGGTGTCGTGCGCGACGGCGACCAACAGCGCGTCCATGAACGCGCTCTCGTCGGCGGCGAGCTGAGCGCACCGAAGGAGGAAGTTGTCGATGATCGAGATCTCGTCGAGACCGATCAGAATGTCGTCGGCCACCGCTTCGCGAAGCGCATCGACACGTGACTGCAGCGCAGCGACCAGGATGTGCGGCTTCGTCGGGAACAGCTTCTTCAGCGCATCACGTGGAACCGAGGCGTTGTCGGCGATCTCGTCCATCCGTGTCATGAAGTAGCCGCGCTTTCCCAACTCCGCTCGAGCAGCGGCGATGATTGCGGCTCTCGGGTCACGGGGAAGCGGCCTGGCGACGGCCGGATCGGCCAGAGCTGGATCAGCAGTGAAGCCGACCATGTCGTCGAGATGTTGATGCTCACCCGAGGTGTCCACGACGGCCCCGAGCAACGCAAGAACGGCGTCGGAGACGATTGCGGGAGTCACCGAACCGGGGTCGATCTTGGCGCGGACTCGGAAACCGTCGAGGAGTGCATTGACGGTCGTCGCGAAGGAACGGGTGGTGAACGGCCGTCGCAACGCGGCATCGGCGTTGTCGAACAGCGCCTCGTAGGCAGCGAGTGCCAGCTGGTCGCGGCGGATGTAGTCGTCCTTGACCGCGTTTCGGTTGCCGTGCACCAGCGCCAAGAATTGAGTGGCTGCCGAGGTGCCGTCGACGAGGGACGGGAAGGTCTTCTCGACCAGAGCGATGACTGTGGGACGCAGAAAGTTGTGGTTGGATTTCAACTGCGAGCCGACAGCCTGCCGAACATCGTCCGCCGACTGACGCCGAACACCGGTGAGACGACCGATGACCGAGTCGATGAAGTCCGACTTGGTGCTGAACTTGCGAAAGAACGTCGCTTGCGAAGCACCCGCCTGGTTGACGATGTCCTCGCTTCGCAGTCCGCGTTCGAGAACTCCGCGTGGATTGTCGATCAGCGATCGAACGCCTGCGTCGATGAACTGGATGGTCGATGCGTCGTGTTCGTTCAACCGAGTGCCCCCTGCGGTGAGTTCGAACCGTCACTGTAACCAGGCTTAGTCCCACTTCGCAGTGCGTGGTGACAGCGTTCACTCTCACTCGAGTGCACAGTCGCTCACCCAGCGGAGTGACCATCGCAGACTCTCGAGGTTTCATGAACCTCTGAAATTCTGTTCCCGCGTAGTTCGGGATGCCTGGACGACAAGGATTGCCATGACCATCGCAGCACCCCCCTCTGCCGCCCCGTTCGAATGGTCGCCTCGCCGAACTGATCCCGGTCTCAGCGCGCGCGAAGTCGAAGTTCTGATCTCGTGGATCACCAACGACACCAAATCGGAGGTATCGCGGGAACTCTTCATCGCCGCCGGGACCGTGAACACACATCTGAGCCGGATCCGTTCGAAGTACCACCACGCGGGCAGACCGGCGTCGACCAAGGCGACATTGCTGGCTCGCGCGATCCAGGACGGGCTGATCGGGCTCGACGACCTGTAGCCGTCGGGCCTTCAGGCACAGTGGATGCGTGACCTTCGATTCCCCGCGCGCCGTTCGCCCAGCCACCCTCGGCGCGCCCTTGATCATTGCGGGCGCCTTGGTGGTTCTCGCGCTCGACATCCACACCGCCGTGAGCGACCCGGCGCATCTGCGCCGCACCATCAGCGAATACGGACTCGGCGCACAGCAGTGGGTGTTCGCGACGGGTGTGCTGCTGCTGGCGGTTGGCTCGGCCTGCACGCTGGTCGCGGCGGTTCGCTCGGGCATGGCCAAGGCGTCGTCCACCGCCGCTGTCGCGCTGACTCTGTGGACAGTCGGACTCGTGGCCGTCGTCGTGGTACCGAAGCAGGACTGGAGCAACGATGCGACTCTCGGACTGGGAGGAGCGATCCACCGGCTGGGGGCAACCCTCGCGTTCGTCAGTATTCCGATCGCGCTCGTCGCAGTCTCGATTCCCTGGATTCGTGACCATCGTTGGAAGAGTTGGGCGCGTGCGACTCTGGGGCTCGCGATACTGGGTCTCGCAGCGCTGCTGCCGATCGCCTACGCGCTGGTCATCGGGATGACGACGTCGACGCCGTGGTACCGCGTCATCACTCTGGGTTACGTGGAGCGCGTGCTGGTGGTCGCCGAAGTGACAGCGCTGATCTCGCTCGCTCTGTGGGTGAGGGCAACGTCGTCACGCTCTAGCGCTCTGATTTCCTGACGCGGTAGGCCGCGACTGCTTCCCGGTTGCCGCACGCCGTGCTGCAGAACTTCCGCGAACGATTCCGCGAGAGGTCGAGCACGATGCCGTCGCAGTCCGCGGCGCAGATGTCCAGCCGCGAGAGCTCGTCGGCCCGAATGACGTCGATCATCGCCATGGCGGTTTCGACGGCTATCCGGTCGGCCAGCGGGCGCTCGTCGTCGACGGCATGGAGATGCCAATCGGTGGTCCCATGGCGCACCAACCTCGGAAGCGCGCGAGAGTCGGCGAGAATGTGATTGACGATGTCGACGGCGTCGTCGCGCTCGCTGGTGAGCAATTGCCGCAGCGCTGGTCTGAGCTGACGGACCGCATCCAGTTCTGCTTGATCGCCGTCGAAACGGCCGGTGTATCCCTGCTCGACGAAGAACTCCGAGAGTTGCTCGCGGGAGACGAGGGTGTCCGGTTCCTCGCCCGAGTTCACGAGATCGACGGCGGCGACGAGCGCGCCCACCGTGTCATGAGTGAAAACCATGTTGACACCTTACATGGCAGTGCCTAGTGTCATCACTCATGACGGCATTGACTGATGACACGATTGCTCGACGGCCGAGCCGGCTTGCGTCGGGATTCGGGCTCGCCGTCGTGTCGTCGGCTGCGTTCGGCCTGTCGGGCCCACTCGCGAAAAGCTTGCTCGACGCGGGCTGGAGTGCGGGCGCCTCGGTGACCGCGCGAGTGCTGATCGCTGCCGCAGTACTGCTCGTGCCAGGCGTGGTGGCATTGCGGGGTCGGTGGAACCTACTGGCGCGCAACGCGGGAATCATCCTCGCCTACGGCGCCTTCGCAGTGGCGGGATGCCAGCTGGCATTCTTCAACGCCGTCGGATACATGCCCGTCGGCGTCGCGTTGCTGATCGAGTTCACATCGCCGATCGCCGTCATTGCGTGGATGTGGTTGCGGCACAAGCAACGTCCCACTGTCAAGACTATCGGCGGCGCCGCTGTTGCCGCCGTCGGGCTGGTCCTCGTCCTGGATCTGGTCTCGGGTTCGTCGCTCGATCCGGTGGGTGTTCTCTGGGCACTCGCGGCCATGGCGGGCGCCGCGGTCTACTGGATCATGTCCGCCGACGAGGGCAACGGTCTGCCGCCGCTGACTCTTGCTGCGGGCGGATTGCTCTGCGGCGGAGCGATATTGCTTCTTGCGGGCCTCGTCGGGATCGTGCCCTTTGCCGCGACGACCGAGAACGTGGAGCTTGCCGGTACGTCGCTGCCGTGGTGGGCCTCGATTCTTGGGCTCGGTGTGGTGACCGCAGCGCTCGCTTACGTCTGCGGCATCGCCGCGATCCGCAGGCTCGGTTCCCGGCTCGCCTCGTTCGTCGGCCTCACCGAGGTGTTGTCCGCGCTCGTGTTCGCCTGGCTGCTGCTCGGTGAAACCCCGCGAGCGATCCAGGTCGGGGGCGGCGTGCTCATATTGGTCGGCGTCATCGCCGTGAAGCTGGGGGAACCGTCGAATGCCAGCGCACCGTTGAAAAGTGGACCAGACTTGTCCGTATGAGTTCGGAAAACGTGTATCGACCTGCAGGGTTCGAAGAGATGATCGAAGAACTCGGTCGACGGGCTCGCGCGCTCGTTCTCTCCGGCGAGCGCAGAATCCTGGGGCTGACCGGTCCGCCGGGATCCGGAAAGTCCACCGTCGGTGACGCGTTGGCTACCGAACTCGGATCCGTGGCCACCGTCGTCGGAATGGACGGTTTTCACCTCGCAAACGAGGAACTGCGGCGCCTGGCGCGCGATGACCGAAAAGGCGCGCCGGACACTTTCGACGTGGATGGATACCGGGCCCTGCTCGGGCGGCTGCGAACGCAGGTCGCCGAGACGATCTATGCACCTCGCTTCGATCGGAATCTAGAAGAGTCGGTCGCGTCCTCGGTGGCAATTTTTCGAACGACACCCCTTGTTGTCACCGAGGGCAACTACCTGCTCCTCGACGAGGGCGGATGGGAGAACATCCGGCCGATTCTCGACGAGGTGTGGTACCTCGACGTGCCTGAAGGGCTTCGGGCCAACCGCCTCATCGAGCGTCAACGCGGTCACGGCAAAACGCTCGACGACGCCACACGGTGGACCGAGCAAGTCGATTTGCCCAACTCCGGATTCAGCACAGCGGCGCGGGATACCGCCGACCTGATCGTGGAGGTCCCATCCCGGGATACGACCGATGAATCCGGACATATGGAACACTCGGGAGCATGAACCGCACTGCGTTGTCCTTGCCTGCCCTGGCCGCAACGGCTCTGCTTCTCGCAGCCTGCGGATCGTCGGATCCGCAGCCCGCTGCCGCGTCGTCGAGTACCTCGCCGTCCACTTCCGGTGCGGCGAATTCTGCCGGCGTCTACACATTGCCGGGTCCCGGGGTGTTCCCCGAGGGAATCACTGCCGACGACAACACCTTCTACGTCACCTCCACTGGCGACGGTGCAGTCTTCAAGGGCACCCTCGGCACTCCCGATATGCAGGTCTTCCTTCCCGGAGGCGCCGACGGTCGCACGGGTGCTGCAGGCATCGACGTGTCCGATGCCGACGACAACGGGGACGACAGTGGAGACGTCGACGACGTGAACAGGCTCGTGATCGCCGGCGGAGCAACCGGAAAGGTCTGGATCTACGACAGCATCTCCGGGGCGCTGGTCGGAACCTTCACCAACGGGCTCGGCGCGGACGCCACCTTCCTGAACGACGTTGCGATCGCCGACAACGGAGACGTGTTCGTCACCGATTCTCGCAGCCCGGCGCTGTTTCGTATTCCCGCCGAACAGGTCAAAAGCGGCGCTCAGGACGGCCCGCTCGAAACCTTCGTGAACTTCACCGGATCGCCGTTCGTGTACGGAGAAGGCTTCAACGCCAACGGAATCATCGAAGCGGACGACGACAACGCGCTCATCGTCGGGCAATCCAACACCGGCAATCTCTACCGCGTCGACCGCCAGTCGAAGGATGTGACCCAGGTTGATCTCGGTGGCGCAACGGTGATGAACGCCGATGGCCTCGAACTCGACGACGACACGCTGTACGTGGTCCGGAACCGCGACGGAGTGATCACGAAGGTCGACCTGTCCGAGGACGGTAGGTCCGGTCGAGTCCTCGCCGACATCACCGACCCGTCGTTCGCCTACCCGACGACTGTCGCCGTGACCGAAGATCGACTGCTCGTGGTGAACAGTCAGTTCGACAAGCGCGGGGGAGAACCTGTCGAACCGTTCACCGTCAGTTCGATTCCGGAGTAGCTAGGCTTGACCTATGTCTAGCAACCTTCATCATCGTTTGAACTATGTGGAGTTGTCGGTCACCGATCTGGCTGCAGCTCGGGATTTCTACGCCGGAGCCTTCGGCTGGGAATTCAACGACTACGGCCCCGGCTATGCAGGAATCAAGGGCCCGGGCGACGACGAGGTCGGCGGCATCGCTGTCGTGACCGATCCGCCGGCTCCCGGGGGACCACTGGTGCTGTTGTTCTCGGACGACCTTGACGCGACGGTGGAGGCCGTAACGGCCGCGGGCGGCGTCGTCGTGAACGGCCCGTACGAATTCCCGGGAGGTAGGCGCTTCCACTTCACCGACCCGAGTGGCAACGAACTCGGAGTGTGGGCGTCACGCTGAGAGCGCGACGTGCGCGGTCGACTCGCGACCGCGCACGTTCCCACTACGCAGCGAGTATCTCGTCGATCTGGCCCATTGCGAGGCCCATTCCCTCCTCCATGCCCATCTCGATCATCTTCTGCATCTGATCGGCACTCTCGAAACGAGACGTGGTGGTCATCCGCGTACGCCCGTCGATGTCCTCGAGGGTGACGCTGCACTTGGTGACACCCAGCGAGTCGACCGGCTCCCAATTGTCGTCGGCAAATCCGTCGTCGAAGGACAAGGACGTCGGTGCGTCGACAGCGGTGAATTGCCACCAACCCCTGGCCTTTTCGCCGTCCGGGCCGGTCATGTAGTAATTGGCCTTACCTCCGTTGACGAATTCGAGGAGCTCGAAGGTCGCCGGCCACGTCGGCGGGCCCCACCAGCGCTCGAGTTGGCGAGGATCTTCCCAAATCTGCCAGACGCGTTCGACTTTCGCGTCGAACTCCGCGACGATCGAGAACTCGAGATCCTCGGCGTTCCTGGTGGTGTTGATCACGGTCATGATCGGTCTCCCTGGTTTCGGTCCGGCTGGGTGTTGTCCGCGAAATTCTTCTCTGGTGAGTCCTCGGCGAGAATGTCGGCGATCCGGTCGACGCGGCGGCGCCAGATCGTCTCGTACTCGTCCAATAGTGCGCGTGCTCTCTGTATGCCCGACAGGTTGATTCGCACGATCTGCTCCCGTCCGCGCTTCTCCTTCGTCACGACCGAAGCGCGTTCCAAAATCGCAACGTGTTTCTGGACCGCTGCGAAACTCATGGAGTAGTGAGACGCCAGACCCGACACCGAATGTTCTTCGATCAGCACCCGCGAGACGATGCTTCGGCGTGTGGAGTCTGCGAGCGCCTGGAACAGGCGATCGGTTTCTGCTTCGTCGATCTCATCTACAACCATTTGGTTGTACGTTAGTCCGATCGAGGCCGGCGGTCAAGAGCTCACGAAGAAATTTCGTCCTCTAGCTTGGCGACTTCGGAAATCAGCCGGCCAACGCAGCAAGGGTGCCGGGGTCGGCGACATCGGTGAGGGCCGACCACGGGATCGTGACGTCGACAAGCCCGATCGCGTGCGGGCCCACCTGGTAGTCGCCGAATCTGATGTTCATTCCAGTCGACGACGGCACCCAATCGGCGAAGTTGACTGTCTCCGGGGCTATCCCGCCGGCCTCGAAGTTCGGTCCGGCGGCGGTGTCGGGAAGCAGCAGCGCCGACTGCTCGGACAGTCGCTGTAGGCCGGCTGGGAGATCCGGGAAGAGGTCCTGCAGCGTGATCGGTTGTGCAGTAGCGGTATTCACCGTCACGGTGGCGATAAGGTACGTGGGGTGGGCGCCGGGCGGATTCGCATCCCACGAGGTGTTGAGGACAGCCCCGACGACGCTGTCCCCGACATAGGTCGGCCCCGGACGCGCGTCCGACAACGAGAAGCGGGCATCGCCGTAACCTTGGGTCTGATCGATGAGCGCTTGGTGCATCGACTCGTTGAATTCCTGGACGACTGCGGGATCAGGTCCGTCGATCTGGGGTACCGCGACGTCGTAGGTGACCCGATCGGTGGCGCCCGCAACCCGTACCGTGCCGAACGAGTACGGAATCGTTGGTGGGAGATCGTCGGTTGTCGTGGTCTGCGGTGGGACCGTTGTGGTAGTCGTTTCTGCGATTCCAGTGTCCGGCGCAGCCGTCGGCGTGCCGGATGTCGAGCATCCGGCCAGGACCACGACGGTACCGACGGTAATCAGGAATCTGCGCACCCCACCTGCTTATCACGGAAGTACGTCAGCTTTACGACGTCTCGACGAACTCGCTCAGCTGGCGGGTCACGGTGCCCCAGCCCTCGAAGAAGCCGAGTTCTTCGTGCAGGGCGACATCCGAGAGATTCTTGTGCATCGCCCGCGCCGTGTATTCCGTGCCGTCGGGATGGTCGGCAAAAGTGATCGACGCGGTGATGAACGGCTGCTCTGCCGGTCGCCAGCCGGCAACGAGCGCGTTGGTCCAGACGAGGCGTTCGAGCTGATCGACGGCGAGGAAGCAGCCCTGGATCTGGGGGCTGAAGTCGATACCGTCCTCGCTGTACTCGGTGACGAACGAGCCGCCGGGTGTCACGTCCAGCGCGGTGACACGTGACAGAGCGGGCGCCGGAACCCACCACTGTTCGAGTTGCTCCGGTGTGGTCCAGGCTGCCCAGACTGTGGCTCGCGGTGCCTTGATGATGCGGGACACCGTGAGGTCGAGGGGGTGTGCGGTCGGGTGAGTCATGTCGGTGTCTCCTGTTGTGAGAGAAATTTCTCGAGGCGGTCGGTGTGGGCTTCCCACGACGCTTGTTGCCGAGCGATCCACTGTTCAGCAGTGGAGAACGGGCGTTTCTCGAGCGTGCAGGTGCGGACTCGGCCGATTTTCTTGCTGGTGATCCAGCCGCCCTGTTCGAGGAGTCGGACGTGTTTCATGAAGGAGGGCAGGGCCATGTCGAACGGTTCGGCCAACTCGCTGACGCTTGCCGGCCCTCGGCCGAGTCGGGTCAGAACAGCTCGCCTCGTGGGATCCGACAGTGCGTGGAACACTCCGTCGAGCTGGTCCGAATGCTGAGCCATAAGGCAAAGTATCAGCTCGGTGATTGTTAGCGCAAGGGCTAAGCGTTGTAGTGGTGGCGGCGAACCGGGTCGACACCGATACTGAATTCCATGCTTCCTGTTCTCGATTTGACGCTGGTGGACATCGATCCGACGCGTTTCCGTTCGGACCTGCTGGCAGCAGCCCATGAATCGGGATTCTTCTATCTCGTCGGGCACGGGGTGTCGCCCGAGCGCATCGACGAGGTTCTCGCACTCGCGCGCGAGTTTTTCGTGCTCGATTCCGACGCCAAGGACGAAATTTCGCAGCTGAAGAGCCCGCATTTCCGTGGTTACTCGAGGCTCGGCGGTGAACTCACCAACGGTGCGGTCGACTGGCGGGAGCAGATCGACATCGGGCCCGAACGAGACGTCGTCGTCGACGCCGAGGGTTATTGGAATTTGCAGGGCCCCAATCTGTGGCCGTCCGCGCTGCCGGCGTTGCGTCCGGCGTTCGAGGCTTGGGAACAGGAAATGTCCGATGTCGGCCTTCGGCTGCTTCGGCACTGGGCCGTCGCGCTCGGCGCAACCGAGGACATCTTCGACGACGCTTTCGCCCACGCACCGGCCACGCTGATGAAGGTGGTGCGATACCCCGGTAGTGCCGACAATCCACAGGGCGTCGGTGCACACAAGGATTGATGTAGTCAATAGGGACACTCTAAGATGGTGGCTATGGAACGCCAGGCCGCTATCTACAGCCGCATCAGCTCAGACCCCGACGGCACCGAACTAGCCGTAGAACGCCAGGTCAAAGACTGCCAAGCCCTCGCTACCAAACTCGGCTGGACTGTCATCGAAATCCACCGAGACAACGACGTAAGCGCCTACAGCGGCAAGCCGCGTCCCGCGTACCTGAAGCTAGTCGAGTCCATCCGAGCAGGGCGAATCAACGCACTCCTGATCTGGCACCCCGACAGACTGCACCGAAGCACAGCCGAACTCGAGCCCTTCATCGAACTGTGCGAGAAGACCGACGTTGCTATTCAAAGCTGCCAGTCCGGGCTCATCGACCTGTCCTCGCCAGGCGGCAAGATGACAGCGCGCATCGTTGGGGCCGTGGCACGCCACGAGGTCGATCAAGCTCGGGCACGCATGAAACGTGCTCACGAAGCGCACGCGCAAGCCGGCAAGTGGCGTCTCGGCCAACGTCCGTTCGGGTGGGAGATGGGCGGCGAGTCGCTGAGAGACGACGAGGCCGATGCAATCCGTAGCGGGGTCGAAACCATCCTGCGAGGCGGCACGATCCGCGCTGTCTTACGCGACTGGCAGGCGCGAGGTCTTGTAAGTGCGCAAGGCAAGGAACTGTCACACACTGCCGTACGCAGGATCCTGGTAAGCCCACGCATCGCCGGTATCTCAATGCACCACGGCCATGTCGTCGGGAAGGGTGCGTGGCCGACGATCATCGATGAGGACACCCACCGTGCAGTCACAACTATCATGAAAGATCCGGGCAGGCGGTCAGGGAACGTGGGCGGTGAACGCAAGTACCAGGGCACCGGCGTGTACCTGTGCGGTGTCGACGATTGCGGGTCCGTCGTCCAGTCGTACAACGGCAACAACGGCAAGAAGTCGTATCGCTGTGTGCGCAGCCCGCATCTTGCGCGACGGCAAGTAGACGTGGACGAGTACGTCGATGAATACATCTTCGAGAAGCTGTCAGGGCCGGATGCGCGAATCATGCTCGGTAATCGACCGTCGAAGATCGATGTGAATGCGCTGACTCTTGAGCGTGAGAAGAAGCAGGCGCTGAAGAACGAACTGATTGACGATCGACTGAGCGGCATTATTGACGCCGAGGGGTTGCGCCGAGGATCGCTGCGTCTACAGGCAGAGATTGCGGTGATCGACCGAGAGCTTGCACGCGCCAGGACGGATGATCCCTTGGCGAACCTGCTGCTGTCGGGCGAACAGCTCGAAGAGGCTTGGCCGAAGATACCTGTCGATGTGAGAGGTCAGATAATCTCGCGCCTTTGTACGGTTACTATTTTGCCTTCGCCGCGTGGTCGTCGGGGCTTCGACCCTGATTTTGTTCGGATCGAAGCCGTCGTCGATTAGTAGACGATGAGCGGGTGACCGTAAACCGATCAGAGAGCGTCAAGATCCTTCTCGATCTTCGCGATGAGGCGCTGACGTGCTGGAGAGTCGCCGTTCGGATGGTTTTCAAGGCCACGACGCATTTCGTCGAGAATTTTGATATTTCGCTCTCGAACCTCGGCGGCACCAGGCAATGGATTTGCAGCCCAGTGACGTCTCACTGCGTCCCTCGCCTCTTCCCAGTCTGAGAATCCCAACTCGGCAGCAATCTCAAAGAATGTCCTGCCCTCAATTTTCATCTCGTGAGCCTTGGCGTCCAACGTAGAATTGGGTTCAGTCATGCAGACAGGCTAGTAGACGACGCAGGTGTGCATGCAGGTCAAGCTTGCGGAAGCGAACTCAGCTCGCCCGCCTCAACGGTCGGCCCGTCTGGATGCTGAACAATCCTGTCGAACACTGCTGTCGCGGACTCGCCACGCCTGCACGCCTCAGTCAGAGAACGACGAATCGCGTTCGCTGCATCGCGATCAGAATCAGCAACATAGGACAACTGCAACCCATCCCGGTCATCAGTCCATAAGATGCCTAAGCCTTCGAGCACTGCCCACCTACCAAGTCCCACGCGCTCGCCACTGAAGAATCGGGTGTCACCGATCGGGGTTGCGCCCACATCATTTGGATCCGACAGACTACCCATTGCTAAAGCACATCCTTCGACGGTTTCTGTGACGTGATTCTACCGAGCAGGACTCGTTTCCCGTCCTCGATGATCGCGTCGTAAAGTTCGTAGCCCACACCGCGACCGATGATCAGCTCGTTCTCTTCCGGGCCGTACGCAGCGAGTCCACGCTCGTTCTTACCGTGCGATGACACATACAACGCCTTGGTGCCCTCCGGTACGTCGAGGCGAAGCTCGATTGATCCTCGGCTGACACTTACTACACCGGACAGGGCGTCGGCTGACAGGGAACCTTGCATCGTCGTCGACAGGAATCCCTCGTCGCGGAATGATCTACCGATCAGGGTCGTTATATCGGTGCTGTCGGTCAGTCCGTATACGCTTGCGCCGACGTCGCGGGCGACACGGATTGCTTCGGGGATGCGTGGGGCTTCTTCGATCGCCCTGTCGAGCCCGCGTGCCGCTGCGATCGCTGATTCCGTCAGGTCTGCGCCGTCTCTCAGCGGCCCGTTGATGATGTCGAAGGCGTTCCCGGTGTAGCTGCGGACGTCGTTCGCGGTTGGTTCGTCGAGCGCCTCTGCGTAGTCATGCCAGACCGCCCGCCCGAACTGCCGGCCTTCTTTTTCGGTGCGAATGGCGGGAGCTGCGGGCTTGGTGGGCGTTTCAACTGCGGTGTCGACGACCTCGCGAGAGGGGAGGGTGCGCACTGGTAGCGGTATGGGTGCTTTCGATGCGTCACCGGATACCGCGAACTTCCCGGACAGGCGTTCACGATCGGGGCGACGTGGCACGCCAGTAGCCTCAACATGCTCGGCGATCCGTTTGCGACCCTCCGCGACCTTCTTCTTCGCCGCGGCCTTATCTCCCGGAGTCAACGCCACAGCTTCCTTGTTCCGTGCCTTACGTACTTCACGTTCCAGGCGACGAAGCTCCTGGGAGTCTTTGTAGTCCTGCGGGTCGACAGGCTCGGGAGGCTTGTTCGACGAGACTCCAGGGACGAACGCTGAGCGTGTGTGCCGGCAGTTTGGACCGAACAGTCCGCGTTCCTGTGCGCGTTCGAGACCAGCCGCAACTTTGAAACGAACGGTGCTGCCGTCGAGTTCGGATTCAGCGGTCACGGTGCCGACGTTCTCCCCGGATAGGGACAGGATGCGGCCTTGGTACGGAGCGCACCTGTCAGAGCATCGGGCGTGAGTCGAGATCCTGACAAAGTCGAGATTCATGTCCTTCATCGCCGCGTCACTGCCCTCGTTCAAGGCGCGCATCGTCGCGGTACGGGTCGCCATCTCAACATACGACGACATCTTCCAGTTACGCCCTGCCCGGTCCGTGAACCCGGTGATACCTCGATCAGCGAACGCATCCAGGGCGGTAACCGCGGCCTGCTCGCGAGTCTCCGCGCCGACGACTGCACGACCGACGATGTCAGAGACAACCGTCCGATAGTCGTCCTCAAAGTTCCGAAGTATGTTGCGGTGGACAGCATTCGAGCGCACATACGTCTCGCGTGCCAACGCCTGCACAGCCCGCGTATTCACCGCACCACGGCTACTGATATTCATTCCCGGCGCGAGCTTCGAGATGTCACGGCCCGTAGACCGTGCACCGAGCTTCGCCGCGTCCTCGACTGTCTCGGGGAGGCGCTTCGCCGCGAAGTCATCCAACTGCTGAGCCACACGTTTCGCATCGGTGCGTAACTCTGTGACCTCGTTCAATAATGCTCGCTGTAAGGGTTCCTCGCGTGTCAACCGGGCCTCACGTACAACATGAGGCTTGTCTGCGTTGTCGAGTCCGCGACGTACCGCTGAGGCTGCCCTGCCGAGTAGCAGGGCTTCGGCGTCCGCGTAGATGTCCGCAACCCGATGAGCCGTTGCAGCGATCAATTCGAAATTATCTCCGGGCACAGGGCCTGCCTTCGAGTAATGGTGACCTTGGGTGTGCCGCCTCGACCTCGATTCCGAGACGGCACACCCGAGGCTTCCTACCATCGGTGAAAGATGCGACGGCCTCCATACAGCATTGCATCTTCCATCGAAGCTTATATTCTACCGTGAGAGGTGTTCTGCGAGAACGTTATCGAACGGTCGGGAGAGATTGAGGCGTGAGGCAATCGACGCTTCGTGTGGGACCGGCAGCCCGTGATTCTCTTTAGCAACCCGATTGAGTGCGTGGCCCAGCCACAGGCTTGCGCCGAGACGGCCATAGACGGTTCCGTCGACCTTCACGGACGTGAACTCGCCTCCGCCTATTAGGCTCGGAGTTGCGTAGTTCTGAGGATCCACAAGCGTCTTGTTCGGATCGTTCTCGCGCTCGGATGAAAGACTGCTGCGAGAGAGAACGCCTGCTGCTTCGTAAAGATCACCGATCCGCTGGACGGTTCCGTTGTAGCCCTCCACGGTTTCGTGCAGCTTCTCTAGTGCGGCTACAGCATCATCGAAGGCCGCAAGCACGGTCACGGGGTTGACCTCCCCGACGATCCGGGCTGCCTCGCCCTTAGCATCTGCTTGCGCCTTCTCGGCTGCCTTCTCGGCCTGAGCACGGTCACGCCGGCTCCGGCCCTCCGTCTGCAAGCCCTCAAGCTCGACTGCTGCGCGAGCCTCCGCGAGATCAGACGCGGCGACCGGTTCGCCGTTGATGGCGCGGGCTTGTAGGTCCGACAGATGCTCAGAGGCGGTCAGGTGGACGGTGGTGTTCTCTGCGGTTTCGATGCTCAATGCGATTCCTTTACGGGCGTGATGGTGGGGTAGCGGGTGTTCTGATACAGGGTTCGGAACGCATCAATACGTTCGTCCTGTGTCATCTCGCTGAAGTCTTCTGTTGCGTCGGTGGTGTCGGTATCCACGGTTACTCCTGGGATCGGATGGTGCCGTACTCGTTTACGTACCAGTCGTCGAGTGCTCTCGCGGCGATCCGGTAACGCACGATCGCGTCGGTGCGGGCGATGACATCACCGGCAGCCTCGGCATTGATCAAATCGGAGATCGCGTCGAACGTTCCGTCGAGGCAGGCTTGTAGCGGCTCGTTCATGCCGCCCTCGCATCCGGGAAGTCGCGACGGATACAGTCGACAACATCGGTGACCGAACCGCCGAGCGCGTTGCCTACCGCGCCACTGCGGACTCTGCCGGCGTTGATCCAGACCACAATCCGATTCGGTGAGACTCTGATCCCTGTCTCAGCCTCGGCAGCACTGGCAGCGAGGGATGGGATGCAGTAGTCGGTATCGAGGGTGCTCATGCTGCTCCTGGTGTGCTGCGCGACTCGATCCAAGCCTCGAGATCAGCAGGCTTGATTCGGAGTGCGCGTGAGTTGAGGTAGACCGCGGGAAGATCGCCCCTGTGGATCAGGGCACGTACGAACTGTGTTGTGGTTCCGAGCCGTTCGGATGCGTCGGCGACGGTCACGAGATGCATGGTGGTTGCCTTTCATGGCAGGGTTGTGGTGTAGGCATGAAAAAATCCCAGCCACCTGTTCGGGTGGGTCTGGGATCTGTTCGAGTGCATGGTGGCCGCTGCACATCACTCGGTATTGCTCGGTGTTCGAACCTATAACTTAATTATCCCACGGGCGCGGACATTAAGCCGCGACCAGCGTGTCCATGGAGGCGATCCGTGAACTCTTGACCGCCTGCATCGAAGCCTGCGTATCGAGAAGGCTGGTCCGGCTGTACTCGATGCACGTCTTGCCTTGACGGCTGAGTCGCGGGTTCTTCGACTTCCATCGGCGGAGTGTCCGCGTCGTGCACCCAATGAGCTTGGTTGCTGCGAACTCGTCGATCCACTGAGCCTCGATAACGCCTGTCGGCCATCTCTTGGAACTACGGCTGCGGACTGGCTGCCAACGTTCCAGAATGTTCTCGCAATCCCACTCGGGGATGTCCTGATCGAGCAGGTATCGGGTTCGCTGGACGATGTTTCCTCGGTGGCAGCCGTACGCAGTGGACCAGTAGATGAGTTGCTTTTGTTCGTCGAGCATCGCGTCGAGTGGGTCGATCTGTAGAGGTGGACGCGATGTCGGCTTCGCGTGGCCGCCTTCGAGGGATTGTCCGCGTGCATGGGTGGGCGCGATATTCTGTTAAATCTCCCATATCTGGGAGGGTGTGTCTGCGATCAGTGATGCAGTGCGAGAACGGAGTTCAGTTTCCATCCCTCCATTCTCGCCTGCGTTTGGACCTCTGGAACGTTAGAGGCGTAGCCCGATTGAGGCTGCCGCGTTGCGGATCACAGCACCAGGATCGTTGCCCTGCTGAGTCACCACGTCGCCGTTGATCTGATCGCCCTGAATGGTGTCGCCAGACGGCGGAATCTCCTGTGCAGCGTTACGGAATCCCTCTACCAACTGCTGCACAGTCTCTTGCCCCAAGTTCAAAATGCCGCCCGAAAGCAGGCTTTTGAATTCCTCGGATGCAAACCCTGCCAGCCCCGCGAATCCAACTAGACCCTTGTACATCTCCTGTGCCGCCAACTGACCTGCTGTCGCCTGCTTCAGCACCGTGAGTGGCGCACCGGATCCGACAGCATCAGAGTCTGCTTGCGCCGAGGACCACTGCTTGACGGTGTCGGCGTGCTTACTGCCGCCCGCTTCGAATGCTCGATCGGTGGGGCCGAAGAATCCGACCGTGCCACCCTCCGCATAGGCGCCCACCGCGTCATGACGCAGCATGTCGAGCAGCCCCGGATACTTGTCCGCAATGGCCTTCGGGATGACGACCTCGCCAGGGGTGAGCATCGCCGGAATAACATCTGTTGGTGGGATTTGTCCAAGCGCACCCCGCACCAGCGGTGACGACTCCTCGACGCCGAAGTTCTCACGAATCTTCGAGGTGTACTGACCGTTGGCGAGCGACACCAAGCCAGTCGAATCCTGCTCCGCGAGTTGGTTCACAGCTTGCCGTAACCCGTCGAGTACGCCCTCGATACGTGCTTGCGGTGTGGATTCGGTGTCGACGGCTTTCGCTGCTGCACCTCCGGCTTGCGGGGATCCTCCACCGGAACCACCACTGCTCGGTTTACTGCTGACCGCGCTCGATGGCCAGTTGGTGACGAACACGTCGCGTACATCTCCACCGCGAGCGCCATTGCTGCCTGTCGTGCTCGAACCTCCGCCACTTCCATCTGCTCCGGCACTGCCGGTAGCCGAATCTCCTGTGAGAGCTTCTGTGGCGGGATCGTCGCCGGTCGGGTAGTGCCACACCATAGGGAAGTCCTGCGCGCCCTGAGCGCCGGCACCGAACACGATGCCGCTTGATCCCGATTCAGCATCCGTCCCGAACAGGGTGCCGGCCATGTGGCCGTTGGTGCCTGTCCCGCCGTTGGTCCCGATGTTGAAGCCGCCTGGATCGAAGCCAGGCTGAAAGCCGAGGGCAGCGAAGTCGGAATCGGTTGTGAAGCGAACACTCTGGCCGGTGTAAGCATTGAAGATGCCTGACCAGTACCCGGAGCAATCGAGTTTGCCGTACTCGTAGGGCATACCGTTCTTCGACTGCGCGTAGGAGATCGCAGCATCACGGTTGCCAATCGCGCCACCGTCAGCGAACGCCCCAACCTGGCCGTTCTCCAACGCTGCACGGAATCGGTAGACGCCTGCTTGACCGCCGAGGTTCTTCACATCCTCCGCATCAAGCATGTGTTCACCAGGGGATGCCCACAGCGGGATGTTGTCGGAGCGTGGCCCACCAGCGCCGGTGATCGCCCCACCGTCTGCAAACTCACCGCCGCCTGCACGTCCCGGTGCCGAGATCGGAGTAGGTACAGGGCCTTGCATCGATGGTGCGTCCGCAGCCGACACACCCTGCGACTCCCAATAGCCGATCCGCCGCTGCTGCAATTCGACGAACATGCTGACCGACTTGTTGCGGTTGTTCGATATGAAGTTGTCTATCGCGACTTGACCTTCATCGGTGTCGGCGTACACCTCGACAGTGCCGTCTTCGAGCGTCCTGGTTTTGACATTCAAAGCCGACAAGGCGTCCAAACTATCCTTTGTCAACGCCTCGGTGACGATCGTCTTACCGTTCGGGACGCCGATCACTTTATCTTTCAACACATCTAGCGCGACGGTTGCTTCGGGCATACCGGGCTGATTGATCTGCGTATCAACAAGATCCGGTACGAGCCCGTAGGAGTTGATCAAATTAAGGGCCTCGGTATTGGTGAGTCCCATAGCCATTGCTTGATCCAGGATTGCGCCGCGGTTAGCTGCGTATTGCGCTGTCAGTTCTTCAACTGTCGCGCCCGCCTCTAGCCCGGTCCGGGTCTGTGCTTCGAAACCGCTCGTCAGTCCGCGTAACTGGTCGGCAAGCCCTGGCGGCAGCATGTCACCGGCTGCTCCCGTGAAGCCCTCAAGTTGCAGTATTGTTCCGTCCGCTTGTTCACCAAGCGACGAGATCGCGTCGTTCACCTTTTGGATCTCGTCATTGAATGCTGCCGAAAGCTGCATGTCGCCGGCGAAGCCGTTGAAACGTTCCTGAGCGGCGTCGATGCCAGGGATCAGGGTGTCGTCGATGACGGTTGCACCCTTGGTCAGCGCGTCTTCGATCGCAGTACCACCATTGCGGGTCGAGTCCGCGAGATCACGCAGCTTGTCGGCTGCACCATCCGTAGCGATACCCAATAGAGATCCGAAGCCGGGGATGCTCTCACCGACAGCGAGAATGTTCGCGCCCATATCCAGGAACGACGCTCCTGTTTCGGCTGCTGAACCCGCGAACTCACCGAGCATCCGCATACCGTCAGCTACGAACGACGCCACAGCTTTCGCTGCGTCGAAGCCTGCGTTACCGATGCCGATGAAGAACTCGATGACCCCGGCGCGGTTGTTGGAGATGTTGTTGGCCCACTCTGCGATCTGTGGGCCGAACGCTTCAGCGAGAGATGCTTTGAGGCCGTCAGCTACCGTCGAGATAGAACGCATCGCGCCCTCAACTGAGGTTGCAGCGTTGCCGCCCATCACATCAATGGCGGACTTTGCTGCGCCTTCGTAGTCGTTCATCGATTGCATGGCACTGGTCAGGTCGAGTTCGTTCATTGCGTTGCCGAGGTCTTCGGCTTTGGTCCCGAATAGTCCAACGGCGATCGCATTTCGGGCGATCGGGTCTTCAGTCTGGCGGATGGCGGTTAGTAGATCGCCCATTGCTGCGGAGCCGTCTTCGCCGCCGCGCCCTATGCGTTCGATCATGTCTTCGGCGTTCATGCCCAGGGCTGAGTAGGCTTCGCCGGCTTCTTTAGATCCGTCGATCGATCGAATGGCGAACTCTTTGATCGCATCTGCTGCTGTGTCCGTATCGCGTGCACCGGCTTGGACTGCCTGGTTCATCAACCCGAAAGCCTCTGCCCCGGATAGCCCGACTTTCTCGAACTGCACCGAGTATTCGGTGACTGTGTCTACGAGGTCTTCGGATGCGTTGAGCCCCATCTGCCCGCCCTTGACGAGCAGGTCGAATGCGTCGTTGACGTCGGTGGCGAATCCGGATTTGACTGCGTTTCCTGCTGCGCGGGCGACGTTGGGGATATCTTCGCCGAGGATTGTTGCGACGCCGTCGAGGCTGCTGATTACGGCTTCTGCGTCTCGTTGGGTGGCTCCGGGATCGAGTAGCCCGTTGGCCAGGGCGGCTTTGACAGTGCCTAGGTTTCCCTCGATCGACTCACCGAAGACGTTGGCGTACGCCTCTCCCGCGGCTTGCGCGAACTTCTCTGCCTGGGCGACGGTGGTTCCCGTCTGGGCCTGGAACAGGTCTCGTTGTAGTTCCTGCTGCATGCCGTCTTTGATGGCGGATGCGAGTGCGACACCGACGCCGAGACCTAGCGCTGCGACGCCTAGGATGGAGCCTGCGATTGGTCCGGCCTTGCTGCTGATGGAGGAGATGGAGTCGGAGAAGCCGGAGAGGAATCTGTCGCCGGTGTCGCCTCCTGCTTGTCCGCCCAGGCCGTCAGCAACTTGCCGTCCTGATCGTTCTGCGGTGTCGCCTATGCGCCCCAAGGCTTGCTCGGCGTCGCGTGCGGATTGTGCGAGTCCTGAGGGGACGGAGTCGAGCCGGCGGACATCGGTGCTGGCGTCTCTCGCTGAGTTGCCGAGGTCGGTTAGTGCTCGGTCGGCTGTGTTGAGGCTGCCGCGCATGCCTTGCGCGCTGCGGTCGAGGTTGGTTGCGAGTGAGCGGGCGTTGCGCTCGGCTGTCTGTAGACCTCGAGTGAACCGAGTGTCGTCGAGTTCGAGAGTGGTGAAGATCGTTCCGGTATCGAGAGCCATGTGGCCTCACCGTCTTTCGTCGTATGGGCATAAGAAAGCCCCGCACATCGGATGGATGTACGGGGCTTGGTGAAGCGCTGTCAGCTACTCGGCTGTTGCAGGTTCAGGGAAGTCCTCGGGGTGGAGGGATCGGTACAGCTCGAATTGCTCTAGCTGTGTTGTGACGCTGTAGGCGGTGAGCTGCTTGATTGCCTTGCGGGTGAACGCTGCGATCTCCACGGTGTTCGCTACGGATTCGAGCAGTGCGGCCCTGAGTTCGGTTGGGGTTAGTTTGTTGGCGAGTTTCTGTAGCTGGTCGTATTCGCCGGCTCGCAGGTGGTGGGCGAGTACGACAGCTACGGTGTTGGCTTCTTTGCCGCTGAGGGGCATGTGTTTTCCTTTGCGTGCCATTCGAGGGATCGCTGCCGTTCGATGGCGGTCTGTAGTTGGCTGAAGCGCTGTTCGGCTTCGAGCAGCCGCTGTTCGGTGTGGACGTTCTGATTGCGTCGGTGTTGCTGCCGTGCGTTGGTGCGTGCTCGCTTGGTTTCCCGGAGTTGCTGGTAAAGGTCGTCAGTCATCGTCGGGTGTCCTACTCGTCGTCTTTGGGGTAGACGTACTTCCGGGGTTCGTCGTCGGCCTTCCCTCCGCCGAGGATGTGCTCGAAGTACCGGGCCATGTCGGATTCATCCGCGGGTGCTTTGCCGGTCTGCAATGTCAGGCGCTCTTGGTTCACGCTCTTGTCGTGGGCCACGCCTGCTATCACGATCAGATCGCGGGCATCTTCGAAGTTTCCGGTAGCGAGCCGTTGCGCCGCGAGCAGTCCAGCGCGCAACAGTTGCAGCTCAAGCTCGGTGCGTAACTGTTTGGCGTTGAGGGATGCGATGGCAGCGGCTTCAGCTAATTGTGGGCTGCGGGAGAATGAGACGCCGGCGATCTCGGCTGCGCGTGTGACGGTTCCTTGTGAGGTGCCGAGCACCTTCACGATTTCGTTCCGTCCCATTCCTTCCGCTGCGAGTCGAGCTACGTCGGGTGCGAGTATTTCCGCGCGCGTTCTTTTATGCTTGGCCCGGTCCGAGCGCGCTATGTGGTCGGTCATTGTGCGGCCCTCCGTGGGGCGTGTGAGCCCTGACCCACACTCATGTATGGGTCAGGGCTGTTTCGTTCGTCCCTGGTGGATCAAGGGATCGGGATTACGCTGCTGCGTCGAGGCTCTTCGGCGTTTCGGCTGGGATGCTGATGCGCAGGAGGTTTTCGATGTCGCCGCGTTGCTTGTCTGAGAGTGGCGGTGTTTCGGCTACGAGTTGCCTAATTCGGTCGGCGTACTTGTAGGTGCTTTTGCGTCGGGTGATTGAGGTGACTGGGCTCACGCTGCTACCTCGCGTTCGTCGGTGGTTGCTTCTAGGGCGGCTTTTACGCGGGTGAGTTCGGTCTCGGCTGCTTCTCGTAGCCGGCGTTCTTTCGCGAGTGAGTTCTCAAGCCGTGACATCTGTACGCGAAGGCTGGTCATGCGATCTGCTTTCCCGAGACACGCCATGTTCCTAGGGGTGTTGCATGTGTTGCATGTGTTGCATCTCGGCCGGGTAGGGGTAGAAGTGTTGCTTTCTCTTTCTCTACAGAGAGAGAAGAAGTGTGTGTGTGGGAGGGAACATTTGGTGTTGCGTCTGTATCCGCGGGGGTGCCGTTTGAGTAGTGCCCCATAGAGTGGTGTAACTCGGTGGCCGAGCCCCTCTACGAATCCGTGTTGTGCACGGATGTAGAGCGGCCATCGTGTGATCCTTCGAGTCAACCGTCTAAAGAATCCTCG
>NZ_JAHFVG010000099.1 GCF_023264675.1 Rhodococcus sp. (in: high G+C Gram-positive bacteria)
CCTACCTCCGCAACTCGCTGATCATCACCACGGTTATCTCGTCCATCAAGTTCGTGCTGGGTGTTCTCAGTGCCTACGGGCTCGTGTTCCTGCGGTTCCCGGGAAAAAACGTCGTCTTTCTGGTGATCATCGCCGCGTTGATGGTGCCCAACCAGATCACGGTGATCTCGAACTATTCCTTGATCTCGGAGCTGGGCTGGCGAAATTCTTTCCAGGGCATCATTCTTCCGCTTGCGGGCGTCGCCTTCGGAACCTTCCTGATGCGCAACCACTTTCTCTCGCTACCCGCCGAGATCATCGAGGCCGCCCGGATGGACGGCGCAGGCCCGATCCGATTGATGTTCCGCGTCGTGCTTCCGCTGTCCGGCCCAACCATGGTGGCCTTCGCGATCATCACCATCGTGAACGAGTGGAACGAGTACCTGTGGCCGTTCCTGATGTCCGACGATTCCTCCGTCGCGCCACTGCCGGTCGGTCTCACCCTGTTGCAGAACAGTGAGGGTTACACCAACTGGGGAGCGGTCATGGCCGCCACCATTCTGACCATTCTTCCGATTCTCGTTGTCTTCCTCGCGCTGCAACGCCACATGATCAAAGGCCTCACCTCCGGTGCGGTCAAAGGCTGATCCGTTTCCACCTTCAGGAGAAATACACTCATGGCCAACATCAATCGTCGCGGATTCCTCACGCTCACCGGCACACTCGCTGCCGGTGCGGCGCTTGCTGCCTGCAGCGGACCGGGCACCAGCTCGTCGTCCGACGCTGGATCCGGTGACGCGAGCACCATCAACTTCTGGTCGAGTCATCCCGGTAAGTCGCAGGAGTTCGAGAAGGAACTCATCTCGCGCTTCCACGCCGAGAACCCGGGCCTGACGGTCAACCTGATCGACGGCGGCAAGAACTACGAGGAAGTGTCGCAGAAGTTCAACGCCTCGCTCTCGGGCAACGACGTTCCCGACGTCGTCGTTCTCTCCGACGTGTGGTGGTTCAACTACGCCCTCACCGGAGCCATCGAACCTCTGGACAAGCACTTCTCCGCAGCCGGCGTCGATTCGAGCGACTACGTGGATTCGCTTCTCGCCGATTACAACTGGAACGGCAATCACTGGGCGCTTCCCTACGCTCGCTCGACGCCGCTGTTCTACTACAACAAGGCCGTGTGGGCGCAGGCAGGACTGCCGGACCGCGGCCCGGCCACCTGGCAGGAATTCGACGAGTGGGGCCCACGGATCCAGGCCGTCGTCGGAAACGGCAAGCTCGCCCACGGCTGGGGCAATGCCGTCGACTACCTCGGCTGGACGTTCGAGGGCCCCATCTGGACCTTCGGCGGCGCCTACTCCGACGGCTTCGAGTTGAAGTTCGACGACGAGAAGACCATCGCCGCAGGCCAGTTCCTCAAGGACATGATCCACACCAAGAAGTACGCTGCGGTCTCCAACGACATCGCCAACGACTTCGGCGCGGGAATCATCGCCTCGACCATCGCGTCCACCGGCGATCTCTCCGGAATCAAGCAGAACGCTGCTTTCGAGTTCGGCACCGCGTTCCTGCCGTCGACCGACGGACAGCCCGGATGCCCGACGGGTGGAGCCGGCCTCGCCATCCCGTCGAAGATTTCCGACGAGCGGAAGGTCAACGCGCTCAAGTTCATCGACTTCTTCACCAACGGCGCCAACACGGCGTACTTCTCGCAGAACACGGGCTACATGCCGGTCCGTAAGTCCGCTCAGCAGGATCCGAGCGAGATCGCGTTCCTCGAGGCCAACCCCAATGCGAAGACGGCCGTCGATCAGCTTGCGAAGACCCGCTCGCAGGACAACGCTCGGGTGTTCGTTCCCGGCGGTGACAAGATCATCGGTACCGGACTCGAACAGATCGCCCTTCAGAATGCCGATGTGGCAACCACGTTCGCGAGTGTGCAGGAGCAGCTGCAGCAGATCATCGACCGCCAGATCACACCGAAGTTGCCCGCATAATGGCAGCCGTCCACTATTCGGCGGTCTCGCACCGGTACCCGGGCGCCGACACGTTGGCCGTCGACTCGCTCGAACTCGATATCGCCGACGGTGAATTCATCGTTCTCGTCGGGCCTTCGGGCTGCGGCAAGTCGACGAGCCTTCGGATGCTCGCGGGCCTCGAATCGGTCGAGAGTGGACACATCGACATCGGCGGTGTCGATGTGACGTCACTCGCGCCGCGGGCGCGAGATGTCGCGATGGTGTTCCAGAACTACGCGCTGTACCCGAACATGACCGTCGGCGACAACATGGGTTTCGCGCTCCGCAATGCCGGAATGAGCAAGGCGGACACTGCTGTCCGCGTGCTCGAAGCCGCGCGGATGCTCGAACTGGAACCGTTGCTCGAGCGCAAGCCGGGCAAGCTCTCCGGTGGTCAGCGTCAGCGTGTGGCGATGGGGCGGGCGATCGTCCGTCAGCCCAAGGTGTTCTGCATGGACGAGCCGCTGTCCAATCTCGATGCCAAGCTGCGCGTCTCGACGAGGGCGCAGATCGCGGGACTGCAGAAGCGGCTCGGCACCACCACGGTGTACGTCACGCACGATCAAGTCGAGGCCATGACCATGGGTGATCGCGTCGCCGTTCTGCTGGACGGAAAACTGCAGCAGATCGCGGCGCCGCGGGAGCTCTACGACAACCCGGTCAACACGTTCGTCGCCGGGTTCATCGGTTCGCCTGGAATGAATCTTCTCGACGCTCCGGTGATCGACGGTGCAGCGGTCGTCGGCGACGTTCGTATCCCGGCACCGACCTCGGCGTCGCGGGTGACCGTCGGAATCAGGCCTGAGTCGTGGGATCTGGTGGGCGAGAGCGTCGGAGCAGTGGCTGTTGCCGTCGAACTGATCGAGGAACTCGGCGCCGAGTCGTTCGTGTACGGCGCGGCACCGCTCGGCGCGGACTGGTCGACCCAGTCCGGCCGAGTGGCGGTGCGTGTGGATCGAAAGTTGGCTGTCGGTCTCGGCGATACCGTCAGGCTCGTTCCGAAACTCGACGAAGTCTTCTTCTTCGACGGTGTTACCGGGCAGCGCCTGTAGAGGCGGGCTGCCCCAGATCCACCGGTAACGACGCCCAGCCGTGC
The DNA here is from genome assembly GCF_023264675.1 of Rhodococcus sp. (in: high G+C Gram-positive bacteria). Classification (GTDB taxonomy): domain Bacteria; phylum Actinomycetota; class Actinomycetes; order Mycobacteriales; family Mycobacteriaceae; genus Rhodococcoides. The sequence continues at coordinate 3,094 of NZ_JAHFVG010000099.1, forward strand.
AGGACTCGGGTGTCACGTCGGATTCCCTCGCCTGCCGACTGCAGGTGGGGGAATCGGTCGAAGAGCGTCTTCAGGCCGACCTCGGTCTCGGCTTTCGCCAGCGAAGCACCGAGGCAGTAGTGCCGCCCACCCGAGAACGACAGATGCTTGTTGGCGTTCGCGCGGGTGACGTCGAAGCGGTACGGATCGTCGAACACATCGGGGTCGCGGTTCGCCCCAGCCAGTACGAGAATCACCAAGGCGCCTTTCGACACGGGAATCCCCTCGATGGTGACGTCGTGCTTGGCCATGCGCGCCGTCAGCTGGACCGGTGACTCCAGACGCAGCATCTCGTCGACCGCCGTCGTCCAGTGGGAGGGATCTTCCTGCAGGATGGCGAGTTGATCGGGATTGTCGAGTAGCAGCCTGATGCCACTGCCGAGCAGGTTGACCGTGGTTTCGAAGCCCGCAGCGAGCACGAGACCGGCCGTCGCGCGGAGTTCTTCGTCGTTGAGCCCGACGCCGTCCTCCTCGGCCTTGATGAGCTCGCTCATCAGATCGTCGCCGGGGTTGCGGCGAAGCTCGGCCAGGTGATCGGCGAGCCAGGCGTCGAACTTCGCCAGTCCTTCCTCGACGCGCGTGAACTGGTCCCAGGACAGTCCGATGTCGAGGCTCGGCGCTGCCATCTCGCCGAATTCGAGCACCTTCTGGCGGTCCTTGTCGGGCACTCCGAGGATGGTGCTGATGACGGCCACCGGCAGCTGAGCGCAGTAGGCGTGCACGATATCGACCTCACGCCCGCCGCGGGTCAGGTCGTCGAGCAGAGCGTCGGACTTCTCCTGCACCATCTCGCGCATCTTCGCGACGGCGCGCGGGGTGAACACCGAGGACACGAGCTTGCGGTAGCGAGTGTGCTCGGGCGGTTCGACCGACAACAACGACGGCGGCTTCAGCGGATGAAGAGCCTTGGATCGCGTTCGATTCTCGACGAAGCGCAGCGGTCCGGGCAGATTGGCGCCCAGTTCGGTGACGCGCAGGTCGTCCGACCGCAGTAGTTCGTGCACCACGCGGTGATTGACGCTGATGTTGGAGATTCGCGTCTTCACCAGCGGACCGGCTGCGCGGATTCGTTCGAACACCTGCCGCGGATCCGCGCGTGTCGCCGGATCGGCGACGAGCATCGCCTGCATGTCGCCGGCCTTCGCCGCCTTCTGCGCCCCGTAACGCACGATGCCGTGCGCGGCGATCCACCTGATTCGAGCCTTCATGTTTTTCCCCCTCCGTCGTCGGCCCATGTGAGTGCGAATACATAACCCCTCATGTATTCGCACTCACATGGCGCGAAGCGCCTACCAGATCCTGACGCGCTGCTCCGGATCCAAGTACAACGCATCTCCTGGCTTCACATCGAACGCTTCGTGAAAACTGTCCAGATTGCGGACGACGCCGTTGCAGCGGAACTCGGGCGGCGAGTGTGGGTCGACGGCGAGGCGACGGATGGCTTCCTCGTCGCGCGCCTTCGTCCGCCATACCTGCGACCAGCCGAAGAACACTCGCTGCAGACCCGTGAGGCCGTCGAGGACCGGAGCGTCCTTGCCACCTCGCGCAATCTCGTACGCGGCGACGGCGATGGACAGTCCACCGAGGTCGCCGATGTTCTCGCCGATGGTGAACTTGCCGTTGACCTTGTGCCCCGGCAGTGCCTTCGGCTCGAACCCGTCGTACTGGTCGATCAGCGCTGTGGTGCGCTTGCCGAATTCGGTGCGATCCGAATCGGTCCACCAATCGACCATGTTGCCGTCACCGTCGTACTTGGCTCCCTGATCGTCGAAGCCGTGGCCGATCTCGTGGCCGATGACGGCGCCGATGCCGCCGTAGTTGGCCGCGTCGTCCGCCTCGGCATCGAAGAACGGGGGCTGGAGAATGGCTGCGGGAAACACGATTTCGTTCATGCCGGGGTTGTAGTAGGCATTGACGGTCTGCGGTGTCATGAACCACTCGTCGCGGTCGACCGGGCCGCCGAGCTTGTCCAGGTCACGCTCGTGCTCGGCGACGTAGCCTCGTCGATAGTTGCCGACGAGGTCGCCGGCGTCGATCTCGATCGCCGAGTAGTCACGCCAACGGTCGGGGTAGCCGATCTTCGGAGTGAACTTGTCCAGCTTCTCCAGCGCCTTCTGGCGAGTCTCGGGGCTCATCCACTCCAGGTCGGTGATGTTGCGACGGTAGGCCTCGGTGAGGTTCTCCACCAGAACCTGCATCCGGGCCTTTGCATCCGCCGGGAAGTGCCGCTCGACGTAGATCTTGCCGACGACCTCGCCCAGCAAATCCTGAACCAGCGAGACGCCGCGCTTCCACCGGTCGCGATTCTCCTCGGTGCCACTGAGTTTCGTGCCGTAGAACGCAAAGCTTTCGTCGACGAGCGCAGCGGTGAGGTAGGGCGCGCGGCCGTGCACGATGCGCCAGGCCAACCACGCCTTCCAGTCCTCGATGTCCTCGGAGACCCAGAGCCCGGTGAAGGTCGTCAGAAACGGCGGC
>NZ_JAHFVG010000037.1 GCF_023264675.1 Rhodococcus sp. (in: high G+C Gram-positive bacteria)
AAGAACACGCACACACCATCAACCAACAGGCTCACACCTGAAAGCATCCGGGGCAACCGTTCCAGCCTATCCCAGCTTGGTCTCGGACACAAGGCCCGACTCTTGGGGGACACAGCAGATACTACATTCGGCCAGACACTCCGTACAACCTCGTGTCCAAGTCCGTGAAGACTTGGTCGGTGTCCGTGTCGCTCTGACTCGACAAAAGTTACGCGACGAGTCGCGTAACTCCAAATCGCCTGGTCACAGCCGTCGTCCCGTTCGCAGCGCGTCTCGCGCGAACCTTCGAGCCCAACTCGGCGAGTCTGTTCCGCCTCCCCCGAGGTAGAAAAGTGGCCCGTGCGCTCCGATCAGGTCCAAGAACGCGACGCTGGGGTGCGCTGCCTTCTGCGCTTCGAATGCGTCCAACGGATCCACGTCCCAGTCGAGCGCGTGCATCGTCTCGACGACCATGTCGTCACGCTGCGATGCCGAGGCAGACGCGGCGAGCGCCACGAGAAACAGAGTTCCCGCATCCTGTTCGTACTCCTGACGACCGAGAGGGAGCCGGGCTGCACAATGGCTCCACAGTCCGACGTGGTCGTCGGCCAAGAGTGAGCCGGCCTTGGTCCGCACCAAGGTGCCTTTCAGCACGCGTACCAAACCCAACGCTTTTGCAGCTTCCCGAAGATCGGTCGCCTGGTGGTGATCGAGCTCGCTGGTGCTGTCCCCCACCCAGCCGATTCCCCAATCCAATTGGTCGCGCACCATCTCCACCACCGAGTGGGGAAGGCGCCCCTCCGGAGTCAGGCGGATGCCCCGCTCACCGACGCACCTCAGAAACCACGAGATCTTGGCCATCGCAGACTGCGCGACTGGAAGGTCCACGGAACTTTCGATGGTGAGCTCGCATCGAGGCAAGAGATCGAGCAAAAGCGGCACAGGGGCCTGTGCTCGCTTGAAAATTCGTGCAACGAGGGGCGACGCCGCCGTGCTCTCCATCTCGGGACTGCGGGAAATCCAAGATCCACGCAAACGCTGGTTGGCGGCAGCGATGATTGTCGAGATCGGTTCCGATGTGCGTGCACGGTGTACGTCAGCGCCCGAATGTTCGTCGTCGGGCGGGCACACCCCTGATCCGTCGAGGCAGACCGGACGAAGATCGTCGACATCGGAGTCCACCGACAATACTTCGATCGAGTGATTCCAACGTTTGCCGTACTGATACTGCACGTGGTCACTGGGGCCGGAGAGCATCTCGTCGATTCTGACGTGATCTCCTGACCGCCCGCGGGCTGCGCCGCCGAACATCGACGACGTGAAGTATTCGAGCGAGGTTCTCCCCGGCAAGCCCGACAGGACGTACTCGGTGTCCCCGCCCCACCCGATGGCTGCCTGTAATACTGCGTGAAATTCCGGCAAGAGCAGATCCGACCGAACCTTGATTTTTCGCCATACCCGTGGGCTCACGCCGATGACGTCGACAGACAGGACAAGCTGCACGACGGCGCGCACATCGCCTGACCGGTGGTACTCACGCTCGACAACGGCATCGGAGTCGGTCTCGATGTCCGGCACCAGGGTCAGGTGCCGCGCTCGTCCCGTGCGATTCGGCATGCCCTCGACCCTAGCGCTGATCGCCGACACCCGGCGGCGTCGCGAAGCAGCTGAGTCAGGAAGTCGCGGTGATGAGGCCGTCGTTGATCATGGCGACGTCGAAAGCAAGCTTGTCCATGTGGTCCGCCAGAATCGTCACCGTCAACTGCACCAGGTACTGCTCTTTCGTTCCGATCACCGCATAGCGCGTGGTCACCGCGAGTGCCAGTTGCTCGGCCTCGAACGTCCCTCGAATGAATCGCGACGGCCATCCGCCGTAGTTGTCGACAACGGCGGAGCCCTCGGCCCAGCCCGGCAATCGGCGCGCGTCGGTGAAACAGCAGTTCAGCACACTGTCGGGGTCAACCGCAGAAGACAGCTTGCCCACCAGAAGCACCGCATTGGGTGCAAACCCGTTTTCGACCAAGCCTGGTTCGACGAGCACCTCCGTCGCACCTGGGAATTGCCCCGCGGGCGTCGCCTCCCAGCCTGCAGGGATCGGCGTCACGACACCCAGCGTAGAAGCTCGGGCGTGGTCAACGGGGACTACGTCGATTCCATTGGTCGACAGATACTGCGCAACAGTCAGGTCGCCGGCCTTGTTCGCCTGTGCATCGGCCATTGCAGGGTCTCCTCGTCGAAAGCGGCTCACGTCGTCGATCCTAAAGTTCGTCTGCCCTTGGAAGTCGGGCGCGTACGAGTTCTTCGAGATACTCGGCGACCCCGTCGTCGTCGTTGGAGTTCAACACCCGATCCACGACCGCCTTGATCTCGTCGAGGGCATTGTTCGTGGTCAGTGCGGTGCCCGCCCATTCGAGCATCGGTAGATCGTTGAACGCGTCCCCGACCGCCGCCACGGATTCCGGCCCGATGCCATATTCATTGCACAGTTGCGCCAATGCGCTCGCCTTCGATACCCCTGCTGCCGACATCTCGATGTAGGGCGCCCCGGAGTGGGTGAGTTCGACGCCACCGACGCTGGCGCGCAACACTGTTCGATACAATTCCACGCTGGGAACGGCAGGATGCCTCGCAACTATCTTGACCGTCGGCTCGGCCGTCAGAACCGCCGAGGAAATCTCCATCTCGTGCGGATGGCGATGATGATCGGCGAATTCGCACAATGCCGCGTACTCCGGTTCGGCGACGAATCGAGTCGGCCCTACCGTCGCGAACACTATTCCGGGAACGATGCCACGCAGGCGGTCGATCGCGTGAGCAACCGACGCGGGCCCGATAGCGGTGGTGGCGGCGATCACGGGTGTCCCATCCGCGAGATCCAACACCACGGCCCCGTTGGCACCGATCGCTCGTCCGGTGAATCCGCAGGACGCGGCAAGGTCATGGATGGAATGTCTGGCGCGTGCCGTCGCCCAGACCACCTCGATACCCATCTGGTGCGCCGACGCCATGGCGGCTGCGGTACGAGGCGAAATCGTCCGGTCCGAACGTAGGAGTGTGCCGTCGAGATCGGTGGCCAGAAGTCGGACTGTCACGTCGTCGATGATGCCAGCGATTGCTTTGCACCCGCAGGGCCGGTTACCCGACTAGCCTCGAAAACGTGAGTACCGCGAACCTGAAACTCAATTCGGAAACCACGATCCCTCAGCTCGGGCTCGGTGTTTGGCAGGCAGCCGACGACGAAACCGAGCACGCCGTTCGCTATGCGCTCGACGAGGCGAATTACCGACACATCGACACCGCCGCGGCATACGGCAACGAAGAGGCAGTCGGCCGCGGCATCGCCGGGTCGTCCGCCTCACGCGAAGACGTATTCGTCACCACCAAGCTGTGGAACGCCGACCACGGGTACGAGCCTGCGCTGAAGGCCTTCGACGTGAGCCTCGGCAAACTCGGGCTCGACTACGTCGATCTGTACCTCATCCACTGGCCACTTCAGAACGACGAGCGCCTGCTGCGCACGTGGGACGCACTCGAAAAGATTGCCGAGTCAGGAAGAGCCAAAGCCGTCGGCGTCTGCAACTTCGAACCACGCCATCTCGAGTTGCTCGTCGACCGCGGCGGACTGCTGCCTGCGGTAGACCAGGTCGAGTTGCACCCCCATCTCACCCAGCGGGCAATTCGTGAGACTGCCGGGAAGCACGGCATCGCCGTCGAGTCCTGGAGTCCGCTCGGCGGAACCAGCAGTTCCGGTTGGGGCAAGAGATCGAAACCGAACACGTTGCTCACTGACGACACCATTGCCGCGATCGGTGAACGGCATGGCAAGTCTCCGGCTCAGGTATTGATCCGCTGGCACCTGCAGAACGGATTGATCGTGATCCCCAAATCTGTTCACGACGAGCGTATTTCGCAGAACATCGACGTTTTCGACTTCGAACTGACTGCAGACGACTTGACCGATATCGCCACGCTCGACGACGGTGTGCGCGTCGGTGCGCACCCGAACGAGCTGAACATCGGCGCTCCGGACTAGACGCCGTGCGCCGAGCGAAGGGTCAGGACCGTGATCTCGCTCGGCGCGAACACCCGAAACGGCGGGCCCCAGAATCCGGTGCCGCGAGAGGTGTACAGCTGGGTACGAGCGCCATGTGTGCTCAGGCCGTGCACGGTGGGCTGGTCGAGCCGCACGAGATACTCGAACGGCCAGATCTGACCCCCGTGCGTGTGCCCGGATACCTGCACGTCGACGCCACGGCGGACGGCGTCGTCGATCTGCTTGGGTTGATGGGCGAGGAGAAAGATGGGCAGTTCCGGATCGGTACCGGTGAGAGCCCGATCGAGATCCGCGCCGTGACCCGCCACGTGTGAACCGGCTGCCGTCCTGTCGTCGACACCGGCCAGGATCAGCGAGTCACTCCCCTGCCCGACAGTGATGTGCTTGTTGTGCAACGCAGTCCACCCGATCGACTCCATGTGGTCGAGCCATGCCTGAGCTTCGCCGAAGTACTCGTGGTTTCCGGTTACGTAGACCTTCGCCAGCCGTGCCTCGACACCTTCCAACGGCTGCACCTGACCTCGCCTGCGTTCGACCGATCCATCGGCGAGATCGCCGATGTGACAAGCGATGTCGGCGTCGAGTCGATTGACCGCCTCGACCACCTTCGCCGACCACTCGGCGCGGTCGATGGGCCCGTAGTGCGTGTCGGTGATCATGACGACCCGGAGGCCGTCGAGGTCCCGCCCGAGTCGCGACAGCACGACATCACGCTCGACCACGCGCGGCACTCGCATCGCCTCGTAGTGACCCCAGACGAGAAGCGCCGCCACCACGATCACGACGGCCACGGAGATACCACGCGACAGTCCAGGATCGTCGAGGCCGACGACGCGCAGAACGAGCCCCACCACCGCTCCGATTGCGCTCCAGACGAACGAGACCCACACGATGCCGAGCAGTGTGTCCCCGATTCTCGCGGCACGATCGTCACCGCGTGCGTGACCGGCGACCATGGCAGCCGGCAGTGAAAGCGCGGCGATCAGAACCAGAACGCATCCCGCCACCTGAACTGCACGCGGCCACTCCGACCCGGCGAAGAACACAGTCCAGAGGGGAACCCCGAACAGGAGAACGACCACTGTCAGCACGACGGCGGACATCAAAACCCGGCGTGCCGGCCTCGCCCGTGTAGCCGGAGCATTCGGGTCGTCGAACGGGCGTGTCTCCGCCATTCCGCGTTCCTCACTGGTGAACTTGCAATCGCCGAAGCGGCGGTGACACCAAGATACTCGGACGCCAACCGGTGCGCCGGGGCACAGAGCCGTCGCCCGAGTGCTGCAGACGGTGCCTTTCACACAGGGTCGGAGCTACCGGATCGCGTCCACGATCGGGGTGTCTCCGTTGTCGAACTCGATGAATCGTCCGATCGTCGATGGAGTCTCGATCGCAGCGGCGACAGTTGCCGCGACGTCCTGGCGCGTCACCGACGTGCCGGTGGCGCCGCTCTCTCGTGTGGCGATGGATCCGGTTCCCGGATCGAGGGTCAACGCGCTCGGACCGAGAATCGTCCATGACAGCGACGTCGACCGTAGATAGTCGTCGGCGGCCGCTTTCGCGTCGGCGTAGGCGAAGAAAGAGCTGTCCGGATCTACGCCGTGCGCACTGCCTGCACCGAAGTACGACACCATGACGTACCGGGGAATGCCCGACCTCCCCGCGGCATCCATCGATCGAATCGCAGCATCCTTGTCCACGGCGTATGTACGGCTCGGGTTGCCTCCGCCGGCGCCTGCAGCCCATACGATCGCGTCGAATCCGTCGATCAGGGCGGCGATCTTCGCGACGTCGAGAGTCTCGATGTCCGCGACGATCGGGGTGGCTCCCAGGTTCGCCACGTCGTCGACGTGCTCTGGATTGCGGATGATGGCACCGACCTCGTGCCCTCGTTCGACCAGCAACGGCGTCAGACGCGATGCGACTTGGCCGTGGCCTCCGAATATGGCGATTCTCGACATGAATGGCTCCTTCCGGCTCGAGTGAAGTCCTCCTTCACGCTATCGCACACACCGTCGGAGTCATGGGGCCTACCGTCGACGCCGTGACCCTCCATCGTGAAAACCGTTGATCGGCAGCTCTTTCGACACGATCTGCAGACTCTCGTCGGCGTTCTCGGGAGGCATCGTCCACACCTCGGTCGCCTCTTCGGCCGCAGAGGCGTCACCGTCCTCCGCCGAGCCGAGCCAACCGGTCCACGATGAATCTCGCAGCTGGGCGACGGTGCTGCCACTGCCGATGGGCGCGCTCGGTAAGGCGACCTCGGTGAACAGGTCTTCCTGCCCTGGCCCCAGATCGACCGGAGTCCAATCCGCCGACACCGGCCGGGTGCTTTCCACGGGCACCGAATCCGGACGGATGCCGGCGGCCGTGAGCGTCGGCCACAGACTCGACATCGCGGCCACCGGGTCCAGGTAGTACACCGACTCGCGGACACGCCAGAACGTCCAGCCGCACCGTTTGAGTTCCTGCTCACGCTGAAGGTCGGCCAACCGTCGCTCAGGAGTGGACAAGAACGTGTCGCCGTCGCACTCGACCGCGAGTCGAGCGGAGCTGCCGATGACCACCAGATCGATACGACGGTTGTTGATCTCGACTCCGGGATTGACGTGATATCCGCGCTCCCGAAGCTCGACGAATACCTGCTGCTCGAACAGCGACGCGAAATCCGGATGTCGCGATTCTCTCGATACCCCCGTCGGCATCGGGTTGGCCGTCGCCGGCGTCACCGAAGTCATGTAGCCGAGAAGGGAGTTGCGCAAATCTGCTCGCTTGAGCCGGTCGACGGTAACCGAGTGGAAGAGCCACAACTGGTCCTGGGCACGAGAGGCCGCCACGTTGAATCGACGCTTGTACTGATTGGCGGTCAACGCGACGAATGCTTGATTCGGGGCGACCACCATCGAAAGGAACACGACACTGCGCTCGTCACCCTGGAAGTCCGGGGGCGTTCCTACGCGCAGTCTCCGGTCCTCCCACTGATCGATTCCGATTCGTTTGATCAACTCGTTGCGTATCTCGTCGACCTGCGACGTGCCCTGCAATACGACGACGCCGAAAGTCTTTCCGTCGTAGAGCGGATCCGCGAGGCATTTGACGACCTGACCCACGATCGCGAGCGCCTCGGCATGATTGACCAGCGACGACCCTTTACCGGTGACCGCCGCATCCGGCACGAACGTGTGGCGCAACGGAGGAAGACGATCGGCTCCGAACTGGCGAACCGGAATCAACGGCGAATCGCCGTAGAACTGCTGGCTCGACCAGTTGATGATCTCGGGCATCGAGCGGAAATGCTCTCGCAGCCGAACTACCTGACCGAACCTGGTTCGTAGCATCGAGAACAAACTCGACCGGGGGGTCAGCGTCGCTCGGACGTGCTCGGGAAGATCTGGCAGGTACATGTCGAGCCTGGTGAAGACGTCCTCCAACGTTCCTGTCTGCGGAACGTCCGCCGGTGCGCACTGTCGGTCGTCGCCGACGACGATGACCCGGGGCGCCAGATACAGCAGGAAGAGACTGCTGATGTCGGCCTGGCTTGCTTCGTCGACTATGACGACGTCGAAGCTGTCGGCTTTCGGTGGAATCGACGCGAGCACCTGCTGCAACGGCATGACCCACGCGGGCACCGCACTCTGCGCATCGCGCATGGCCGAGCGCGCAGCGCTGCGGAACGTTTCCGCGTACTTGCCGGCGCCCGCACCGATGGCCGAGATGTGCTCGCGATAGGTCTGCAGCGCGCGGACCTCGACAGCGGTCATGCGCTCGAGGCAATCCCTCCACGCGATGGCGGCGCCGAGTTTCGCTGTGAGATAGGACAGATCGGCGTCGGCTGCATCGATTTCGGCGTCCAATCGGTGCTCGAGGCCCTCCTGGTGTTGTTCGCTGACCCACTCGCGCGCACGACGCCAGGCCCATGCCTTCGACATCTGCCAACTCAGTTCGTCCCACTCGGCATCGCCCGCTGTCTCCAGCACCAGTTCGTACAGCGCGGGCGCGGCTTCGACGAGTGTCGCGGTGAGCTCGTCCTGATCTCGCTGATCCTCCTGCTCGCGGCACGCAAGGACGTAGTCGTCGCACGCCTTCGAGACTGCGTCGGCATCGGCGATGCTCAATGCGGCGACCAGCGCATTTCCTTCCGGGGACGGACCGGAATCCAGTTCTGTTGCAACGGAGTAGAGGACACGCTCCAATTCGGCGCGGGCCACGTCGGCGTCGATACGCGACGCGATCGCTCCGGCGGCACCGGCGAACTGGGTTGCATCGTCGAGGCTTCGGATCCACGGAGCTGAGGGCGACACCGCATACAGTCTCTCCACCAAAGCATCTCGGGCATGCAGTGCACCCGATACACGAACGAGCTTGTTCGCCACGAGCTGCAGACCGTTGACCTGTCGCGACCGAGACCCGTCTGTCGACACTGCGATATCGAGATCACCGAGCAGAACGGCCGCCGTGTTGACGATATCCAGCGCGCGAATGTGCTCGGTGGCGAGTCGGACCGTAGTCGCAGTGACGGCGGGGCTTCCGTCGACAACGGCCGCGATTCCGAGATCTTCGACTGCCCGCTGCTGGTCGCTCTTGCGGAATCGCCCCTTCCATTCGAGTCCCGACTCGAGTGCCACCGCGAACGATTGCATCGCCTGCAATGCGGCGTTGGTGGAAATGGCGCTCTGCACATCGTGGGCGCCGACGAATCGGTCCGACTGGGCCGCCACATCGACGGTCGAGACGATGCCGCTCACTCGGGACCACAGATGAGCCGCTTCGCCGGACAGCACCGAGTCGGTCAACTCGCGATAGACCTCGTCCAACTCCTGAACCTCGCGCACACGAGCGTCGAGACCTTCGCACAGGCGTCGAATGTCATATGCCTCGGTGGGATCCACGCCGGTCAGAAACTCGACCAGCTGCGAAGTCTGCTCGGTGGCCTCCGTCGATCCGACACTCGCCCGCTTGCACAGCAGGGTCAGCTCGGCCGAGTTCGGGAGAATCGACTCCAGCGCAGGCAATGCCTGCCGTGAGCGCGCAGCGCGCCCCTCCGGTGCCGTCGCGATCAGCTTACGCAAGCGGTCGACATCGGTGCCGCGCAGCGGCGGGCGATCGGCGAAGAGCGGGCCGGGCAACCACTCGTGAGCGTCCTCGGACATCACGACTTTACGCACCACCACTGCGGCGGTTCCGTCGAATCCATCGGAAATATACTGGTGGACAACAGTTTCCGATGCCCTGAGCTCAGCGATCGACTCGAGCAGTGCCGCGCGTTTGGCCACTGCTTCGTCGCGCCGAGTCCGCAACGATTCGATCTTCTCCAATTCGTCGACATCGTTGTATGCAGCTTTTCGATCTGCTATTCGCGCAACGCTGCGCCCCAGTTCCTCCGAGCCACCACGCGAGAGATCGGTGATGGACACACAGAGTTCTTGCAGTTCGGGCGGAAGCTTCTCTCGCAGCACCCGCAGCGCCTGTGACTTCTCGCTGGTGACCAACACTCGTTGGCCCCGCGCAAGCAGCGAGGACACCAGGTTGGCGATGGTGTGCGTTTTGCCGGTTCCCGGAGGCCCCTCCACCACGACGCCGCTGTCGCGGCCGAGGCGGTGAACGATCTGGGACTGCTCGGCATTCGCGGGCAGCGGGAACAGCGGATCGTCGGCGAGGTCCTTGGCATCGGCAGCCCCGGTCCGTGCGAGCCACGCCAGCCTGTCCGCCGGCTCGATCGCCTCCACCAACTGAGCAAGCCCGAGCGGAATCGACGAACCGGGCTTCTCCAGATCCGCGATCATCGTCTCGTAGTACTCGAGCAGCGCAAAGGAATCCCGCTTGCGCATGACAAGAGCAGGGGCGAACTGGACCGTCGGGCCCGCTGCCGAACCCAACGCGGACGGTCGATCCATGGCGTCGGGAACATCGACGCGAGTATCGAGTGCCTCCTGAGCCCACCGCGCGAGGAACGACGGCGCCGCGGCGTCGAGCGGAGAACCGATGGTGGCGGAAATCGACTGCTGAAGCTCGACCGAGCCCGAAGCGTCGAATCCGGCCACCCCGGCCAGAAGCTGGGTGTCCTCCACCCGGACCGGAGCGCCTGCAGCCAGCTTCACCAGCAGGTCGCCGGTCCTGACGTCGCGCTCGATCGTGACCGACTGCGTCAGTAGATGGGTGCGCACCTCGCCCGTCGCATCGGTTGCGGGCATCGTCAGCAGTCCGGACGCGACGACGACCTCGACCGACTCCGGGCGGGAGGCGAGCTCCTGCATCATCAGCTGCAACGCTTGATAGAGCGAGGCCTGAGGCCTCAGCTTGCGATCGACATCGGCCCAGCGACGCCAGGTGGCCGAGTATGCCGCGAACGCCTGCCTGACCTCGTACGCTTTGCGGACATCGAAGTCCACGTCTGCATCGTCGGCTTCTCTGGGCGACCCCGTCCGACCGGATTCGATCAGTTCCAGGCTTCGGTAGCGGCTGTCCGCGACGACGGCTGCGTCGACGCGACCGACGAGCACCGACGGCAGCCCAGGCGGATCTTCCACCGCGATTTTGCCTGCTCGAAAGAGAATGTCCCCCGCGCGCGCCTGCCGCTGAACGCGATCCGCTCCCGATTCGCCGTCGATCCACTGAATCCGCAGGTGGTCGTCGTATTGCAGAACCGGCTCGGTGCGAACGGTCACGATTTCCCGGAGGAACTGCAGCAGTCGTAGCACACGCCCTTCGACAGCCTGCGACGCGAGATCGCCTGCGTGGTCGCGACCTGGAACCGGTGAAGTCGACACTGTTGAACCTCTGAAATTCTCGAACGGCGATCTACGGAACAGGGCGTGCGCTTGCGCACAGCCGTCAGACTAGTCGCCAGGCCCGATTTGGTCACCGTGTCCGGACCGCAAGGCCTCTCCGTCGTGTGAAATCACAACAGTTCGGCCGCGCAGCGTGTCGACGATGCACAACGTGGGGCACGCCGGTCCCGCGGAGTCTCGACGTCGGCCCCGCAGTTCAGAGCGCGGTGAACGCTGCCCGAATCGGACAGAACGCGCGTCTCGCCCGAGATGCCGTCGAAGTACCCGTCGGTAATGTACTGCCGGGTAAGTAATGACTCGTCATAGCAACGAATTGTCAATTCCAGCAACACTACTCGCCAGTATGACGTCAAGCGTTCCGTGAGATTTCACAACAGTTTCTCCGATCGACCGTGAAATACACTGTGTTGGTTGATCTTTGAAAGAAGCGATTTCTGTCACAGTCGCAGAATAGGCTGTTGACATGGCAATTCGACTGTCAGCGGCTAAGATAAGTCGACGCATCGACTTGGCCATCCGGCACCGACGGGGGCAACCGGGGTGAACGCAGTCGAGATCGGAGATTCGGGCCTGAACGACGGGCACATCACGTGCCGGCAGAACACCAGATCGAGCCGAATGCAGTTGTTCGGCGAAAGTCATAACCCCAATTCGGCCTCCGAGGCTCCGAAGATCTGATAGAACCCGACGGGGCATTTGGTGAGCCCCGGCGCGAGCACGAAACAGACCCTGCAGGAGCACAGCCTGCGGAGTGACCCGAGAATATTTTGTTCACACGAGACGAAGAGAGACACGTTGTTCAAGAGGATTGCAGTAGTCAACAGAGGCGAGGCGGCCGTACGCCTGATCAGGGCTGTCAAGGAACTCAACGCCGAGCACGACTACGGCATCCGTACGGTCGCTCTGCATACCGACGCCGAGCGTCGCGCTATGTTCGTCCGCCAGGCCGATGAGGCCGTCACCCTCCGCAAGCCTGCGGTCGGCTCGGCTTACCTCGACTATGCGGAGCTCGAGCGCGCTCTCACCGAATCCGGTGCTGATGCAGTGTGGGTCGGTTGGGGCTTCGTCGCCGAGGATCCCGCGTTCGCCGACATCGTCGCCAAGCTCGGTATCACCTTCATCGGCCCCTCCGCCAGTGCGATGCGCTTGCTGGGCGACAAGGTCGAGGCAAAGCTGTTGGCCGAAAAGGTCGGCGTCCCGGTGGCACCGTGGAGCGGCGGTCCCGTCGAGACCAGGGCCGATGCACGTCGCCATGCGCAGGCCATCGGTTATCCCTTGATCATCAAAGCCCGTAGTGGTGGCGGCGGGCGAGGTATCCGCAAGGTCTTCCAGGAAGACGAACTCGAACTCGCCCTCGAACGCACCCAGGGTGAGGCCGAGCGGTCCTTCGGTGACCCGGTCGTGTTCATCGAACGACTCGTCACCGACGCCCGTCACGTCGAGGTCCAGGTGATCGCCGACAATTACGGCAACGTCTGGGCGCCGGGAGTGCGCGACTGCTCGATCCAGCGCCGCAACCAGAAGGTCATCGAGGAGTCCAGCTCGCCGCTTCTCACCAAGGAGCAGGCCGATCATCTGCGCGGGGTGTCCGCGGAGCTGGTTCGCGCCGCCGAGTATGCAGGCGCAGGCACCGTCGAGTACCTCTACCAGCCCGAGCAGAAGATCTTCACCTTCCTCGAGGTCAATACTCGACTGCAGGTCGAGCACCCGATCACCGAGTACACCACCGGCATCGATCTGGTGAAGTTGCAGATTCTCGTCGCGAACGGTGACCGCCTCGAAGGGGAATGCCCCACCGAGTTCGGACACGCTGTCGAAGCTCGCCTGAACGCCGAGGACGCCGACAACGGCTTCGCGCCTGCACCGGGAACCGTGGAGCTGCTCAAGTTCCCGCTCGGCACCGGAATCCGCGTCGACACCGGCATCGCCCAGGGCGACGTCATCCCGCCGGACTACGACTCCATGGTCGCCAAGGTCATCGCCTGGGGACGCGACCGCAGCGAAGCGTTCGCTCGCCTCCGCAACGCCCTGCGTGAAACCACCGTCGTCATCGACGGCGGTACCACCACGAAGTCGTTCCTGCTGAGTCTGCTCGACAAGGAAGAGGTCATCTCCGCCTCGGCCGACACGGGCTGGCTCGACCGCACCGACGCGGGCACCGCCACAGGCCCGACGGCATTCGCCGACATCGCGATCGTCGCCGCCGCCATCGACGCGTACGACGCCGAAGAGGCCCGCGAGCGGGCAGCGTTCCTCTCCTCCGCGCGCGGCGGACGTCCGCGTGCAAGCCACACCATCGGCCGCACGGTCGAATTGAGCTATCAGGGTCAGGCCTACAAGCTCGGAGTCGGGCAGATCGGACCGCACCGCTACCAGGTCGACGGCGACAGCGGGGATCTACAGGTCGACGTCGAGCGACTCGGGCAGTACGAGAGCCGACTGGTTCTCGGTGGGCGCCGCTACCAGGTGGTCACGGTCGCCGGTGCTGCACACTTCCTCGTCGAGGTCGACGGCATCAGCCACCAGATCAGCCAGGACGAAGCAGGCCTCGTTCGCGCCCCGGCACCCGCAGTGGTCGTCGCGGTCCCCGTCGCCGTCGGCGACGAGGTCGAAGCCGGACAGACACTCGTCGTTCTGGAATCGATGAAGATGGAAACTGCCGTGCGCTCGCCGTACGCCGGCCGCGTCCGCGAGGTCCTCGCCTCGGTCAACGGCCAGGTGGACTCGGGAGCAGCCCTGCTGCGAGTCGATCAGGCAGGCGAGCAGAAGGCGTCGGCGCAGACCGCACGCGTCGAATTCCGTATCGCGCCGAGCCCGGAAGGCGAATCGGCCAGCTGCAAAGCCCTCGCTCGACTGAGCGAATTGTCGGCTCTCATCACCGGTTTCGACGTCAGCGCCTCACGCGCCCGCGCGTTGCTCTCGGGCTACGAGACGCTGCGCAGCGCCGTTCCTCGCGACGATCGCGACGTGCTCGCAGCAGAGTTGGCGCTGCTCAACACCTTCGCCGACATCTGCGAGCTCTCACGCAACCGTCCGACGATGGACGAGGAGCACACCGACGAGCGTGTCCACTCCCCCCGCGAGCACTTCCACTCGTTCTTGCACTCGCTCGACGTCGATATCCAGGGACTCCCGGAATCGTTCCGCGGCAAGCTTTCTCGCGCCCTTCGGCACTACGACGCCGACGATCTCGAACGCGGACCCGAACTGGAAGAGGCCGTGTATCGCGTCTTCCTGGCGCTTCAGCGCATCGAGAACCAGGTTCCGGTCATCGCGTCTCTGCTCGATCAGTGGCTCACCGACGAGGCGTCCCAGCCCGACTCCGCATCGGCTGTCGGCGAAGTCCTCGAGCGTCTGATCGTCGCCACGCAGGCTCGCTACCCCGTCATCGGCGACGTAGCCCGAAACCTCCGATTCCGGTTGTTCGACGCACCTCAGATCCGCCGCGCACGCGACCAGGTCTACGACGGAGTACGCGGCAGCTTGCAGTACCTCGCCGAGAACCCGGACGCACCCGATTACTCGGCGCGGATCGATGCTCTCGTATCCACACCCGAGCCGCTGATCGATCTGCTCGCCTCGCGCATCTCCGATCCCGGCGCACTCCTCGAAGTGATCACGCGTCAGTACTACGAAATCCGCACTCTCGAGGACGTCAAGGCATTCGATCGCGAAGGCAAGCACTTCGTGACCGGAAACTTCGACCTCGCCGGTGAACGCCTGCACTTGGTCTCCACGGCAACGACATTCGCCGAACTGTCCACCGCGATCGATGCTATCGAGGACATTGCCGGGCCGGCTCCCGAGCACCTGGCCGTCGATCTCTACCTCGCCTGGCCGGATGCCCCTGCCGACGGTGACGAGGTCTCGTCGACCATTCAGGAAGTACTGTCGGCACACCCCGGCACCCGAGGATGGCGCCGCATCACCATCACGGTCTGCGGCACCGAGGTTCGGCACGTGACGTTCCGTCGGCCGAAGGCAGACGGATCCGAGCCTCTGGTCGAAGATCTCATCATTCGCGACATGCATCCGCTGACGGGTCAGCGTCTGGATCTGTGGCGCCTGAAAAACTTCAACGGCAAACGCCTTCCCGCCACCGCAGGCACCTACCTCTTCCACCTCGAGGCCAAGGACAACCCCTCCGACGAGCGTCTGATGGCGCTCGCCGAGATCCGCGGCGTCACAACACAACTCGACGACAACGGCAATGTCGTCGCCGTCCCCGAGATCGAACGCACCGTCGCAGCCTGCCTCGACGGCATCCGCCGCACCCAAGCTCAGCGCGGCAAGAAGCGCCTCGACGCCAACCGCGTCACGCTGTACGTCTGGCCCGTCCTCGACGTCCCCGAAGATCGCTTGGCCACCATCGCCCGGCACATCGCGCCGTCCACCATCGGTGCAGGCCTGGAAGAAATCACCTTGATCGCCCGCGTCAAAGACGGCGTCGGGTCCGCTCCGCGCGAGGTAGCGATTCGATTCTCCTATCGCTCCGGCACCGGCGTGGTCGCCAAGGTCACCAAGAAACCGACCGAACCGATGCGTCCGATCGACGAGTACACCCAGAAAGTCCAGCGTTCGCAAGCCCGCGGAACCATGTACCCGTACGAGCTGATCCCGATGCTCACCGGCAACGGCGGCTCGTTCACCGAGTACGACTTCGACGATGCAGGTTCCTTCGCTGCGGTCGATCGCCCGTACGGCAAGAACAAGGCCGGCATCATCGCCGGTCTCGTCACCACGCCCACCGAGCGTTACCCCGAAGGTGTCGTGCGCGTGGCCCTGTTCGGTGACCCGACCAAGGCACTGGGCACCGTCGCGGAAGCGGAATGCTCCCGTATCGTCGCTGCAATCGACCTGGCCGAGACCCTCGGTGCTCCCGTCGAATGGTTCGCACTCTCCTCCGGCGCCACCATCTCCATGAGCACCGGCACCGAGAACATGGACTGGGTCTCCCGCGGTCTGCGCCGCATCATCACCTTCACCCAGGGCGGCGGCGAGATCAACATCATCGTCGCAGGCATCAACGTCGGTGCACAGCCGTACTGGAACGCCGAAGCAACGATGCTCGCGCACACCAAGGGCATCCTCGTGATGACCCCGGACAGCGCAATGGTGTTGACCGGCAAGCAGTCTCTCGACTACTCCGGTGGCGTGTCCGCCGAGGACAACTTCGGAATCGGCGGCTACGACCGCGTCATGGGACCGAACGGTCAAGCGCAGTACTGGGCGCCGAACCTCCGCGCCGCAGTCGAGGTGCTGTTCGGTCACTACGACCACGCCTACACCGCACCGGGCGAGCGGTTCCCGCGTCGCGCCATCACCGCCGACCCCACCGACCGCGACGTGCAGAGCTACCCGCACGTGCACCCGTCGAGCGACTTCACCACCGTCGGCGACATCTTCTCGAAGGTGACCAACCCGGATCGCAAGAAGCCGTTCGACATTCGCACCGTGATGCGCGCGGTCGTCGACCAGGATCACTCGGTACTCGAGCGATGGGCCGACATGGCCGACGCCGACACCTCCGTGGTGTTCGACGCCCACCTCGCCGGCATACCCGTCAGCGTCATCGGCATCGAATCGCGGGCGATCCCTCGCAAGGGCTGGTTCCCGGCAGACGGACCCGACCAGTGGACGTCGGGCACGCTGTTCCCGAGCTCGTCGAAGAAGACTGCTCGAGCAATCAACGCAGCCAGCGGTTCCCGACCGATCGTGGTGCTCGCGAACCTGTCCGGTTTCGACGGCTCACCCGAATCTCTGCGCAACATCCAGCTCGAGTACGGCGCCGAAATCGGACGTGCGATCGTCAACTTCGACGGCCCCGTCGTGTTCTGTGTCGTCTCGCGCTACCACGGTGGTGCATTCGTGGTGTTCTCCGGAGCGCTCAACGACAACATGGAAGTGCTTGCCGTCGAAGGATCCTTCGCCTCGGTGCTCGGTGGCGCCCCCGCCGCCGCCGTCGTGTTCACCCGCGACGTCAACGCCCGCACCGCAGCGGATCCGTCGGTCAAGGACCTCGAAGCGAAGCTGTCCGCAGCCGAGACCGACGCAGACCGCGCTCACCTGCGAGTGGAGCTGGCGACCGCGAAGGCGGACGTCCGCAACGCCAAGCTCGGTGAGGTAGCGCAGGAGTTCGAAGCGATCCACAACATCCAGCGCGCACAGCAGGTCGGATCGGTGCACCACATCGTCCCGGCAGCCGAACTTCGACCGCAGATCATCGCCGCAGTCGAACGAGGAATCGCACGCGCGCAGGCGTAATCGGTACCGATCGACACCCCCCGACCACACCGGTCGGGGGGTGTCGTCGTTTCTACCCACGCAAACGCACGTGCTTTGGCGTGGGAGCAGGGCCCACCGCACACCATCCACACAAACGCACGTGCTTTGGCGTGGGAGCAGGGCCCACCGCACACCATCCACACAAACGCACGTGCTTTGGCGCATCACCAGGACCCACCGCACACCATCCACACAAACGCACGTGCTTTGGCGTGGGAGCAGGGCCCACCGCACACCATCCACACAAACGCACGTGCTTTGGCGTGGGAGGCGCGGGGAACCGCAGGATCAGGCGGTCAGCCTGCCAACACTCGGCGACTGGTGAAGCGCCGGGGCTCACCGGTGATGGGGTCGTCGAACTCCACTGCGCGCGCCAGCAACTGGAGCGGGTTCGCAAAGTCGTCGGCAGGCGTCCTGGTGTACACCGGGTAGTAGGGGTCACCTTTGATAGGAATCCCCAACGACGACAGGTGGATCCGCAATTGATGGGTCCGTCCGGTGTGCGGGAACAGGCGGTACCTGGCCGACTCCCCCATCGTCTCGATCAGCTCGATCCGTGTTTCACTGTTCGGCTCACCCGGTTCCTCGCGGGCCACCATGACCCCGTGATCCTTCAGGATTCGGCTGCGCACCACGCGAGGAAACTCCAACGAGGGATCGAACCCGGCGAGCGCCTCGTACTCCTTGAGCACCGAACGTGTGGCGAACAGTTCCTGATACGGACGCCGTAATTCCTTTGTTCGTGTGAAGATCAGGACCCCGGCCGTGGCCCGGTCGAGACGGTGCGCCGGCGTCAGATCCGGGCAGTCCAACGATTTTCGCAGCCGAACCGTCGCGGTTTCGGTGATATGCATGCCACGGGGAATGGTCGCCAGGAAGTGGGGTTTGTCGACCACGACGATGCCGTCGTGGTCGTACAGAATGTCGAGCTCGAACGGAACCGGCACCTCGGGCGCCGGCCGACGATGGAAGTACACGAACCGACCGGCGGCATAACGCGATTCAGGCTCCCAGGCACGCCCCTTCTCGTCGACCACTTCGCCCGCGGCCATCGACTCGGCCCATGGATCGGCAGGATGTTCGCGCTCCAGAAATGCACGGACCGTCGGTGCCGAATCGCCGTGCGGCAAGCGAATTCGCAGCGGCGCCAGCCCATCTCGGAAGGGAAGGGGCTCAGGCACAGTCCACGCAGACCAGACGCAGGCCACGTCCATCGTCGTCGTCGAAATCCTGATAGCGAGACGTGGGATTGGCACATACCGTGCAGCGGCCGATCACCGAGGTGTGGTCGGAGAAGTCGATCGTCATCCGTTTGTCGAAGACGTACAGCGACCCTTCCCACAGGGCGTCGTCGCCGTAGGTTTCGCCGTACCGGACGATGCCGCCGTCGAGTTGATAGACCTCCTCGAATCCACGGGCCTTCATCAGCGAGGACAGCACTTCGCACCGGACACCACCGGTGCAGTACGTGACGACCGGGGTCTTCTTCAGGTGGTCGTACTCCCCCGAATCGAGTTGAGCGACGAAATCGCGGGTGGTCTCGACGTCGGGCACGACGGCGTTCTTGAACTTACCGATCTGCGCCTCGAACGCGTTGCGTCCATCGAAGAACACCACCTCGTCGCCGCGTTCGTCGACGAGTTCGTGTACCTGCTGAGGGCTCAGGTGCACTCCGCCTCCCACGACGCCGTCGCCGTCCACCTTCAGTTCCTCGGGAGCGCCGAACGTGACGATCTCGGATCGTACTTTGACGGACAAGCGCGGGAAGTCCTCACCGAGGCCCTCGGACCATTTGATATCGGCATCCTTGAACGGTGCGTAGCTTCGGGTACCTCGGACGTACCGCTTGACGTCCTCCAGGTCGCCACCGACCGTCGCGTTGATCCCGTGTTCACTGATCAGGATGCGTCCGTTCAGATTGTTCGACGCTGCAAGGGTGAGTTGCCAGAGCCTGATTGCCTCGGGGTCCGGCAGCGGGGTGAACACGTAGAACAAGACGATTTTCGGTACTGCCATGGTGGCGATTATGCCCGTTCGACGCGCGGCACAGAATTCAGCGGACGGGCAGCGGCGCTGTTTCGATCTTCGCAGTTCCATCGGCGACGGTGAAGCCCGTGCCCCAGGACACCCCGGTCAGCGGATCCTCTTTGGCATCGAGGTACCAGTGGTCCATCTGGACGCCCGTCGACGTCACGTCGAACACGCCGAATCCGTGACTGTCGAGGTCGACGTACTTGATGTGCCTGTTCAGCGTGGTCAACGCGGCTTCGGCAACGCGACCGAGTGTGTGCGGCGGAGTCCGAGTGAGGTCGTCGACATTGGCCGAAGACACCGAGGTCACCACCAATTCCGTCGCGACTGCGCCGGTCTCGAAATAGCGCGCGGCGTCGAGCGGGATGTCGCAGGCCCAGCTCGAGTGGATGTCGCCGGTGACGAACACCGTGTTCTTCACATTGTTCGCCGCGATCGCGCCGAGAAGCTTCTTTCGGTCTGCGGTGTAGCCGTCCCACGGGTCGGCCATGTACGGGATGCCGGCCTCGGGGATGCCCAACAGACCCGTCAGTGCTCGTGATGCTTCGCTCTCCAGCGGTGGCAGCAGAACCGGGGTGATCATCACCGGGTTCCCGACGATTTTCCATCGGGTCGGTGAGGTGACGATGCCGTCGGTGAGCCACTGCAGTTGATCCGCGCCGGTGATCGTGCGATTCGGGGAGTCGACTTCGGCGCCCTGAGTCGGCGACACCTGTTTGGAGCGATAGGTACGAAGGTCGAGCATCGACAACTCGAGCAGGTTCCCGAAACGGAGTCGCCGATACAGGTGGCGGTTCTGCGGGGTGCCCGCCGCACGGACAGGCATCCACTCGTAGTAGGCCTGCACGGAGTTGGCCTTGCGCACGTTCCAGGGACCCTCGGTGTCCGGCTGGTGATTCTGGGCCCCGCCGTCGTAGGCGTCGTTGGCACTCTCGTGATCGTCCCACGTGCAGATCCACGGAACTCCGAGATGTGCGGCCGCGAGGTCCGGATCACTCTTGTACTGGCCGTGACGCGTCCGGTAGTCGGCGAGACTGACGATCTCGTGGAGCGGATCGTGCTCGCGAACCACGCCGTTCTTGCCCGCGAATTCACCGGTTCGGTACTCGTAGATGTAGTCGCCGAGGTGGATGATCGCATCCAGATCGGTGCGCGTCGAGAGGTGCCGGTACGCACCGAAGTAGCCCGACTCCCAGTTGGAGCAGGACACGACACCGAACCGGATTCGGTCGATGTCGGCGTCGTACGCCGGAGCTGTTCGCGTGGTGCCGACCACGGACTGACTGCCTGCTCCCTCGCCGTCGAGGACCTCGAAGCTGTAGTAGTACGTGGTGGAGGGAGCGAGGCCGTCCACATCGATCTTCACCGTGTGATCGGCGTCGGCACTCGTCGAGACGGTGCCGCTGCGCACGAGAGCGGTGAGCTCGGGGTCGGTGGCGACTCGCCACCGAACCGTCGTATCGGGTCCGAGGCCCGAACCGGGGACGGCATCGCCGGTGGGAGTGATCCGAGTCCACAGGATGACCGCATCCGGCGTCGGATCACCGGACGCGACACCATGCGCAAACGGCGAGAACGAACCGGTTTGTGCGTGCGCGACGGCGGGGAGGGCAGTTGCCGCGCCCGCCACAGCGACCGCGACGGACGAGGACTTGAGGAACCCGCGTCTGGACACACCCTGTTTCACGACCACCGAGTCAGTTCATGCGAACTTGGGGCTGCGGTCAAGTCAGGCTGGCCAGCGTGGGTGAATGTTCACTCGGTGTAAGGACTGCGGTGACGTGGCTGCGCTTGCGGAGGGTGAATCCGAGGGTTTCTCAGAGGACCAGATCGGATTCAGAGATAGATGCCGACGTTCTGGACGACGTGCTCGGTGACGTTGCGCAGTGCTTCGAATTGGCCGTGCGTGCCGTATTTCTGCCGCAGCGTGCCGAAATCGAGAAACTCGGCGGCCTGGGCGATCTGATTGGACTCCGGGATCCAGTGTGGGATGACATTCGGTGGCCGGGGTCGGGCGTCCCGTTCGCCTGCGGGCAAGGACTCGTACTCGAACACCGCACGCTGCAGGCGTTCGATCGTGGCTCGGTGCAGTGTCGAGCTGGACCGATACTTCGTGATGATCAGACCGAGCGGTGTCAGCTCGTGACCCGTCCGCTGCGTGAATCTCTGCACTCGGCGTTGCAGTTGCGGGATGCCGTAGGTCGAGAGAATGTCGGGAATGGCAGGGACGACATACGCGTCGGCCATCATCAGCCCGTTCGCAGTGACGATCCCGAGGTTCGGTGGACAGTCGAGCACGATGAAGTCGTACGACGCCCCGAGGCCGGCGAGCGCAGCCCGAAGCACCAGCAGAGGTTCGAGCGACCCCGGCACTTCGTACTGCCAGGCATTCATCTCCTCCTGGGTCTCCATCAGGTCGAGGGACGAGGCGATCAGGTCGACACTGCGCACCGACTCCAGCGCAGACGCACCACGCTGGACAGCCTTCTCGACGTCGAACTCGGGTCGGTCGACGTCCAGTGCGCTCGCGAACAACGCGTCGAGGGTCAGTCCCCGGTCGTTGACCTCCTGCCAACGGCGCTCGCCGATCATCATCGTCGTGAGGTTCGTCTGAGGATCGAGGTCGACGAGCAACACGCGATAGCCGAACTCGGCGGACATGAACTCGGCCAGAGCCGCCGTCGTCGTCGACTTCCCGACGCCGCCCTTGAGGTTGATCGTGGCGATTACTGTCGCCATCGAGGGTCCTTTCCCACGTGCTCGGTGAGTTGCCGCCTAGTTCAGCACACCGACTCCGGGTTTGCTCGGCTATCGATGTGAGCACCCTGGAGTACATGAGCTCTCCACTGTGGCTGTTCGGTGATCAACTCGGTACGCACTTTCACAGCACCGACGAACACCGCGACCGCGACGTGTTGCTGATCGAGAGTGCGCGAGTGCTGCGGCGTCGCCGGTTCCATCGCCAGAAACTTCATCTGGTGCTGTCCGGGATGCGTCATCTCGCTCACGACCTCGGCGACCGCGGGACGTACCTGCGAACCGACACTTATCGCGAGGGACTCGAACAGTTCGGCAGGCCGGTCGTGGTGTTCGAACCGACGTCGCATGCCGCCGAGAAGTTCGTCGACTCCTTGTTCCAGGAGGGCCTCGTCGAGGATGTCCTGCCGACGCCGATGTTCGCGCTCGGCCGAGCGGAGTTCGCCGAGTGGGCCGGGAACCGGCACCAGTTCAGAATGGAGGCCTTCTACCGAGATCAACGCCGGCGGTTCGAGATCCTGATGTCGGGCGACGACCCTGTCGAGGGCAAATGGAATCTCGACGAGGAGAACCGTGAACCACCCCCGAAGAAGCAGTCGACTCTCGGGGTCGATCCCCCCTGGTGGCCGGCGGAGGACGCCATCGACCGACAGGTACGCGCCGATATCGACGAACTGAAGCTCGACACCGTCGGCGAGGACGGTCCCCGCCTTTTTGCCGTCACTCCCGACGAGGCACGACACGCCGTCGATCACTTCGTGTCCTACCGCCTTCAGGACTTCGGCAAGTACGAGGACGCCGTCATGACCGAGGACTGGACGATGGCGCATTCGCTGTTGTCGGTACCGCTCAACCTCGGTCTCCTGCAGCCCCTCGACGTGGTGACGGCTGCCGAAGATGCGTGGAGGTCCGGCGATGCCTCGCTCGGTTCGGTCGAGGGATTCGTCCGCCAGATATTGGGCTGGCGTGAGTACGTCTGGCATCTGTACTGGCACTTCGGACCGGAGTATCTGGACAACAACAAGCTCGAAGCGCACGAGCCACTGCCGACATGGCTGACCGATCTGGACGGAGATGCCCCGATCGCGAAATGCCTGTCCGACACGGTGAACGGGATCCGCGATCGCGGATGGGTCCATCACATTCCACGTCTGATGATCCTCGGCAACTTCGCGCTGCAACACGGGTACGACCCGAAAGCCCTGACGGACTGGTTCGCCACCGCCTTCGTCGACGGGTTCGCCTGGGTGATGCCGGTCAACGTGATCGGCATGAGCCAGCACGCGGACGGCGGTTTGATCGCCACCAAGCCGTATGCGTCGGGAGGTGCCTACATCAACCGAATGACCGACTATTGCGGAGGCTGCGAATTCAACCCCAAGAAGCGGCTCGGCTCCGACGCCTGCCCGTTCACTGCCGGCTACTGGGCCTTCGTGCATCGTCACCGAGACCGCCTGGCACAGAATCATCGAACAGCACGACAGGTGTCGTCGATGAACCGATTGTCCGATCTGGAGCAGGTTTTGGAGCAGGAAGCGCAGCGAGAAGTGTTCTGACAGAGTGACCGTGGCACAATCTTGTGTTCACGGCGATGGGAGTTTCGATGGTGGAGGCGGGTCCCGCGGCACCCGAGAAGTTCCCCGACTGGTTCGTCGAACGATTTGCCGACTACTGGCAGTCCGGTGGAGCTTCGCGGATCGAGGGGCGCATTGTCGGATACCTACTCATCAACGAATCGCCCGGCGTCAGCGCCGCGGTGCTCGCCGAGGCGTTGGGAACGAGCCGCGGCTCGGTGTCGAACTACGTCAGACGCTTGATCGCGCGAGGTTTCGTCAAGGAACTTCGACGGCCCAAGGACCGAGTTCACTACTACGTCATGGATTCCGACGTGTGGGGCGGGTTCCTCGAGAACGAGCACGCGTACCTGGAGAATCAACGCTCGCTGGCGACCGAGGCACTGAAATACGCCGACCCGACCGGGCCGGCGTATCTCCGTGTTCTCAATATGAGGGACTACATGGGGTGGATCATCGACAACCGAATGCTCCGGAGTGAATGGAACCGGTTCAAAGCCGAACGCGATGCCGAGCAGTAGGCGTCAGCTCGGGATCTTGGCGACGGCCTCGTCGATCATCGGCACGTAACGCTCGAGGGCCCATGGAACGGTGAGCGGGTTGATGATCGAAGAACCCGTGACGAAGGGCTGATCGGTGGGAGCGACAACGGACCCGCGCGCAATCGCCGGGATCTGCTTGTAGGCAGGCTGCGCTTCGGTGTCGCTACGGTTCTCGGGATCGGAGTAGAAGGTGAAGATCAGATCCGAGTCGTTCAACAGATTCGCGTTCTCGAGGCCGATCACCGCGGAGTCGGTGCCCTCGCTCTCGTCGAGGGTGGCGACGACGGGGTCGACCTCTAGGCCGAGTGCACGGACCATCGCGACGCGCTGCTCCTCGGCGAGGAACACCCCGAGTGTTCCGGGGCCCGTGTTGTAGATGTACGAGAAGGTGACGTCCCGGTACTCCGGGTGGGCAGCGGTGGCGTCGGTGAACTGCGTCTTGATCTTGTCGATCTCGTCCGCCGCCTTCTGCTCTTCACCCATCGCCTTGCCGATGACGGAGATCTGGTCTTCCCAGGTGATCGTCCACGGCAGTTCCTCGTAGGCGACCACGGGAGCGAACTTGTTCAAGGCGTCGAACTGCTCCTGCGTGATGCCCGACCACGGGGCGAGAATCAAGTCGGGGTCGAGCGCGAGGACTGCTTCGACGTTGAGCTCGGTGCCGCCGGTGAACTGTTGCGGGGCCTGCGCTCCTGACTCGGTGATGGCGTCGTCGATCCACGGAAGGTAGCCGGAATCATCACTGCCCCAGGGATATTCTTCGATTCCGACAGGAACTGTCCCAAGGGCGATCGCAGTCTCTGCCGATCCCATTCCCAGTGTCACGATGCGTTCCGGCTTCTCGGTGACGACGGCCTGGCCGAGCGCGGAATCGATCGTCACGGTCTCGAAGTCACTGCTCGATGCGCCCGTCTCGGCGTCCTCGGCACGGTCGGTGTCGGACGAGGAGCTACAGCCGGCCAACTCCAGGGCCGCCGCCATGAACCCGGAAAGCACCGCAGTGCGCCGGAACGAAGCGATTTTCATCGAAAACCTTTCCTAGAGCGAATTGCAGATAAGAATAGGCTTACCTTCCCTGTAATTTCAAATATCGTGAAACTTAACGACGGCTACGGTGTAGTGCATGAGCCTTCCCCCTCCAGCCCCCGACCGCACCGCCGTCGTGACCGGTGCTTCGTCGGGAATCGGTGAAGCGATTGCGCGCGAACTGGCACGCAGAGGCCACGGCGTCACGCTGGTGGCGCGACGAGCCGAGAGGTTGACCGCGCTCGCCGACGAACTGAGGGGAACCGGAGTACGCGCCGAGGTGATGCCGGCCGACCTGTCGTCGAGATCCGATCGCGCCGAACTTCTCGGTCGTATCGAAGCCCTCGGCTTGGTGCCCGACATTCTGGTGAACAATGCAGGCCTGTCCACTCTCGGTCCCGTCGCCTCCGCGAACCCCGACGCAGAACTGAACATGATCGAGGTCGACGTCGCGGCTGTCGCAGACCTGTGCAGCCGATTTCTCCCCGGCATGACCGATCGTCGACGCGGAGCAGTCCTCAACGTGGCGTCCACCGCGGCGTTCCAGCCACTACCGGGTCAAGCAGGCTATGGGGCGTGCAAGGCCTTCGTGCTGTCCTACACCCAGAGCCTCACCGGCGAACTGAAAGGAACCGGGGTGAGCGCCACCGTGCTGTGCCCGGGCCCCGTGGACACCGGCTTCGGCGAGGCAGCGGGATTCTCGAAAGAGGACGCGGACGCCGCACTGCCGCAGGTGATGTGGGTATCGCCCGCGGACGTGGCGAAGACTGCGGTCGACGGTATAGCCAAGGGTTCGATGGTGGCAATTCCCGGCCTCGTCAACCGCGTCGCCTCGGTCCTCGCCGCCGTTGCACCTCGAAAACTGTTGGTGCCCATTCTTGCTCGTAACCATCCCGGACTTCGTAAAGGAAACTCATGACTCGCGAAATGACCGTCTCCGACAGCATCGTCGTCGATACCGACGCCGACACTCTGTATGCAGCGATCAGCGATCCCACTCGAATGGGCTCGTGGAGCCCGGAAAACCTCGGCGCGGTGGTCGAGGAACCCCGCGAGTCCGCGTACGTCGGCATGGTTTTCGACGGACGGAACAAGCGGGGCCGCGCGAAGTGGGTCACCCGCTGCACCGTGACCGTCGCCGATCCGGGGTCCGCCTTCGAATTCCGGGTTCACGCGATCGGCGTCAAGTCCCCGAGCCTGAAGGCACCGAACGCCACCTGGCGCTACGACTTCGAGACCGTACCCGGCGGCACCAAGGTGACCGAGACCTGGACCGACGATCGCCGAAAATGGCCCGATGCCGCGGCACTGATCTTCGACAAGATCGTCACCAGCGGTAAGACGTTCCCTCAGTTCCAGCGTCGCAACATCGCCAAGACACTCGCGAACCTGCGGAAGCACTACGCCTGAAGTCAGGTTCTGTCAAACACACCACGAACGTACGCTGCCTGACCTGCGTGCTGGAGATCGTCGGACAGCACCGAGATCAGCCGAACACCGAGCGTCACCGGAGGATTCCAGTTCTCGTCGACCACACGATCGAGGTCCTCGGCTTCAAGGGATTCGACGTAGGCGACGGTTCTGGCGTGGACGGCGTCGTAGTAGCCACGAAGCAGGTCCGCGCCACTGGTCACTGCGGCAACGTCGTCCGAGTTCTGCCCGTAGCCGATGGCACCGTCGTCGAACGGTAGACCGAAACGGGTGTTCCACCCGTCGGCCGTCCACACCTGCTCGCTACCGGCGACTCCCGCGACGTGATCGTCCTGCACTCGAGTGAGATGCCAGACGAGCCAGGCGATGGTGTTCGCCTCCCCGTCCACCCTGTAGGTCAGCGCATCGGGGGCGATGTCGTCGAGGGTGTCGTGCACGACGCCCTTGATGCGGTCGAAACCGTCGACCAGTACCTCAGCGTGATTCATCGTGGTGATCCTCTCTGCGGCTGACGCCGCCCGTGTGTGCGTAGTAGGTGTCGCTCCCGACTACGCGCACACGGGGGCGGAGCCCACTATGGAATTTCCACCCTATTCGATCCCGTTGAACCACTCATGAAGGCAATCAGATACTCCCGGCCCGGCGACAGCTCCGTACTCGAACTGGTGGAACGCGACATCACCGAGCCAGGCCCCGGGGAAGTCCGGGTCAAGGTCCTCGTCTCCGGCGTCAACCCGACAGACTGGAAGAACCGCACCGGCGCAACCGGTGAACTCGCCTTCGACGAGGTATCTCCCAACCAGGACGGCGCCGGAATCATCGACGCCGCAGGCCCGGGAGTCGAAGGCCTCGCCGTCGGAGACCGAGTCTGGCTGTACCTCTCCCAGTACCAGCGCATCAGCGGAACGGCGCAGGAATACACGGTCGTCCTCGCCGAACATGTCGTCCGGCTACCCGAGAACGTCAGCTTCGACGTCGGCGCCAGCCTGGGTGTACCCGCAATGACAGCTCACCGCGCCCTCACCGTGTCCGAGGACGGACCGTCACGGCTGGCTCCCGGCGCCCTGGAAGGCAAGACGGTGCTCGTGGCCGGAGGCGCCGGTGCCGTCGGGCATGCGGCGATCCAGCTCGCTCGATGGTCGGGAGCAACCGTCGTGACGACCGTGAGCGGTCCCGAGAAGGCTGCACTGGCCACCGCCGCCGGCGCCCACCATGTCGTGAACTACAAAACCGAAGACGCCGCCGAGGCGATCCGGGAAATCGCGCCCGACGGGGTGGATCTCGTCGTCGAGGTAGCGCCGGCCCAGAACGCCGCCCTCGACGCGGCAGTCGTCGGGGCACGCGCGTCGATCGCGATCTACGCGAACAACGGCGGCGACACGATCAGCCTCGACGTGCGGCCGAACATGATGACGAACGCGCGCTACCAATTCGTGCTGCTCTACACCGTCGGCTCCGACGCCTTGAACAACGCCGCCGAGGACGTCAACGCGGCCGCACGCGCCGGAGTGCTCGAAGTCGGCGAGGATGCCGGTCTGCCACTGCACCGGTTCGCGCTGGCCGACACCGCCGCTGCCCACGATGCCGTCGAAAACGGAGTCGTCGGAAAGGTTCTCATCGACGTGCAGTAAGCGTTGACCGGCGTGCGGGGAAGTGCACCGTGGTGCACTCCCCGTATCGCTAGGGTGAGGCCGCGTCGTGGAAGGAATTCTCGGCGTCCAACATCCCGACGAACCACTCGTCGAGCACCTCGTCCGAGATCGATTTCGGCATGGCATCGATCTCCTTGGCCAGCGCTTCCACCTGCGCGACGAATGCGGGCCTGGTATGCATTTCGATCCAGTCCTGAAGTGCCGCTTCACGCGTCGCGTCGACCATCATCGCTGCACGGCACCAGGCGAGATAGAGCGTCTCGGCGGCGAACATTCCTACCAACGCGGCCGAGCGCCCGTGCGTGCGTGCGAGTGTCAACGCGTAGTTCGAGAGCGCCGAGGAACGAGCGACCAACGACTCGACGTCTCCGTCGTACGGAAACTTCTCTCTCAATTCTGCGAAGTACTCGCGCTGCTCTCCGACCAGATTCGACATTGAGGTGACATGGTCGAGTGCGTCGTCGAGCGACTCGGATTCCGCGACAACGAGGCCGAGAACGCGTACGGCGGTCAGCACGAACGCCTCCTCGATGACGAGGTAGGCACGAAAATGGTTGTCGGGCAGCGTACCTTCGGTGGATCGCGCGATGAACCCGACGTTCGCCGATACCGTCAGAGGGCCCTGCTGCCGGTCGACGAGCGCGGCAGACCGAGTCATTTCCCGGACACCCAGGTGATCAAGCCGTCGAACAGATCGGTGTAGCCAGGCCACTGCTCGCAGAACTCGGGCGGGGCCCAGTGCGGCGAGCAGTCGGAGGTGAACACCACCGAACGCCCCTCGCCGTACGAACCGGCGACCACGAGCGGGTCACCGTTGATCGTCGCTGGCACACTCGTCCCGCTCTTGGCGACGACGCGGTTGTACCCCAGCAGTGCCGGCCACTCACGTCCGCTTCCGCCGAGTGCAGCGTGTTCGGAATCGACCACCGCCGGAACCATGCCCCCTGGCGTCTCGACGCGGTCGTCCTCGGGCAGCATCGTCACCGGAAGGGCGTCGGCGAGCGCCGTCTGACGGAACGCCCCGCGTGCTTGAAATCCCGAAAACGACAGATAGCCACCGATCATCATCAGCGCCCCGCCGCCGGCGACCCAGTCACGCAGGGCAACGAGGCGATCCTCGCCTGCCTGGAATCGATCGAAGACGCCCGGGGCCAATTGGATCGAGTTCGCTCCGATGTCCGAAAGGACCACGACGTCGAACTGATCGAGTGCCTCGCGCGAGCCCGGAAATTGCGTCGGTACGAGATGGGCCGGCATGTGCACTACCTCGTGTCCCCTCGACGTCAGCGCGTCCTTCAGCGGTCCGACACCCTCGACGTACGAATGCACCGTGAACTCGTCGACGCCTTTGACATGTGTGGATGTGGTCATCCAGCTCTCGCCTGCGATCAGAACTTTCTTACCCATGAATCTTCTATCCTTTTCCGGCCTGCTCGAAGAGCGACCTCGGGTTCTCGCGCATCAGCGAGGAGACGTGTGCTGGGTCGAGTCCGCTACGCACGAGTCGTGCAGCGAAAGATACGGGGACGTAGGACAGGCCATTGCCACCATATTTGCGGAGCATCGATTTGAGGAACAGATCGTGGCTGAGCAGAAGCTGCTTCCGGTAGCCGCCACCGACGAGCCCGGTGACTGCCAGCGCGGTCTCGGCGGGGTGTGGCGACTGGCCCTCGCCCGGGAATTCGAACGGCATTCCGATCATGTCGAACTCGAGAAAGACACCGCGGTCGGCCAACGCGCACTGATAGTCGGGATCGTTGCCCGACGGGTCCATGTGGCACAGCACGACGCAGCGTGGGTCGACACCCATCTCGTCGACGACGATATCGAGTACGTCGTGGCCGAACCGTTGCCAACCCGGAAGATGCACGAACAGCGGGACATTCACCTCGCGCTGCGCGACGCACGCAGCGCGAAGCGCTTTGGCCTCGCCCTTGGAGAACGACGGTGACACGCCGATCTCACCGATGACGCCTGGCCTCGGACAGTGCTCGGCCGAAAATTCGTCGACCAACGAGGCTGCCAGCATGTCGACACCGAGCTCGGAGACTTCTGCGGGATGTGTCGATTCGAGGTACCACCCTGAGCCCATGACGACGCGGACTCCCGACGCACGCGAGTACTCGGCCAATGTCTCGGGCATCCGCCCGATTCCCGGTGGGGTGAGGTCGACGATGGTGGTCCCTCCGTGCTGGGCGAACAGTGCCAGTTCGTCCAGCACGGCCGCGGCATCGTCCACGCCGCAGTTGTCGATGCTGTGATACGGATTGTCGTGCAACAACCATGCGTCCTCGGCCCGTACGGGCGCCCTCAGAGCTTCGGCGACCACAGGATCTCCGGATTCCGAGTACGCAACCGAGGCGTCGTTGTGTAAATGCTCGTGCGGAAGCACCAGGCCCAGGTCGGAGGAGTCGATCGGGCCTGTCACGGTTTCGACGATCATTGTCGACCCGGCGCGCTCTGTAGATGCTTCCACAGCGAAGCCAGTGAGTGACCACGCATGTTGATCCAGATCGCCACGAGCAGAACGATTCCGGTGATGATCGGCGTCAGGAACGGGCTGACCCCGAGCAGTGTGAGGCCGTTGGCGATGATGCCGGTCAGTACTGCGCCGATGACAGTGCCGACCACCGTTCCCCTGCCTCCGAACAGGTTGGTACCACCGAGCACCACCGCGGTGATCACCGTGAGTTCGAAACCATTGGCCGAGTTGGCCGATCCGGATCCGAGTCGTGCTGCGATGAGCAGACCTGCGATACCTGCGGCGAGTCCGGTGAACACCAGCGTCATCATCAAGACCCGACGAGTGTTCACTCCCGAGCGACGAACAGACTCGACGTTGGAGCCGATCCCCGTCACATAGCGGCCGAACCTGGTGCGGTTCAGGGCGATCGCCCCGACGATCACCACGACGAGCGCGATCCACGCACTGGCCGAAAATCCCAACCACGACGCCGTTCCGAGCTTGGCGAACGACGTCCCCGGCGTGATCGGCACCGAGAATCCCTCGGTGCGGTACAGCGCGATACCGCGAATGATCGACAGCGTCGCCAGCGTGACGATGAACGGCGGAATGCCCTGATATGCCGCGAGCCAACCGTTGACGAGCCCCCACGCCGCGCCCATCAACGGTGCTGCGACGAACACCACGGATGAATCGACGCCTGCCTGGATCAGTTCGGCGCTCATCGCGGCCACGAATGCAACCGTTGCCCCGACCGAGAGGTCGATCTGCCCCGTGGTGATCACGAAGGTCATCGCGACGGCAATGATGAGCACCGGAGCGATTTGGGTTGCGAGGTTCGAGATGTTGGTGAAGGTGAGGAACGACGACGTCGTCACCGAGAACACCAGCGCTACCGCCACGGTCACGGCAAGCATGGCCACGGTCGGCTTGTTGACCGATTGCCACAGAGTCGGACGCGCCGCCAGTGTCGCGATCGACGGCTGCGCGTTCTTGTCGAGTGTGATCATCGGGCGCCTCCCGGCGTGACTGGTGTTCGGGTGATCAGCGCTACGAGCGATTCGATGTTCAGTTCCCCGATGGGGACATCGTCGACGCTCTCCCCCTCGTACATGACCGTGATGCGGTCGCACACGCGGAACAAGTCCTGCAGACGGTGAGTCACCAGAATGACGCCGACCCCTTGGGCTGCGACATCGGTGATCAGCTTCAGCACGGACTCGACCTCGGCAACCGCAAGCGCGGCAGTCGGTTCGTCCAGGATGAGGACGTCCGGGCGGAACGACACTGCCCGTGCGATGGCAACGGTCTGCCGCTGCCCTCCCGAGAGCTGGCCGATCTCCTGGTGCGTCGACTTCACCTTCACGTGCAGATCTGCGAGGATTTTCGCCGCTTGCTCGTGCATTCCGTGACGATCGAGGAACGGTCCCCTCCGGGGCTCGCGACCGAGGAAAAGATTGCTCGCCACGTCGAGGGTGTCGCACAGAGCGAGATCCTGATAGACGATTCCGATCTTCTTCTGCTGCGCGTCCAAGGGCGTCGAGAAGCGGACGGGCTCACCGTTGACGCGCATCTCACCGCCGTCGTGTTGGACGGCACCGGCAAGGATCTTCATCAACGTCGATTTGCCTGCGCCGTTGTCGCCGACGACTCCGAGCACTTCGCCCTGCGCAAGTCGAAGATCGACTCCGCGAAGGGACTTCACCGGGCCGTACGATTTAGTGATTCCGGACAGCTCTATCAGCGGTAGCGGAAGCTGCTGCGTTGGAGGTGCCATGAGTCACTTCTCCAGGTAGTAGAGGTAGTCGTCGACGTTGTCCGGAGTAACGATCTGCGTGGGAACCGGGATGTCGGCCGGTGCGGTACGGCCGCAGGCGAGGTCGATCGCGGCGTTCATGGCTTCGTAGCCGAAGTCGAAAGTGTTCTGCTGTACGACGCCCTTCAGCCATCCTGCATTCAATGCACTGACGGCTTGGTCGGACAGGTCCCACCCGACGGCCTGCACACGATCCTGCGCACTCTGACTGTTCACGGCCGCAACGAGTCCGATCAGCGCAGGCTCACCGGTGGCGTACACGTACTTCATGTCCGGGTTGCCGGTCAGCAGGTTCTCGGCTGCAGTCTGTGCGTTCTCCTGAATGTTCCGGCCATCGACGACTGTTCCGACGGTCATACCCGCATCGGAGACCGTGTCGGTGAAGCCTTTCTGACGTTCGAGCTGAATGGTGCTGTTGAGCGCGCCGACGATTCCGACGGTGCCGGTGTTGTCGGCGATGCCTGCGAGCGTTTCACCGATCTGTACACCGCCTTGTTCGTTTGCGGTACCTACCTGGGTGGAGACCGCTGGATCGTCGACGGTCGCGTCGAACGCCACGACGGGTATGCCTGCGGCGTCGGCTTTGACGATGGACGGTTTGATGCCGTCGGTATCGATGGCATCGACGATGATCGCATCGACTCCGGAGGCGATGAGGTTGTCGAATGCATTGGCCTGGGTGACCGAATCATCGTTGCCGCTGATGATCTGGAGGTCGACTCCGGCCTGATCGGCAACCTTCTGTGCGGCCGTGTTCATCTGATTGAAGAACAGCGCTTGCAAATTGATCGTCACGAGGCCGACCTTGAGCGTGCCGTTCTTGCCTTCACAGGATTCGGCTACGCGTGCGGGCTCGGGGATCGACGGGGCCGCGCCGGATGCCGAGGTGTTGTCGCTGGTGGAGGCCGAATCGCAGGCGGCCATCGTCAGTGCGAGTGCGGCGCCGAGGGCAAGGGGAAGTGCGCGTTTCATCATGGGATCTCCTGAAGATCGAGGGTAGTGAGCGAATCGGCGAAGCGGGTGAGTTCGGTGAGACTCGGGCACCCGCGCGGTCCTGCGGTGGCACAGGCGAGAGCTGCGGACGCACCGGCGAGCCGAGCAGATTCTCGGGGTGTTCTGCCTGCGTCGACGAAGGCGATGTAGGTGCCGCAGAAGCAGTCGCCCGCTCCCACGGCGTCGACGACCTCGACCGCTACGGCCGGCTGCGAGGTCACGACGCCATCCGGGGTGACGAGTGTCCACCCACGCTCACCGTCGGTGACGACGAGATGTGTGTTGTGTTCGGCGGCCATGGTCGACCAGCGTTCCAACTCGATTCCGAACGTGCCTTCCCACAGCGCGCGGCCGACGATGACGTGATCCGCGAGCGCGAACACACGCAGCGCCGCATCCACATCCACACAGCCATCGAGGTCGATTGCGAGAGAGCAGTTCTCGGGCATCGACGACGGCATCATGGTCGCCCGGTATCCGTCGACGAACAACCGACCTCCACCGGACGTGGCGAGCCTGTCGAGCACCTGGGAAATCCGAACCGCGTCGTTGGGGTCGTCCTGGCTGATGATCGACCGGTCTCCACCTTCGGCGATGAGAACGACCGCCGTCGACAGAAAGGAATCACGCGGTGCCCAACTCGTGTCCACTCCGTCGAGTTCCAGATTCGCCAGGAATTCGGCGGACCTGGCTTCAGGTCCGACGGCGCCTGCGAATACGACGCGAGCGCCCATTCTGGCCGCCGAGACGGCGGCGTTGGCGTTCATTCCACCATCGATCATCGAGACGGAGGTTGCCTGGACACGTTCCCCCAGAACCGGCACATGTGGAACATGCACCGTCACATCGTTGTTGGCGTATCCAAGGAATACGATCATGACGTTGCTACTTCCCCACCGCGCGCGAGACCGCGCGTACCTTGTCGGCAGCAACACGGCCCCACCAGCGCCCGTTGTCCTTGACCGAGGATGCGATGATCGCGCCGTCGCACTCCTTCATCAGCGGTGCGACATTGTCGGCGGTAATTCCGGAACCGATGATCACCGGCAGAACCGTGTTGCTCTTGATGACCGACACCTCGTCGACGGACGCGGCGTCTCCCGTACGCGAACCGGTGGCAATCAGGACATCGGCGTCGAAGAATTCTGCATCCTCGGTCTGTTCGGCGATCGTGCGGTCGGCAACGATGGCGTGCGCACCGTGTTTGACGTGCACGTCGGCGAAGATCCGGACCGGGTCCGCACCGATACGATGACGAAAGCGCGTCGTCTTGGCTGCCTGGCCTTCGATGAATCCCTCGTTCGCGATGTAGGCGTTCGCCCACTGGTTGACGCGGACGAAACTCGCCCCCGCAGCCCACGCAGCAGCGACTCCGCACTCACCTGCATTGGACAGGATGCTGACGCCGACTCGCTTACCGAAGTCCGCGACCACGGCTGCCGTGATGACGCCCATGCTGGCCGCGGTTTCGTAGCCGTGCTCGCCCGGCTTCAGAAAGGGTATGTCCCAGTGATTCTCGACGATCACGCCGTCGAATCCGTTGCCGATGTATGCGTGAGCCTCCTCCACCGCGAACGCCGCGATCTCGGCGACGGGCTGTCCCTTGTAATGCGGACTGCCAGGAAGGGCGGGCAGGTGGATCGCTCCGATGAGCGAGGGAGAGCCGTCGAACATCTCGGCGAGTGCCGATGGCTTGGCCGGGAAGACTCCCAGCGTTGAAGCGGTCACGAATTACTCCTCGAATGCAGCGAACAGGCGGCCCGCGAACCGGGTTCCGCCGGACTGGATGTAATCGATTGCCTTGCGTATATGCACCGTAAGCGATCAGCACCCGGTTGTGTCAAGGATTCGTTAAGTCGTTTGTGTAAACGATTACCTCTACTGTGTTACATCGAGGCACAAGAACCGTTCGGTTCGATAACCTCTAGGCCTCACCGAGAAGCTGTAGGAGACGAATGCGCAAGGCGACAATTCGGGACGTTGCGGAGCGTGCGGGCGTATCGACGGCGACGGTGTCGAGGGCGCTGTCCGGCTCACGCCCCGTGTCCGGCGAGCTCGCCGCAACCATTCGTCAGGCCGCCGACGAGCTTGGTTACTCCGGGAACATCATCGCCAGCTCCCTTCGACGGAACCGCACCGACACTGTCGGCATGGTGGTGCCGAGCATCGCCAACCCGTTTTTCACCTCGCTCGTGGTCAACGTCGAGCACGTCCTGTCTCAACGCGGACTCCAGCTGTTCCTGTGCGACTCCCGATCGGATCCCGCCGTCGAGGCCCAGCGACTTCGCAGCCTGGTCTCACGCCAAGTCGACGGAATCATCATCAGCCCGTGCCATGGTGAGCGTTCGGCCGAGGCAGTCCGCGTGAGTGCGAAGGCGCTGCCCGTCGTCCAGCTCGACAGATTCGCGCTCGACACGCACACGGACTGGGTCGGTGTCGACGACGACGCAGCGCAGTCGCTGGTGATGGATCATCTTGCTGCGCAGGGCGTTCGCAGCGCGGCCTTCATCAGCTCCGAGCTGACCAACTCCTCGACCGAACTGCGACGGGCAGGGTTCTTTCGCCACGCGCAGCGGGTGGGCATCGAAACCCGAACCGAGTGGACACTGCTGGGTGACTATTCCATCGAGTGGGGCCGTGAGTCGTCACGCACCATGTTGACGAACGATCTTCGGCCCGATGCCGTCGTGTGCGCCGACGACCTGATCGCTCTCGGCGTCTTACAGTCGTGCCAGAGCCTCGGACTGTCCGTCCCCCGCGATGTCATGGTCACAGGATTCGACGACATCCCGTTCTCCGCGCTGAGCAATCCTCCGCTGACCACCGTGCGGCAGCCGCAGGAAAGAATCGCGATCGAGGCGGCTCGCCTACTCGATCAGGCCATGAACAGCGACGACTCCGGTACGGCACACATCGCCCTTCGACCTGAACTGATAGTTCGTCAATCGACCGCAGGCCACGCACGAACGGCATCCGTGTAAGCGATGATCGCCTGATCGACTTCGGTGAGCGAAGCGCTCTCGTTGGCGGCGTGCATCAATGCGGGCGTTCCGGGCCCCCACACGACGACGGGAGCGCCAGGAGCAGCGTCGGCGATGATCGATGCGTCGGTGAAATAGGTGACGGGATCGCCGGAGACCGATGGCGCCAAACCGGAAATCCACGCCGCGTCACGTGGTGTGGTGACACCCGGCAGGTCGATTCGGGCCTCGACACGATCCACCTCAGGCTGCTCGCGCCACCACGCAGCGAGATTCGCACCGTCACCGACGGTCCGATGATCGACGACCACGTGTGCGGCGTCAGGAACGATGTTCGGCGCCGAACCGCCGTCGATCGTTCCGACGTTGAATGTTTCGTCGCCCAAGAAGGGATGGGTGCCGAGGGGAAGCTCTGTCCTGGCCCGCGCAAGGACGTCGACGAGCTTCATGATCGCGCTTTCGCCCTTCGACGGTGTGCTTCCGTGAGCAGCAATGCCTTTCGTCGATACGTCGAGCCACAGGGCGCCCCGGTGACCGGGATGGATCCGATTCCCCGTTGCCTCCGGCACGATCACTGCTCCGACGACGGACTCGGCGACAGCGTGTCGCGCAGCAGCCGCTCCGAGCGAACCGATCTCCTCGTCGCTCGTGAGCAGCAAAGCAACCGGTCTCCCCATGTCCATCGCCTCGATCACAGCAGCCGTCGCCGCCACAAGACCTGCTTTCATGTCCGACGTACCGCGGCCGAGCAACAGGCCGTTCTCGATGGATGCCGCGAACGGGTCGAACTCCCAGTTCGCCAGTTCCCCGATCGGCACCGTGTCGACGTGGCAGGCGAACATGAGCCTCGGCGCGGTTGACGGGGCGTCGTTGGTCACGAGCAGCCACGGGTGGGCACCGTCCTGCTCCCCCACGACGTCGATGTGCGGGATTCGCGAACGAACGATCGACACGACGGTATCCATCATGGTGCGCTGCGGACCCGGGTCACCGGAGACCGAGCGCAGTGAAACGAGTTCGGTCAGCAATCCGGTGGAATCCATGTGTTCGAGTATGAACCTTCGAGCTACGACGCCCGTCGCCGAACCAGTGCCGACAGCGCGACCGCGACGATGAGTGCGCCGCCATAGAACAACTGCTGCACGAAGTTCGGCACACCGAGCATCTGCAAGCCGACGACGCCCGCGACGAGGAAGTACACCGCGACCAGTGTGCCGATTGCGTTGAATCGCCCGGGGACGATCGCGGTTGCTCCGAGGAATGCCGCCGCGAAAGCGGGCAGCATGAACGACTGCCCCGAGGACGGATCGGCGCCTCCCAACATGCCTGCGTAGATGACTCCGGCAACCGCCGCCACGAGCGCCGACGTCAGGAATGCACCGGTCCGGAGCCGATCCACGCGCAGACCGCTGAGATGCGCCACCTGCCTGCCGCGTCCGACGAACAGCAAGCGTCGACCGATCGGGGTGAACTGGAAGACCACCGCGACGACGAGAGTGAGAGCAAGGGCGTAGAAGAACTGCAACGGCAGACCGAACACTCTCGTTGCGACGGTGGCGTCGACCAGGGCGGAATCGACGCCGGTCACGGACGTCGAATCCGACATCCACTGAATCGCGCCGAGGACGATGGTGCCGCTGCCGAGTGTGACGATGAACGAGTCGATCCGCATCACCACCACACAGAACGCATTCACGGCGCCGACCACGAGCGCTGCCACCAATGCCACGCCGATGGCCGAGAGCAACGACCAGTCCTTCTGCACGTTCAAGACCGCAACCGTCATCGCGGACAGCGACATCGTCGAGGCGATGGACAGATCGAACTCACCGGCGGTCAGCGGAACGATCAAGCCGACCGCAAGAATCAGCAGCACTGCTTGCGAGCCGAGGACGTTCTGCAGATTGCCCGGCGTCGGATAGGTCAGCGGCCGAAGCAGGCTGAACAACACCACTACTCCCACGAGCGCGCCGACAAGCGCATAGCGCTCCACCAGGCCACCGAGCCTGCGCGGTGCTCGCACACGCGCGAGCGCCTCGGCGGGTTTCTTCTTCAGTGTCGGAGCCGCATCCAATGCGACGTCCGTTGCAGCAGTGTCCATCACGCACTCACTTCCCGGTGGTTCAAGCCAAGGACCATGTCGGAGATCTCGTTCTTGTTCACACGCGCCCCGCGGAGTTCGGCGACGATCTCTCCCCGCGAGAACACCAGTACTCGATCGCACACCGCGGAAAGCTGCTCGTAGTCGGTCGTCGCGATGACGACACCGGCCCCCGATGCCGCCGTCGTGCGCAGGATGTCGAAGATGTTCGCGCGCGCACCCACATCGACACCCTGGGTCGGTTCGGCGAGCAGCACGAGCGACGGCTCGGTCTGCAACCACTTGCCGAGCACTGCCTTCTGCTGGTTGCCACCGCTCAGCGAGCCGAACGCCGCGGAGGCGTCGGCGGGGCGCACGTCGTAGGTTCTGGCGAGCTCGTCGGCCTTGCGCAGCAGGCGCATCTTTCGAATCGGCCCGTTACCCGTCGAGAACGGCAGTGCCCGTAAGCCCTTGCCGAGGACCGGAAGAGTCACGTTCTCCTCCACGGTCAGCTCGGGCACTCCGCCGAGCACACGTCGATCAGGAGGTACGTACACCACACCGCCGGTCAGGGCGTCGATCGGCCGGAGCGTGTTCAACGGAACAGTCACTTGGCCGAGCGTCATCGACCCGGTGGCCGACTCGGCGGCCCCGTACATCGCGGGAAGTACGTTGTCGTACCCCGATCCCGCGATTCCCGTGAGTCCGAGGATTTCGCCTTGTCGGACAGTGAACGTTGCCGTCCTCACCGACTGCGAGCACAGGTCCGTCACGACGGCAGCCGAGGGGCCTGCCTTCTCCACCTCCGGAGCGTGATGAGACGCAGCCTCCTCGGCCAACTCACGACCCACGATGAGTGAGATCAAGGACGACGCATCGAGAGTCGAGGTTCGGTGCGTTCCGCGAGAGATACCGTCGCGCAGGATCGTGATCCGGTCCGTGTGCGCCAGGACCTCGTCGAGATCGTGCGAGACCAGCAGAACAGCAGCCCTCTTGTCGGCAACGATGCCGCGCACCACCTCGAACAGTAGGTCCGTTCCCTCCCGCGGCAGAAACACTGTCGGTTCGTCGAGCACCAGGAGTGTTCGGTTCTCACCGAGTTCTTCGACGGCACGCATGATCGCAACGAGCGCTCGCTGAGTCGCACTCAGCGTCGAGACCAGAGCCGACGGATCGATGTCGACCCCGTACCGGTCGAACAACGCTCGTGCAGATCGAGTTTCCCGGCGCCACGAGATCCACGGCTTGGACCCGGCAACGACGGAACCGACGCGAAGATTCTCGACCACCGACAGATCCGGAACGAGTGCGAGGTCCTGATGAACGAACGTGATGCCGTAGTCGCGGAACTTGCCTGCCGGCACCGGGAGCGCGGCATCGCGCCCCCGGATCTGCAGACTTGCACCTGGATCGGGTGCATGAAATCCGGCGAGCACCTTGATCAGTGTCGACTTCCCCGAACCGTTCTCACCGAGCAGACCGTGAACTTCGCCGGCGTGCACTGTCAAGCCCACGTCGGACAGTACTCGGCTGACACCGAAGGTCTTGGACAGGCCCACGATGTTGACGATCGGATCCGGCGAGATCACGGAGTGCCCCAGAGCTTTTCATAACCCTCGACGTACGCGGTGCCGTAGCCCTTGTCCGGAGCGGGAGGTGTGCCGGTCTGGTCGATGTTGTCCGCGGTGATGAGCTTGAGGGGTGTTGCTTGAGCTCCCTCGGCGACGGGCTCCGTTCCGGTGAGCAGACGCCCTGCCTGATCCATCGTGGCCCAGGCAAGCCAGGGGATCGACTCGCCGACGTTCATCGTGACGATTCCGTCGTCCTGCTGAATCTTCAGCACGGCCGGAGTGCCGTTGACCGAGGAGATCTCGACCGAACCCTTCTTACCCGCCGCCACGATGCCCGATTGCGCATACAGCGACATCGAATCGTAGATGGGCAGAATGAAGTCGATCGACGGATCGGAGGTCAGCGCGGATTGCACCTCGGTCTGGATCTTGGTGGCCCAATCGGCCACCGGGACGTTTACGACCTTGGCAGTACAGGCGGGACAGTACTTGCCCAGTTCGTCCTGCATCGCCGCAACCTCAGCCTCGGCGGGAGGCACTTCGTTCGAGGTGATGATCAGCGCGTTGCCTTTGCCCTCGGTCTGCTTGATCATCCAGTCGACGGTGAGCCTGTTCGCCTCGGACAACGGCGCATCGGTGTAGGCCGAGATCAGGTCGGTGATCGCCGGATCGACCGGTTCGCCGCGAAGCAGAGTGTGGGTCAGCAGGATCGGGATTCCAGCCGCCTTCGCCTTCTGCAACGACGGCGCAATCAGCGTGGCGTCGATTCCCTGCGACAGAACGATCAGGTCGGCCTTCTGGTTGATCGCCTGCTCGACTCCCGACGTCCACTGCGCAGGCTGGCCCTGATTGGTGTATTCGACCCATGTGGCGCCGTAGCGCTCGGCAACGAGCTTGGATTCGTCGTCCACCGCGACGTTGTACGGGTTTGCACTGCTGGTCGGGATCGCGAAGATTGTCTTTCCGGCGATCGTCTTCATGTCGAATGCCGGTGCATCGAGGGTGAATTGGGGATCGGATTCATACTTGGCCAACTGCTCGGTCGCATAGGTGACACCAGCGGCGATGTCTTCGTCGGATGCGTCGACGGCGCTCGAACTTGCCGTGCTGCACGATGCGAGCAGAAGCGCGGACAGTGTTCCGGCGAGCGCGACACCGAAGGCGCGGGACGGGAGGGAATGTCGCATGTGGTTCTGTACTCCTCGGGAGGATTCGTGAGAATGAACGATCGGTGCCGAGAATGTCGGTCCGTCGTGAAAACCGGGAAAGAGTCGCGGCGCCGGCGCTGGCTGCCACTGTTCGATGACTTCGAATGTATTGCCTGGTCAGGAGGTAATCAACCGGGGCAGGGTTACAAGACCGGTTCACAGGTTGCTTTTGCGTTACCGAGTCATGCATCAACCAATAGTTCTGCTGGGCAGTCCATTACGATCGCCTCCCGCGAGTGTCACACGGGCCGAACACATGCCGGGCCTGCGCGAGATGGCCAGGGACTGCACATCCCCGTCGGGTCCTCGCG
Source organism: Rhodococcus sp. (in: high G+C Gram-positive bacteria) (assembly GCF_023264675.1). Taxonomy (GTDB): domain Bacteria; phylum Actinomycetota; class Actinomycetes; order Mycobacteriales; family Mycobacteriaceae; genus Rhodococcoides. Next base: position 41,541 of record NZ_JAHFVG010000037.1, read on the forward strand.
TCGTCGTCTCCTGGATCAGTACCGCGGCTCCGCTGTCGATTCCGAGGGCTGCCGCGAGATCCCCGTCCGCAAGGGTTGCGTAGGAGACGATGTCGCAGTGACGTTCGCTCGAAGTCGGCAGTTCGCCGAAGTCCGAGACCTGGCCTGCACCGAACACCGCCGCGTACAGCGCCCGGGAATGCCGTGTCGCCGCCGAGCGCGCAGGCTCACGTCGGTACTCCGTGATCAATTCGACTGTTCTGGTTTCGATCTCGACGACACTCTCGGTGACGATCAGCACCGAGCATCCACCGAAGACCGATGTCGTAACCGGATCCACCGCCATCGGTGCACTCGACAGAGTGCGTCGCCTGCACCAGCTCGACTCCTCGTCGATATCGGAACCGTCCAGGAGATGCCCGGCGATTCGAAATCCGGTGCCGTCGTCCGACCTGCAGGCTCCGGCGAAGTCCATCACCGTTGTTCCTCGGCGCCTGCCGCGTTCGATCAATCCGTCCTCGACCAGATGCGCGAGTGCGCCGCGCACCGCGGCCCTCCCTGCCGCGAACGCCGCGCCGAGGTCTTGCTCGCGCAGTTGCATTCCGCGCCCTACCTCGCCGAGTCGAATCGCTGCCCTCAGCTTTTCGTACACTTCGAAGCTTCGATTTTCCTCACGGCGCTGCGCCTGCCTGTTGGCCGCTCGGTTGTCGGCCCGCGCTCTCTCGTACCGGTCACGGATACTCTGCGATGCCGACGTCACTGCAGATCTGCCAAATATTTCTCGACCTGCCCCTGCGTCCAGACTTCGCCCATCTTGTGGCGAATGTCGAATAGATTCGACTCGTGAACGGCCGGATCACGATCTCCAACAGCATCTTCCACGACGATCGGAACGAATCCGTACTGCATCGCATCGAGAGTGGACGCCCGCACGCAACCACTCGTCGACAACCCGCCGATGAGCAGGGTGTCCACGCGCAACGCTGTGAGCATCGACGCCAGATCGGTACCGAAGAACGCGCTCGGATAGTGCTTGGTCACCAGCACCTCGGTGGACAGGGGCTCGACACCGTCGATGATCTTCGCGAACGGACTACCGGGGAAGTACGCCTTCAATGCCGGGACCTTGCGAAAGAAGATCCCGCCGTCGATACCGTCCGCCCGGAGCGAGACCTCGGTGACGAAAACGGGGATCCCGGATCGGCGAGCACGCGCGAGCAGAACCTTCATGCCTTCCACCTTGTCCTCGACACCCGCATACAACGAGCACTCCGGATCGATGTACGCCCGAACCGGATCCACCAGCAGAAGTGCGGGCCGATTCCCCGGCGTCAGCGCATGACCGAAGCCGGACTGCGCGTAGTCGTCGTCCTGATGTTCTCTCATCGCGTGATCTCCTCGGGTAACCGGTTGTCGTCGAGCCTCGTTCGATCGTCCTGTGTCTTGTACTGACGTGGCAACGTCGCGCACACCACGGCTCCGATGGCCGCGACGATCGCCAGAACCGCCGCGGCGTGCACCACTCCGTCGACGAAGACGTCCACCCGACCGGAACCGAGCGTCGTCAAGGTTCCGCCGTACGCAGCGCGTCTGGAATCGGGATCGAGGCCTGCAGTGGCAACAGCGAGCGCGAGCGCGGTGCTCACCAGAAATCCGACGTTCTGCAGGGCTGACCTGACTCCGTTGGCAATACCTCGGCGTTGCTCGGACACCACGAACATCAGAGCGCTGGTACTGGGCGTCATGAACACGCCGGTGCCGAAGCCCACGACGAAGAGCGACCCTCCCATGGCCATCATGTTCGACTCCGTCGCGGCGCTCGCCGCGAACCCGCACGCGCCGAACGCGATTGCGGCCATGCCGAAAGCACACAACAGCCTCGGCTCGATCCGGTTCACCAGTGATCCGACAGCCGACGCTGCGAGAAGGGTTCCCACCGCTGCCGGCAACACGAGGACACCGGCAGCCAGCGGATCGGAATTCTGCGTCGCTTGCACGTAGAGCGATGCCATCAACACCAATGCATACTGACTGACGGCATTGAGCAATACCGCCGCGTAGAGAGTGGCTCGACTGCGGTCGGCGAACAATGTCAGGTCGACGAGCGGGAATCGCCTGCGGTGCTGCACCATCAGAAATGCAGCGAACAGCATGACGGCAGTGGCACCGGACACCCACGGTGCCCATGGCCTGCCCTCGCCGAAGATGCCCGGCGTCAACGCACATACGGCGGCGACGAGAGCGGCCGTCGACAAGCACGCGCCGATTCCGTCGAACGGCTCACGAGCAGCAGGGTTCTCACCGCGAGGCGGCACCACCACGAAGGATCCGACGAGCGCACAGAGCCCGAGTGGGATACAGATCCAGAACAACCCGGACCATCCCCACCACGCCGTCGCAACTCCGCCGACCACCGGCCCGGCCATCTGACCGATCGCGGCGACCGCCGCGTTCCATCCGAGTCCTCGGCCGAGAATGCGTGACGGAAAGGCGTCGGTCAAGATCGCGGTCGTGTTGGTGACGATCGCTGCCGCCCCGATCGCCTGCACGACGCGTGCCGCGATCAGCATCGACGCCGATCCGCTCAGCGCACAGGCCAGCGTGGCCGCCGTGAAGACGGCGAGACCCGCGATGTACACGGGCCGTCGTCCGAACATGTCGGCAACACGCCCGAACACGAGAATCAACGCGGTGGTGACGAGCATGTAACTGATCAGAATCCAGTTCGCCTGCGACGCAGTGGCACCCAACTCGCGCGTCATCGTCGGCAGCGCGACGGCGACCCCGCTGATGTTGACGAACACCGCGACCACGCCGACGCTGGTCGCGACGAGCACATGCCAGGGTGAACGCACTGCTGCTGCGCTAGTCGCCACCACAACCCACCGGAACACGTAGGTGATGTGAAGTAATGGCCTGAAAACGTTGCGCTACATCGAGACACAGCATGTCGGTGCCCGGTCGACCCACCAGTTGAACACCGACCGGTAGACCGTCGAGGGTGCCGGCAGGGAGCATGACAGCCGGAAACCCCAGGTAGTCGAACACCGACGTGTTACGCCCGATGACGGACTGCATGGGCAGTCTGACTCCGTCGATGGACACCGTCACATCCGACAATCTCGCGGCGGTCGCTCCAATTCCCGGTGTGAGCAGGAAATCGATTCCCGCGTCGTCCCACAGGCTCAGCGCACGTTGTTGGGCAGCGGCACGGCGACGCACCGAACGTAAGTAGTCGACGGCGCTCGGGACCGTCCCGCGTGCGATACGTACCTGAGTACCGGTATCGAACATCGCGAACTTCTCAGCGTTCTGCTCCTGGTTGGATGCAAGCTCACATGTCAGCAGCACAGTGACGTCGTCGTGCATGCGGTGAACGTCGCCGACACCGACCTCGGGCATCGACACTCCGGCGTTCTCGAACACCGACACCGCGCCGTCGAACGCCGCCAGCACTCCCCGATCACACAGTTCGGTGAACCACCCACCGGCTCTGCCGATCCGAGCATCGGTCAAGGAGCTCGTGAGTCCGCCGCTCAGTGCTGTCGTCACGGCGCGCTCGGGCAGCGCTTCCGGGTCCACACCGTCGGGGCCGCTGACATGGGGCAGGACCAGTGCAAGATCGGCTGCCGAACGGGCCATCGGTCCGACGTGGTCGAGCGTCCAGGACAACGAGGCGACGCCGGTTCGCGGGACGAGTCCGTAGGTCGGCTTGATGCCCGTCAGATTGCACAGCGCACTGGGCACACGGATCGACCCGCCGGTGTCGGTGCCGAGGGCGAGCGGAACGAGCCTGGCGGCGAGCGCCGCCGCCGATCCGGTGGACGATCCGCCGGTCCAGCGAGTTGCGTCCCACGGGTTCGCCACGGGTCCGTAGCGCGCATTGTGTGGAGCACCGCAGGCGAACTCGGTCGTTGCCGACATGAACACCGGAACTGCCCCGACCGATCTGAGACGGGCCACGACCACCGAATCCGATGGCGCGATGCGATCACCGGTGACCAGCGAGCCACAGGTGACTCGGGCACCCGCGACATCGATGATGTCCTTGACCGCGAACGGAATCCCTTCCAGGGGCCGCGCGGAGCCGGCGGCCCATCGTCGGTCGCTCTCGGCGAATGCCTCTTCGGTGCCCGCGATCGTCGACACTATGGCGTCCGGGGCAGGCCCTGAAGCGCCCCAGCGGGGCCGCAGCGAGGCCAACACCGCAGTCGGGGTCAGTGCGCCGGACGCATACGCGGACAACAACTCCCCCACCCCGAGCTCGTAGGGACTGCGGCCGGCGATCCCGAAGGCGGGCGTCGGGAGGACGTCGGTGGATACATTCGAATGCACTGCGGGCCGACGCTGAAGAACGAGGCGTCCCGAACCCGGCTCCGATCCGGCAGCAGGCGACGCTGCGACGGGCGCCGATCTCGACGCACCGAGAATGTCGGCCATGTCGGCCTGCGCTCGTTCGGTCAGCTCCTGCAGCGACGACGCCCGAGCAGCGGTCAGATCCGGGTAGTCGACGCCGGTAACGGCGGTCACAGAGCAACGCTCGCGCCGGCTCGCGGCTGCACGGCTTCGGTTCCCGCGGTCAAACGCGCCAGCAAGGACATCACGTCGGCGCGTCGATCCCGACCGAGGGGAAACGCGGCCCTCGTCGCCGTCACCGCGGCGAGGTCGATGGTGAAGCGCACGATGTCGCCCGTCGCGTGCGGCCGGGCGTCGGCTACGACCTTCCCGGTGGGATCGATGACGGACGAGCGTCCGAAATAGCTGACGGTCGTGCCGTCGAGCTCCTCGACGCCGCCTCGGTTGGCGGCCAGCACCCACGTCTGAGATTCCATTGCGCGAGTTTGCAGTTCGGCGACGAACAGGTCCTCCCGGGTACCGAGCGAGGACACCACCGCGAGCACGACCTCGGCCCCCATCGCACGGGCGACGGCCCAGTACTCGGGAAAGCTGCGGTCGTAGCAAATGACACACCCGATGCGGGTGCCCAGAATGTCCAGGACAACGGGCGCCTGGCCAGGGGCGAAGAAGTACTTCTCGTCGATGTCGACGTCACCGACCCAGTTCGCGGGAATCGACAGCTTGCGATACGCGGCGACGGGCGCACCCTCGGCGGTCGCCCACGGGACGATCTCGCCGCCTGCATCGACGACGATCACCGAGTTGTGGAAGACGTCGTGCGCGGTCCGCTCGTACATTCCGAACGCGATGGCGCACCCGAGTTCCTTGGCCAACGACCCGAATCTATCGGTGGTCGGTCCCGGAATGGTTGCAGCCCAACCCGACCTGTCGAACTCGTGGCTCGTGCAGAAGTAGGGAGTGGTGATCAACTCGGGAAGCACGATGAGATCGGGGGCCTCGTCACCGTCGGCGGCCGCACGGATCCACTGCTCCAACCGGGCCAGATTGTCCTCGATGTCGGCCGTCATCTGCCCCGCCTGTACCAGCGCGACGGTCAACGGCCTGGGTGTGGTGCTCACGAATGGCTCCCGGGGCTCATCAGAATGGAACGGTCGACGACGGGCGCTGAAGGCACCGTCGTCGACCGTGGTCGGAGGGGGTGATCGAGAAGGTCAGGCAGCAGCGACAGCGCGCCCCGAACGGCACTCCATCAACGGTTGGATACGGGTGCCGAAGTTCTCGATCCCCTGCACGAAATCGTCGAACACCAACATGATTCCCTTGCTCCCCTCGATGGCGGCGACATCGTCGAGCATCTTGGCGATGGTCGCGTACGACCCGACGAGCGTGCCCATGTTGAAGTTGATCGCGCCTTCGGGAAGCGAGATCGTCCGTGCCGTCGAGGAGTCGTCGGCCGTGACGTCGGTGGCGGACTGATCGGCCATCCACGCCAGAGCATTGGTGTCGGCGTTCTCGTTGTAGTCGGCCCATTTCGCCGCGGCGAGCTCGTCCGTCTCGTCCGCGATGACCATGAACAGTGGCAGAGCACCGACATCGCGTCCGGTCTTCTCCACCGCCTCGCCGAGAGCTTCGACCGTCGGCTCCAGTGCCGTCGGCGTGTTGACGCCCGTTCCCATGATGAAGTTGTAATCCGCGAATTCCGCCGCGAACTTCATTCCCTTGCCGCTCTGGCCTGCAGCAACGATGTCGATGTGGCCGTTGGTCGGACGAGGAGAGAGCACACACTCGTCCATGGAGTAGAAATCGCCCTTGAAGTTACAGACGCCGTCGGCCCACAGTTCCTTCATCACGCGCACGTACTCCTCGGCGCGCTGGTAGCGGTTTCCGAAGTGCTCGTCGCCCGGCCACAATCCCATCTGCGTGTATTCCGCAGGCGCCCAGCCGGTTACGATGTTGACCCCGAAGCGGCCAGGAGCGATCGAGTCGATGGTCGCGGCCATGCGTGCCACGATGGCGGGCGGCAACGCCAGAATCGGCGTCGAAGCGTAGAGCTTGATTCTCTCGGTGACAGCCGCGAGACCTGCCATGAGAGTGAAGGATTCGAGGTTGTGGTCCCAGAATTCGGTGTCCCCGCCGAATCCCTTGAGCTTGATCATCGACAGCGCGAAATCGAGCCCGTGCTGCTCCGCCTTCTGGACGATCTCCTTGTTGAGCTCGAAGCTCGGCATGTACTGGGGCGCACTCTTGGAAATGAGCCAGCCATTGTTACCGATCGGGATGAAAACACCGATGTCCATGAGTCCTCGATTCGTATCCGGCGGAAGTACTCAGCCTGGTCGGTTACTGATGACTTCGAATGTATTGATGCACTGTTGCCGAATCGGTACCCAACTGTAAACAGTAGATTTCGCCGGTTGCCGCAGTGACAGCGGTCACGAGAACTGCTACGCCACAGGCGCTGTTGTGCCTCGTTCGACCAACGTGACGCCGAAATTCTGATGCACCGCTGCACTGCGATCGCCGTCGATACGAGCGAGCAAGCGCTTCGCGGCCGCCCGGGCCATGTCCTCGAGCGGCTGACGCACCGTCGTCAGATCGAACATCGACCAACTGGCCATGTCCAGGTCGTTGTAGCCCACCACCTGCACATCCTCCGGAACCCGGCGTCCACACCGATTGGCAGCGTCGAGCATGCCCATCGCCATGTAGTCCGTCGCGCAGAACACGGCCGTCGGCGGTTCGGGGGCTCCGAGCAACGTCCGTCCGATGTCCAGGCCGGTACTCGGATCGACGACGCCCCGCAGCACGAGAGATTCGTCGAGTTCGACGCCGTGCGAAGCCAAGCCGTCGCGGAATCCCCGCTCACGAAGCTGCACACTCGGATTGTCGAGCGGCCCTCCGACGACTCCGATTCGCTTGTGCCCCAGATCGACCAGAAGATCGGCGATCAGACGTCCACCGCCGATGTTGTCCGACGTCACCCGATCCACCCGCGAGGCATCCTGCGCATCGACGTCGCGAGTGAGCACCACCACCGGGATGTTCCATTCGATCAGAGCGCCGATCATCGGCGAATCGATCCGCGCCGAATTGAAGATGACACCGTCGACCAACCCGCCGCGAAGCGCGAGAACGTCGTTCTCGTGGTCCCCCTCGGTGCGATCGCTCATCAGCAGGACCCGATAGTTGTCGCGAGCGAACTCCGACTGCAGCGTGTTGACCAGCGTCGGATACGACGGGTTTCGCAGGTCACCGCTGATGATCGCGATGCTCGACGACTTTCGCGTGATCAGACTCCGCGCCATGATGTGCGGGACGTACCCCATTTCGGAGGCAATTTCACGAATGCGATCCCGCGTCTCGACGACCACCCGCACGTCGCCACGCAGTGCACGTGAGACGGTCGACTGCGACACACCCGCGCGTTTTGCGACGTCGTAGCTCGTCACCGGATTGCCGCTCATGGACTGGAGTGTAAAGCGCGAGTTCGATTCGTGCACTGCGACTCCCATGGAGTCATGGTCTCGTGATCACCGGCAACGTGCTCCACGGAAAGTTGATCCACAGGTCCGTCTCACGCCACGAGAAGTCCGGCGAGACGATGGACCTCGGTTTGGTGTAGATCACGGCGGACTTGACCTCGTCGGTGTGCTTCTTCAGGAGGTCGACGACGAGCGCGAGCGTCCGACCGGAATCGGCGACGTCGTCGACGACGAGAAGGCGCTTCCCGACGATCGCGTCGGTGTCGAGCAGCGGTTCGAGTACCACCGGATCCGGAAGGGTCTCCTCGATGTCGCTGTAGAACTCGACATTGAGCGTCCCCGACGCCTTGACGCCCATCGCGTAGGCGATGGCACCTGCCGGAATCAGGCCGCCGCGGGCGATCGCGATGACGATGTCCGGCACGAAACCGCTCTCGACGATTTCCGTGGTGAGCTCGCGGGAGGCCGTCCCGAATGTCTCCCAGGTGAGCACTTCGCGTGCAGGTTCGGTCATGGATGCCACGATATGCGGCTGCGCCGCCCGTGTGCGGGTAGTAGGCGCGGAAGGCGACTACGCGCACACCGGGCGAGGTTGCCAAAACAGCAAAGATAGTTGCGGAATCCGCTGTTTCCCGGCACCCTGGATGCCATGCACACACACGACGACGCACCGACCGAGTTCGACCAGAAATTCTGGGACAACCTGTACACCGAGCAGGGTCAGCGCTGGAGTGGCAACGCCAACCCGGTTCTCGTCGCCGAGGCCTCCAAGCTCACGCCGGGGACCGCGCTCGACATCGGCAGCGGCGAAGGCGGCGACGCTCGCTGGCTCGCCGACAACGGGTGGACCACCACCGGCGCCGACATCTCCGAAGTTGCCATCGAGCGCGCACGCGAGACTCAGGGCGATCGGGACATCCAATGGCTGCACCGCGATCTGCTCGACTGGGAGCCCGAGAACCGATACGACCTGGTCACCGCGCACTTCTTCCAACTCCCGCCGCACCAGACGGGCCCTGCCTTCACCCGATTCGGTGCCGCAGTGACACCGGGCGGGCACCTGCTGATCGTCGGCCACAGCCCGAACGATCACATGGCGTCGCAGCACCAACACGCCCAGATGCTCTTCGGCGTCGAAGCGATCACGTCGCTGTTCGATGCAGGCGACTGGACCACCGTTGTTGCCGAAGATCGCTCCCGCGCAGGTATCGACCCCGACGGAACACCCGCCGAGCGCAAGGACACCGTCGTATTGCTCCGTCGTCACTGACTCCTACACTGCCACGATGCCGCTGAAGTTCTATCTCCCACTCGCCGTTTCGATGGTCGCCGCGCTGATCATCCTGTTCACCCCGGCATCGGGAGTACCGAGCGGTTTCGAGCACAGCGACAAGATCATCCACGGCACATTGTTCGCCGCACTCGCGTACAGCTCGCGGTTCGCGGCGATCAGTGTGAGGACGACAGCCGGGTGGACCGTCGGGTTTGCGGTCGTGTCCGAATTTCTGCAAGCAATCCTCCCGCTCGGCCGCAGCGGCTCCGCACTCGACGCACTGTTCGACGTCATCGGAGTCGCTGCGGGCCTGCTGATTGCCACGCGCTTCGTACCGGTGCGGTCGGCTATACACTGAGAGGAACGCTCCGGGGGTCCTCGGCTCGCTTGCCACCTCCGGAAGGATCATCATCACCTCGTCGTCGACGCCCCACGAGATCTACCTCGTTCCACCGGAGCAGGATTCCGACGACCCGGTGCTGGGCGAATCGGCAAGTTCGATAGCCAGACTCACCGACCGATCCGACGTCATGTCGTTCGCCGGGCGATTCGCGCTCGAGATCACCTCCACCACCCCTCACCAGGCGATGGTCGAGGATCTGCTCTTCATCCGTGCGGCTCTCGACGCAGCCGAGATCACCTACCTACTGGTGCGAGGCAACGACGAACGCCCCGTCGTCGCAATCGACAATTCCTGCCGCGACGCGCTGCGCACCGCACTCGTGCAGGCCTGCGAGCGCGAGCCCTTCTACTGCAAGACCGTCGACGTCAAACGCGGGAAAGCAGTTCTGGTGGCCGACGGCTTGCTCTCGGACGCGCCGAATGCTCGAATCTTCCGGTTGTTCCGTCCGCGCGTCGAGCCGGCGAGCGGCTTGCACTACGGCGCATCGACCGCCGTACAGATCGAGCTGTGGTCGATATCACCGACGGAAATTCAGCTCCCCGTGGAGAATTCGCTCACCCGACGAAGCATCAGACCGGAAGAGGCCGTACGCGGCACCGTCGAGCGCTTCGGCAAGACCTGGCCGACGATCGAGAACATGTTCGCCGACCATGCCTCGGACATCAACTTCGACATCGACATCGTCTTCTCCTGGGTCGACGGTTCCTCGGCCGAATTCCAGGCGCAACGAGCGCGACGGATGCAGAACTACGTCGTCGGCGAGGGTGATTCTTCCGCAGCGCGATTCCGGCAGATCGACGAACTGAAGTACGCACTCCGTTCGATTCACATGTATGCGCCGTGGATCCGCCGCATCTTCGTCGCCACCGACTCGGATCGGCCGTCCTGGCTCGCCGAAGATCCGCGAGTGACGTTCGTCCCGAGCGAGACGTTCTTCGTCGACACCTCCGTGCTTCCGACCCACAATTCGCAGGCTGTCGAAAGCCAGCTCCACCACATCCCCGGACTGTCCGAACATTTTCTCTACTCCAACGACGACATGTTCTTCGGCCGCCCCGTCGGACCACAGATGTTCTTCTCCCCCGGCGGAATCAGCATGTTCATCGAAGCGACCACGCGCATCGGCCTCGGTTACAACGACGGCGACCGAAGCGGCTTCGAGAACGCGGCCAGGGTGAACCGGCGGCTGCTGCAGGATCGGTTCGGGCTCATGACGACTCGCCACCTCGAACATGCTGCCACGCCTCTTCGAAAGAGCGTCCTGCAGGAGATGGAAAACGAGTTTCCCGACGAATTCGCTTCCACCGCAGCAAGTGTGTTCCGTGCGAGCACCAACATCTCGGTCACCAATTCGCTGTACCACTATTACGCGCTGATGAGCGGCCGGGCCGTGGTGCAGCGTGACGCGAAGGTCACCTACATCGACACCACAGCGCATGCAGGGCTGCACGCGATGGAGAATTTGCTCCCCAAGCGGGCGGTCGACTTCTTCTGCCTCAACGACGGAAGTTTCCCCGAAGTGGACCTCGAAGTGCGCACCAGGCGGGTCACGGACTTTCTCGATCGGTACTTTCCGATCGTCGCACCCTGGGAGAGTTAGAGACTGATGCGGGAATGCCGTGTGCTGTCGGCGATCCGGACACCTGCCTGATCGAGTCGCCGCGCCACCTCGTCACCCGAGACGTACTCGCCGACGGTGTCGTAGGTGCCGATGGGCACGACGGAGTGGACGACCGTGTCGTCGTAGACGTGCACCAGATTGAAACCCTGAGCGCCGTCGCGTCCGCGAATGGCACCAGGCGGCACGTTCAGATCCTGGGTGTAGCAGGTCGCCGACGCCACCGACACCGGAATTCCGGCGAACGTCGCCGTCGTCGAATAGTGAAGGTGGCCTGCCAGAATCGAGCGCACATCGGTGCCGCGAAGCACGCTTGCCAGGTCCTTCTGATCGACGAGTTCGACGAGAACGGCCAGGTCCAATACCGCGGGCACCGGCGGGTGATGCATCGCCAGGATGGTACCGAATTCGGCAGGTTCGGCCAGAACCCCTGCCAGCCAATCCAATTGGTCACCCGACAGCGCACCGTAATGATGGCCGGGCACCGTCGAATCCAGAGTGACAACGCGCAATCCGTCGATGTCCTGCACGCGATCGACCGACCCCGTGGACGGCTCCTGATCGAGCAGTCGTTCCCGGAACGTGGCTCGATCGTCGTGGTTGCCCATCGCCCAGATGATCCGAGCGCCCAGCGCGTCCGCGACCGGCTCGACGAGAGCACGCAACGCGTCGTACGCTCCGGCCTCGCCGCGATCCGTCAGATCTCCCGTGAACACCAGCGCGTCGGGGCGAACACCCGAAGCCTTCACATCGGACAGGATTCGACTCAGCCTCGCCCTGCTGTCCACCGCGCCGTAGAGATCGCCCTGTGCCACGAGGTGCGTATCACTGACATGAAGAAGACAGTGATTCGGCCGCGGGTACTCCGCCGTCCGAGCCTTCATCGGTATCTCGCTTCCGATCGGCCGTCAATGGTCACGCTGATCGCGCGTCCTTCTCGTTCACAGTAGCCAAGCGTCCTGAGAGGACGTGTTCGGGTACAACGAGCGAACACCGAGAGAATTCCGAGTACCGAAGCAAACGACCGCGCGCGTCGCCGTGAACCAGATTTCGGGCCGACCGCGCTGATCCCGCAGCAGGATCTGATCATTCCGCCTGCTTCGGAGAAATTCATGGCCGATCTGATCGTCACGGCGTCCTGGGCGGTCCGCGCATGTGAGCGGAAATACATAGCTCAATATGTATTTCCGCTCACATGCGCCGCCTGGTGAACTACTTCGAGAGCACTCGCAGGTGCTCGTCGACGCCGCCGAGGGTGTGCTCGATCGCGACGAGACGACTGACGTAATGCCCGACCGGGTACTCGGCCGTCACGCCGATACCGCCGTGCAGCTGGATCGCTTCCTGCCCGATCTTGCGCGACGATCGAGAAATCTGCAGCTTCGCCCGTGACGCCACCTTCGGGTCGACGACGTCGTCCGCGAGGTTCATCGTCGCGTACAGCGCCATACTGCGTGCCAGCTCGAGGAGCACGTACATGTCCGCTGCACGGAACGTCAAAGCCTGGAACTTCGCGAGCGGAACCCCGAACTGCTTGCGCTGCTTGAGGTAGTCGGTGGTGAGCCGTAGGGCTTCCTCCATCGCTCCCACCGCCTCGGCGGACAACGCAGCCTGTGCCTTGACCTCCGCAGCGACGATCGCTGCCGTCGCATCCGTTCCTTCGCCGAGCGGCTCGGCGGCAACGTCGGTGAACGAAATCTGGGCGGCGCGCTGGCCGTCGTGTGTCTGGTAGCTCTTTCGCTCGAGACCCGTGGCGTCTCCGTCGACCAGGAACAGACCGACGCCACCGCCGGGCAGCGCCGCGCTGACGACGAGGATGTCGGCACTCGAGCCGTGGGGCACCGGATTCTTGACGCCGCTGAGCGAGAAGGATCCACCGTCCTCGGTCGCGGTGACCTTGACGGCGATGTTCGGCCAGCGGCTACCGGCTTCGTTGTGCGCGAAGGCCAACAGCGTGCTGCCCTCGGCAACCCCTGGCAGTACCCGCTTGCGCTGATCGACCGAACCGACGTCGGAGATCAGTCCACCGGGCACCAGCACGGCGTCGAGAATCGGCTCGGGTGCAAGGCGCCTGCCGACCTCGGTCATGACGGCCATGATCTCCACCGGACCGGCGTCCATTCCGCCGTCGTCCTCGGAGAAGCTCAATCCGAGCAGACCCACCTCGGCCAGCTGCTTCCATACCTCTGCCGACCAGCCCGGCTCCTCGGCGACGATCTTGTTGCGCTTCTCGGTGTCATACGCACGCGCGAGCACCTCGCGCGTGGTGTCACGGAGGAGTTTCTGTTCTTCGTTCAGTTCGAAATCCATGTTTTAAACCTCACAATCCGAGAATCGTCGACGCGATGATCTGCCGTTGCACTTCGTTGGAACCGCCGTAGATCGACACCTTGCGGTAGTTGAGATACGTCGGAACCGACCGTTGTGCCCATCCCGGGCTCTCGATGTCCTCCCCTGCCTCGTACGGAAGGGAATCGGGGCCGGCGATGTCCATCAACAACTCGGTCGCGGACTGCTGCAGTTCCGAACCACGCAACTTCAGAATCGACGACGCCGGGTTCGGCTTGCCGTCCGCGGAGCTCGACACCAACCGCAGCTGAGTGAGTTCCAGTGCCAGAACCTCGTTTTCGAGTTCGGCGAACCGCGCGGCGAAGAGGGGATCCTCCAGCAACGTGCCGTCACCGACGGGCGTCGACGCCGCGTACTCCTTCGCCCGTTCGAGGCGCACCTTGGTATGCCCGACGCGTGCGACTCCGGTGCGCTCGTTTCCGAGCAGGAACTTCGCGTAGCTCCAGCCCTGATTCTCTTCGCCGACAAGGTTTTCCGCCGGCACTCGCACGTTCTCGAAGAACACCTCGTTGACCTCGACGCTGCCGTCGATCAGCTTGATCGGGCGCACCGTGATTCCGGGAGTGTTCAGATCGATCAGCAGGAACGAGATACCCGCCTGCTTCTTCGGGGCATCAGGGTTGGTGCGTACGAGCGCGAAGATCCAGTCGGCGTACTGTCCGAGCGTCGTCCACGTCTTCTGGCCGTTGACGATGTAGTCGTCACCGTCTCGCAGAGCCGTCGTGCGCAACGACGCCAGGTCGGATCCGGCTTCCGGCTCGGAGAATCCCTGACACCACCAGATGTCCAGGTTCGCCGTCTTCGGAAGGAACTTCTCCTTCTGTTCCTGCGAACCGAACGTCGCGATGACAGGCCCGACCATCGACGCATTGAACGGCAGAGGCTCGGGTACCGATGCCAGCTGCATTTCGTCGAGCCAGATGTGGCGCTGCACCGGTGTCCAGTCCTGCCCCCCGAACTCGGCAGGCCAATGCGGAACAGCAAGACCGTTCGCATTGAGAATGCGCATCGTCGTCACCATGTCCTCACGGCTCACTTCGATACCCACACGGTTCTTCTCGCGTATTTCCGCGGGAATCTCGGTGGTGAAGAACGTCCGCATCTTGTCGCGAAACGCGGCTTCTTCTTCTGTAAGGGCAAGATTCATTTTGGTCCTTCCACTCCTTCGACCACTATGTCCCCTCGACCGTACTCCCTGGTAACTGCGATATTGTTCGCTGACTATGACTTTTCTGGCGTTGGTTCGGCACGGCGAAACAGACTGGAATCTGCACGGGCGCCTCCAGGGCAGCTCGGACATCCCCCTCAACGCCACCGGCCGCGCACAGGCACGTGAGGCGGTATACGAACTCGAAGACCACCCGTGGGATCTGCTCGTCAGTTCACCGCTGTCCCGCGCCGCCGAAACCGCCGACATCATCGGCTCGCATCTCGGCCTCACCCGCACCGCGACCTACCCGGATCTCGCCGAACGTCATTTCGGCGACGCCGAAGGCTTCACCGATTACGACGCCTACTCCCACTGGCCCCACGGAATGTATCCGGGCCTCGAAC
>NZ_JAHFVG010000038.1 GCF_023264675.1 Rhodococcus sp. (in: high G+C Gram-positive bacteria)
TCGCCGCGAGTCTTCGCTGCCAGAGCAGTGTCCATCCGTTCGGTGAACTCACCGAGCGAGAGCATCCCTTGCCCGACGGCGCGCTGTAACAGTTGCCCCACGTGTTCCTTTTCCGCATCGGATACGCGCAGATTCCTGTCGTCCATGTGATCGAGGATAGGTGCAGTCAGGACGAGGTGCCACGCCCGAGAACGGCGAGCATCCCGTCGACGGACGCCGGCCAGCCGAACTGCTCGGCTCGGCGGCGCGCTGCCCGGCGGCGTGTCGGTACCGGAAGGTCCAACACCCGAACGAGTTCGGAGGCGAAGCCTTCGGCGGTGTCGTCGAATCGTCCGCCGCAGGTGGGGGTCACGATGTCGGCGAGCGCCGAGGACCTCGACACCACGACGGCGGTACCGGCTGCCAACGATTCCAGTGCGGCGAGTCCGAACGTTTCGTGAGGACCGGGCGCGAGCGCGACATCGGCCGAGGCCAGCAAGGACGCGAGCTCGACACGAGAATCGACGAACCCGAGGAAGTCGACGGGCAGGCCGTGCGCTCGACGCTCCAGTCCCTGCCGCCGAGGCCCGTCGCCTGCTATCACCAGACGTACGCTCACACCCGAATCATGAAGCGCAGCAACAGAATCGATGCTTCGATCCACCCTCTTCTCCACCGACAGTCTGCCGCAGTGCACCAGCAACCGTTCGGCGTCACGGTGCCAGGGAGATCGGGGAGCCGGGTGCTTGCGCTGCGGGTGAAACATGTCGAGATCCACGCCGAGTGGAACCTCGCTGACGTTGCGGGCGCCGATGCGTTCGAATTCGCGGCGTGCGAAAGCCGTCGTGCACACCACGGCGTCGTACGCCCGTGCGGTGCGTCGATTGGCCACGTCGGCGAGAGTTCGCGCCGCGGCTGTCGGCATGATCTGGCCGAGCAGTCGGTCGAGTCTCTCGTGCGAGATCATCACGCTGCCCACGCCACGTCGCGACGCCCAGCCTCCCAAACCTCGAAGTGTCAGGCGGTCCGACACTTCCAGTACGTCGGGACGCAGTCCTGCGGCAATATCGGCGACTGCACGTGGATCGGCGGCGCGGTATCCACCGGTGAAGGGAATCCGCACCGCGGGCTCGGTGATGCGCAGGACACCCGTCGGGAGAACTTCCTCGGATGCAGTGGGACCGGGGACGACGAGAACCACCTCGTGCCCTCGGGCGGTGTAGCCGGCGCCGAGCTGATCCACTGCTGTCCGCAGGCCACCCGATCGTGGCCCGTAGAAGTTGGCCACTTGCACGATCCGCATTTCGGCCAGTGTGCAGTTCTCGGGTGACGGGAACGCCACCAGTGCACGAACGCTGGGGGCACGGGTCGGTTCGCAAGCCGAACATACGAGTACACACACATTTTCGTGCGAAACAACCGAAACATACCGTGTCCTGCGTTTTTGCACGGATTCTTTGGGGTAGAACCAGCACTATGGAGACAACCGTCGAGGCGATCGGTCCTGCACCTGCAGGGGCCGTGTGGGAGCGCTACATGGATCCGACCCGCTGGTCGTCCTGGGCACCCCAGATCGACGGCGTCGAGTACTCCGAACAACGCCTCACCTCCGACACGACGGGGCGTGTGCGAGGGCCGATGTGGACCCACGTGGACTTCGAGATCGTCGCGGTCGACGAGGCAGAATGGACGTGGACGTGGAACGCCTGGTTTCAGTTTCGAGCACTGTCGCTGGTTCTGACCCATGGCGTCGCTTCGCGAACCGACGGATGTCGAACGTGGGTCACCATCCGGGGTTCGAGGGCGTTGATCGTGCCCTACGCTCCGGTCGCGAAGCTGGCGCTCATGCGGCTGGTCAGATCGTGATCAGCCGCCCTGCGTTTCGGTACGGAACCGCGTCTATTCGGTCCTGGTCGTGGTCTTCGGATCCGTCGGCTCGTCGGTGACGTCCTCGGCGTCGGGCACCGGTAATTTCTGATCGTCGCCCGATCCATCCAGGTGATCGTCGAACTCGCGTTGCGCTTCCCCGCGCTCTCCCGCGGTCTGATGGGAGTCGGCGCCGGTTCCCTTCGACTTCTCGGTGGGATCGACGGTCGTGTCGACGGGCTTGTCGGTGTCGGTCATGGCCGATGTGTGCCCCGAAAGGACGCGTCACAAACCCTGTTCGATGACGTAGCGCGTCAGCTCCACCCGGTTGGCCAACTGCAGTTTTCGCAGCGTCGACTGGACGTGGTTCTCCACGGTCCGGTGGCTCAAGGTCAGTTTGGTGGCAATCTGTTTGGCACTGAGCCCCTTTGCGACGAATCGGAGCACTTCGGTCTCACGCTCGGTCAACGTCGGCCTCGCGTCCGCGTCAGGGGTGGCCGGGGTGGTCGAAATCCGTCGAAATTCACCGAGCACCAATCCCGCCAAGCCTGGGGTGAACACTGCCTGCCCGGCGGCGGTGGCTCGCACTGCGCCGTACAGTTCCTCCGCCGATGCACTCTTGACGAGATAGCCCGACGCGCCTGCCTTGACGGCGTCGAGCACGTCCTCGCGCTCGGCCGACGCCGACAGGACGAGGATGCGGCTGTTCGGTGACCCGGCGAGCACCTCGGCGGTGGCCTGGGCCCCGTTGCCGTCGGGCAGGTGCATGTCCATCAGCACCACATCGGGCTGTGTCGCGGCGGCGCGTCGACCGGCGGCGCCAACGCCGTCGGCGGTGGCCACGACGTCGAATCCAGCGGATTCGAGATCGCGGGCGACGCCGTCGCGCCACATCGGGTGATCGTCGACGACCATGATCGTCACCGGTTTCTCGGTCATCCCTTCCCCTTCGGTACTCGGATTTCCCATTCTGTTCCCGCTCCTTCGTCGGTGTCCAGAGTTGCTGTACCACCGAGCATCTCGACTCGGCCGAGGATCGACTTGGACACTCCCATGCGTCCTTCTGCTTCCGCCTCGGCGAGCCTGCCGACGGGGATGCCGGGGCCGTCGTCGCGGATGCTGACCACTATCTCGCGATCCAGATCCTCCAGCAGCACGTAGGCGCGCGCTCCCTCACCCGCGTGTAGCGCAACGTTGGACAACGCGGTCGCCGTGACTGCCGAGAGTTCTTCGGCGTCGTGCCGGTTCACGAGCACCGCATCGGGCGGGGCCGACACCGATACGGTGGTGCTCGCCTGCAGCCGAAGCAGACTCCGCAGATCGACGTCGACTCGTGAGGTATCGACTGCGCTCGGCTCGCTCTGCTCCGAAATGAGCATCCGCAGCGCCACCTCCTGCTCACCTGCCAGTTCGGCGAGTTCACCTGCAGCGCCGCCGATCTCACTGCCGCGCCGTCGAACCAGAGCGAGCACCTGGAGAACGCCGTCGTGCACCTGCCGAGCGAGCCGTTCACGCTCTTCGGTGATCGCTGCCAATCGAGCCGCTCGCTCGAGTTCGGCGTGTGCACGTTTGGCTGTGTTGCTCGCCAATCCGAGTGCAAGGCCGACCGAGACCAGCACCGGCGCGGTGGCGTCGGTCCAGAGGTCGAGATTCAGCTGGTCGCGGACGATCGCGCTGACCACCGACAGCAGTACACCCGACGCAATACCTCCTTTGGGGCCGAACAGGATTGCCGCCGAGATCACCGCGTTGGTGGCCCACAGCGTGGTCGGCAACGTCTGATGGGTGCTGTACCAGTCGTAGTCGGACACGAGCCTCGTCGATGCCATCAGACCGATCACCACCACCTGATCGGCCAGGACGACTTCCCACCTCGGCAGCATGTCCCGCGACAACAGGGTCGCCGACACCCCGGTCCACACGGCCATGAGCGCCACGAAGAACCAGCTCAGCCGCGAATTGCTGTAGTACCCCATCGACGCGATCTGGTAGCTGATCGCATAGACGAGCGTTATCAGTCGAAATGCCTGCGACGCCCGCCAGAGCGGGGTGACGGCGTCATTCATCGGTGCGATCTTTCGCACCGGGCTCTTTCAGGCTGCCGGGTTCTTTCAGGCTGCCGGGTTCTTCGAGGCTGCCGGGGTCTTTGAGGCTGCCGGGGTCGAGTTCGCGGTTGCGTGCGTGCGGGCTGTCCGGTGATGCCGGGAATCTCGCCATCGACGGATCGTGTTCTTCGAGTTCCTCGTACACCTCGTCCGGGTCGTCGGCCAGCAACGAGCGCACCGCGGTGTTGAGGACTGCGACGATCGGCACGGCAAGCAAGCCGCCGACGATGCCGGCGAGCAGGATGCCGACGGTGATACCGAGGACCACTGCCAGCGGATGCAATCGCACGGCCCGGCCGAGTAGAAGTGGCTGCAGCACATGCCCTTCGAGCTGCATCACGGCGACGACGATTCCGAGCGTGATGAGCGCGGTCAGCAAACCCTTCGTCACCAGCGCGATGAACACGGCCACGAAGCCCGTCAGGAATGCACCGACGATGGGGACGAACGCGCCGATGAACACCAACGAGGCCAGTGGCAGCGCCAGCGGGACACCGAGAATCGCCAGACCGGCGCCGATACCGATGGCGTCGGCTCCGGCGACGGCGACGGTCGCGCGGACATATCCCACCAGCGATCCGAACCCCTGGCTGCCGGCAAGCCGAATGCGGCGCCTGGCGGGCGTCGGCGCGAGCCGAGTGACGAACTGCCAGATCTGGTCGCCGCCGTAGAGAAAGAAAATGAGGATGAACAACGTCAGAGCGGCCCCGGTCAGGATTTCGCCGATGACGGTGGCCGTCGTCAAGGCGCCGGAGGTGACGGCAGCCTGATTGTCCTGGATGACCTTGACGAGGTTGTCACTCGCTTGCCGGATCTGATCCTGGCTGATGTGCAGGGGTCCGTCTGCCATCCATTCCTGGATGTCGTTGATCGAGGAGGTGAACTGGTCCCCGAGTTGCGGTAGTCCTTCGATGAACTGCTCGACGACGAACGTCATGATGCCGGCGACCACCCCGATGCTCGCGACGATGACGATCACGACGGCGGCGCCACGCGGGACGCCGCGTCGCTGCATCCAGTCGACGACCGGCACCAGCATCGCCGACGCCAGCAGCGCCAATCCGAGCGGAATGACCACGGTGTCGAGGCGGGCGACGACGTAGCAGAACGTGATGAAGCCGGCGAAGATGACCAGCAGTCGCCAGGTCCATTCGGCGCCGACGCGGACGAGAGGGTGCACCACGTCGGCAGGAGTGGAGCCTGCGGAACGACCGGATGAGGCAGGAGTGGAGCCCGCGGAACGACCGGACCAGGCAGGAGTGGAGCCTGCGGAACGACCATCGGGGGCAGGAGTGGAGCCTGCGGAACGACCATCGGGGGCAGGAGTGGAGCCTGCGGAACGACCGGATGAGGCAGGAGTGGAGCCTGCGGAACGACCGGATGAGGCAGGAGTGGAGCCTGCGGGAGGGGCTTTTCTGGGCTCGGAAGAGACGGATGACGCTTCTGCCTGCGGCTCGCGTTCGGTCACCCGGTAAATTTAACCTGTGCTGGCATCTTTCCGAGCGGTCTCGCTCACTCTGAAGAGTCGCTGGCCGCTCTATATGCTCTCGATGTTGCTGTCGAATCTGTTCGGCGCGGTGCTGGTGTTCGCGTTCGTGCGCTACGGCCTGCCTATCGAGGAGTCGCAGTCGATCGTCGCGGACCGTGTTCGCAACGTCTATATCTTCGGCGCGTACCTCGTGTTCGCCGGTGCGATCAGTCTGTATTACGCGGCGCGGATGTTGCGTTCGGTCGTTCGGTGGCAGTTGCGTGGCGGTTCGCCGACGCGCAAGGAGCAGATGGCGGCACTGCATGCTCCGTTGCGGCAAGCCATCGTTCATCTCGTGCTGTGGGTGATCGGCGGGGTTCTGTTCGTCGTGTTGACCGTCTCGGAGATGCCGTCGCTTGCTGTCGCGGTGATCGTCACGGTCGTGATGGCCGCGACGGTGACCTTCGGTTTCACCTACATGCTCGGCGAGCGCATCCTGCGGCCGGTTGCGGCGATGGCGTTGAGCGAGGGCCGGTTCGACCGGACGATGACGCCCGGCGTCGGGACCCGGATGGCCATGACGTGGGGCCTCGGTACGTTGATGCCGGTCATCGGGATCATCCTGTTGTGTGCGACGCAGTTGACGACCGATCTGGTGTTCAGCCCGAATGCTCTCGCGGTCGCGATCATCCTGCTCAGTGTTCTTGCGATCGGTCAGGCGTTCATTCTGTCGATGCTGACGGCCAGCCAGATCTCCGACCCGATCCGCCAACTCCGTCGGGCGATCGAACGTGTTCAGCGCGGCGACAACGACGTCGAGGTCGACGTGTTCGACGGCAGCGAGATCGGCCGACTCCAGGTCGGCTTCAACCGGATGATGGAGGAGTCCGCGGAGCGTCGCGTTCTGCGCGAACTGTTCGGTCAACATGTCGGCGAGGACGTGGCGCGCCGCGCATTGCAATTCGGTACCGAATTGGGCGGGGAAACTCGGTTCGTGGCGGTGCTCTTCGTGGACATGGTGGGCTCGACCGCGACGGCGTCGGAGCGCCCACCGAGTGAGGTCGTCGAACTTCTCAACGAGTTCTTCCGCGTCGTCGTCGATGTCATCGATCAGCACCACGGTTTCGTCAACAAGTTCATGGGCGATGCCGCCCTCGCGATTTTCGGCGCTCCTCTCGATCGTCCCGATGCTCCGACTGCCGCGCTCGCTGCGGCCCGTGACCTGCGGTTTGCGTTGAACGACATCACCGGACTCGACATCGGGATCGGTGTATCGGCCGGATTGGCCGTCGCGGGCAACATCGGCGCGAAGGAACGGTTCGAGTACACCGTCATCGGCGACCCCGTGAACGAAGCATCCCGTTTGACCGAATTGGCCAAACTTCGCCCGGGACGAGTACTCGCGTCGACCTCGGCTCTGTACTTCGCCAGCGACGAGGAACAAGAACACTGGGAACTCGGCGATCAGGTCCAACTTCGCGGTCGACGACGGCTCACGCACCTCGCGTGGCCGGTGGAGCATCCCTGAAGGCTGCCTGCGGGTGGTTACCCTGTGTACGTGGCCGAACCCAGACCAGAGCTCGCGGCCGGTACTCCTCGTAAGAGGAATCGCCTCCGCTGGCTCAAGTGGCTTGCCGGGATTGCCCTGGTCTGCCTGCTGGTCGGCGAGGGTATCTACCTCTGGCCGAGGCTGCACGAATCCTGGCAGGCTCTGACCGAGATCCACTGGGGATGGCTGGCGGCGTGTGTCGCGACTCAGGCCATATCGCTGAGCGCCTTCGGCCGGGTACAGAAGCAACTACTCCAGGCAGGTGGCGTCCGCGTCCGCCAGTCGAAGTCACTGTCGGTCATCTACGGCAGCACGGCGATGGCCCTGACGCTTCCCGCCGGCCAGGTGTTCTCGACGGCATTCACCTATCGCGAGACAAGGCGATGGGGAGCGAGTCCTGTCGTCGCCTCGTGGCAGCTGGCGATTTCAGGTGTGATCGCGGCCGCGGGACTCGCGGCCCTCGGCGTCGGCGGAGCACTACTGGTCGGCGGATCGGTCAATACGTTCACGCTGGTGCTGCCTATTCTCGGTGTTCTCGCGATCATCCTTGCCGTGCGCTACGTGTCCGCACATCCGCAGTCCATCCGTAGCGCTGCACGATGGGTGCTTCACAAGGTCAACGACTTCCGCAACCAGCCTGCCGACACCGGCCAGGAACGCATCGACGAGATCATCGAACAGGTTCAATCCGTCCAACTCGGCAAGGTCGACGGCGCACTCACCCTGTCGTGGTCCGCCGTCCACCGCCTCGCCGACGTCGCGTGCCTCGGCTTCGCCTGCTACGCCGTCGGAGCAGATCCCCGGCTGTCGGGATTGCTGTTCGCCTTCGCCGCAGCCAAGGCCGTCGGATCGGTGCCGCTGGCCCCGGGCGGACTCGTCGTCGTCGACGCCACCCTCATCGCTCTCCTCACCAGCGCGGCGTCGATCAGCGCTTCGCAAGCCGTCGCCGCTGCATTCGTCTACCGGGGTGTCAGCTTCATCCTCGTCGCCATCGTCGGCTGGATCGTATTCCTCGTTCTCTTCCGCAAACACCAGCACGAGGATCTCGAGTACGACCTCGAAATGGAGCAGCGGGAAGCCAAGGAGCTGCACCGCGAGGCGAAGGAAACCCAGCGCGGCGCGAGTATGCGTCACGACACCCCCGAGAAGCGGGCGGGCACGGCGGATCCCGAGCCTGCGTGACGGTATTGGGCGCTCCCGGTTTCGTGACCGAACGGGGCATTCGGTCATCCCGGGGAGGGCCGCGAAACCCCGAGATCCAGGGAACCATCGATTTGGCGGGAATAGATGCGGACCCCGGTCCGCTTATGTATCATGAGACTTGAACCTTCAACCAATCAGGGAGTTTTCATGACCACCGCGATCGCATTGCCCGAACTGTCCGCAGGCACCTGGAACATCGACGCCGGCCACTCGACCGTCGGATTCACCGTCCGCCACCTGGTCGTGAGCAAGGTTCGCGGCCGTTTCCAGAACTTCAGCGGAGCCATCACGGTCGCCGAGGACGGCACTCCTTCCGTGAACGCCGAGATCGACGTCACCTCGATCACCACCGACAACGAGCAGCGCGACGGCCACCTGAAGACCGCCGACTTCTTCGAGGTCGAGAAGTTCCCGACCGCGACGTTCACGTCCACCTCGGTCAAGGCCGACGGCGGAGACTTCATCGTCACCGGCGACTTCACCCTCCACGGCGTCACCAAGTCCGTCGACCTGAAGCTCGAGTTCAACGGCGTCAACCCCGGAATGGGCAACGGCCCGGTTGCAGGCTTCGAGGCCAGCACCACCATCAACCGCAAGGATTTCGGCATCAGCATCGACATGCCCCTCGAAGGCGGCGGCGCTGTCGTCGGCGACAAGATCGTCCTGAACCTCGACATCGAAGCCGGCCTGGCTTCCTGATTCGTCACCGATCGACAGAAGAGGCCCACGGCATGCAGCGCCGGTGGGCCTCTTCTTTATTGTGGGACGGGTGAACACGCGCCGCCCCTACATCGCCGCCGTCGTCGACCTCGTTCTCGTGGTGATCTTCTGCATCATCGGCAGAAGAAGTCACGACGAGGCCGATGCGGTCACCGGGCTCCTCCACACCGCCTGGCCCTTCGTCGCGGGAGCTGTCGTCGGCTGGGCAGCCACCTGGGCCCTCTATCGCGACAAGTTCGACGCTTTCCTGATCGTCCCGACGGGCATCATCGTGTGGGTGTCGACGGTCGTGATCGGCATGGTTCTGCGCGTCGTCAGCGGCCAGGGAACGGCTTTCAGCTTCATCGTGGTGGCGACGATCGTCCTCGGAGTGTTCCTCCTGGGCTGGCGCGCCCTCGCGAAGTTGGTACCTGTCCTGAAAAACTGACGCCATCGCGCCAATTTCGGGCCGTCGACATGGGACAGTTCACATATGGCCGACGTACAGAACAAGCAGGACACCGCGTTCTTCGGGCAGCCTTTCGCGCTGGCAAACCTCTTCGGCGTCGAGATGTGGGAGCGATTCTCGTTCTACGGGATGCAAGGCATCCTCATCTTCTACCTGTACTACTCGACATCCGACGGTGGTCTCGGTTTGTCGGAGAGCTCGGCGACCTCGATCGTCGGCGCGTACGGCGGCACCGTCTACCTCTCGACCATTCTCGGCGCGTGGATAGCCGACCGGCTCCTCGGCTCCGAACGGACCCTGTTCTACAGCGCGGTCATGATCATGCTCGGCCACATCGCGCTCGCAGTCCTTCCCGGATTCCTCGGCGTCGGTGTGGGTTTGGTTCTCGTCGCGTTCGGTAGCGGCGGACTCAAAGCCAACGCCACATCGCTCGTCGGCGACCTGTACGACGAGAACGACAACCGCCGGGACGCCGGGTTCTCGCTGTTCTACATGGGGATCAATCTCGGCGCGTTCGTCGGTCCGCTGCTGACCGGGCTGGCATGGGACAAGGCCGGTTTCCACGCCGGGTTCGGTCTCGCCGCCGTCGGTATGACTCTCGGCCTGATCCAATACACGCTCGGGCGCAAGCACCTTCACGGAATCGGGGCCGTACCGCCGAACCCGTTGCCCGCGACCGATCGGATCAAGTGGGCATCCATCGCCGTCGCCGCGATCGTCGTCATCGCGTTGTTGTCGGTGTTCGGCGCGATCACCGCATCGAACATGTCCGACGTGGTCGTCGGCGTCACGATCGTCGCCGCGATCGGCTACTTCGCAATCATTCTCTCCAGCAAGCAGATAACGAAGGTCGAACGCCGCCGAGTCATCTCGTTCATTCCGATGTTCATCGCGAGCGCCGCGTTCTGGTCGCTGTTCCAGCAGCAATTCACCACCGTGCCGCTCATCGCCGATTCGGTGCTGGATCGCAATCTGTTCGGCTGGGACTTTCCGCCGAACTGGGTGCAGTCCATCAACCCGGTCTTCATCATCATCTTCGCCGGCGTGTTCGCCGCGGCATGGACCAAACTCGGCGACCGACAGCCGTCCACGCCCCTCAAATTTGCTGCAGGCGTGTTCATCATGGGGCTCGCGTTCTTCGCCTTCGTGCCCTCGCTCGCCGGAAACAGCATGCCGTTGCTCGCGCTCGTCGGAATCCTGCTGCTGTTCACCTTCGCCGAATTGTTCCTCTCCCCGGTCGGACTTTCGCTGTCGACCAAGCTGGCGCCGGAGAACTTCCACACCCAGATGGTGGCGTTGTTCTTCCTGTCCGTCGCACTGGGTTCGGCGATGGCCGGAACTCTCGCCGGCTACTACGACCAGGACAATCCGAATCCGTTCTTCTACACCGTCGGTGGGGCGTCGATCATCGTCGGCATTGCTCTCGTCGCCCTGACACCGTGGATCAAGAAGATGATGAGCGGCGTTCGCTAGCTACTTCAGCAGGAGCCATCCGGCGAGTCCGAGGCCACACAATCCGACGACGACACGTAGGACTTTCGGCGGAATCACCTTGACCACAGGAGGTCCCGAGTAGCCACCGGGGAACGCTCCGAGGGCAAGGGCCAACGCGGCAAGCCAGTTCACGTCGCCGGAGAAGGAGAAGATGATCGCGGCGATCAGATTGGCGATTCCGAGGAAGAAGCTCTTCAGGATGCTGGCGCGCCAGATCGAATCCGACGTGCAGATCAATGCGAGGGCCAAGAAGATCACCCCTGCACCGGCTCCGAAATAGCCGCCGTAGATCGCGACGAAGAACAGGGCTATCGGGTAGAGCACCGGGAACTCGCCACTGCCCGAAAGCTTTCTGATCTGCGGCTGCATCAACACCGCAACCGCCGCGAATGCGACGAGGAACGGCACGACTGCCTCGAAGGAACCGGCGGGAGCACTCAGCAAGATGAGCGCACCGATGAGACCGCCCGCAGCCGACACCCCGGCGAGCCGCAGCAGTACCGTTCGATCCTTCGCGATCTCGCTCGACGCATTGGTTGTCGCACCCACGCCGACCGCCACCAATGCGACGGTGTTGGTCACGTTGGCTGCCACCGGCGGGATACCGATCGCGAGGAGCGCGGGATAGGACACGAGCGAGGCCAACCCGGTCACGAATCCGACGAGGCCGGCGAAGTAGCCGGCCACGACGAGCAATCCGAATTCGAGCAGGGTCACGGGGACAAAACTACGGGGACCTCGAATACCGGAGCTACCCGGATAGCCTCGCTAACTATTCCGTCGACTCCTCGGAAGTGCCCGAGTCCATCTCGCGCAGCAACATCGTGCTCATCTTGACCGCCTGGTCGGTACCGTCGGCGTCCTCGATGTAGACGGCGAAGGCCAGGTCACCGCGGTTGGCGATGAACCAGCGGTCGTCGCCGCTGTTGCCCGCGAAACCGGTGAGTCCGTCGTAGGCGTCGAGACCCTCGTCATGCGCCGAGTTCTGGAACATCTCCCGCAGACGCGCCACCGCGTCGGCCGGGATGGCGGGAGTCTCCTTGTCGGCAACGGCTGTCTGGCCCGCGACGATCGACGGCAGCGGAGCACCACCGCGCGACACGGCGGCGCCCATCTGCGCGAGCCCGAACGGCGTCACGGTCACATCGGACGTCTCGTTGCCGACCGTGCGGAATCGGTCGATGGATGCGTTGCCCGAGGGGAGCTGACCGGTGAAGGCGTCGAGCCCCGGCATCGAGTAGTTGACGCCGAGACCGAGTGCGGCGGCATCGACGCCGTCGACACCGAGCAAGTCGGTTGCCGTGCCCGCGGGGTACATCCCCGAGAACGCGATCTGTCCCTGCTCGTTGGCGTAGCTGTTCTGGGCGGCAGCGACGATTGCTCCCGTCGACGGGGCGATCGCGACGATGGACGCCGAGGTCCCGACGCTGACGACGGCCTCTTCGGCGGCCAGCTGGATGCGTGGGTCGAGCGTCGCGTGCAGGTCCGGCCCGCCGGGACCTTGAAACCCTGCCTGACGCGTCAGCGCGCCGTCGGCTCCGATGACGTCGACGGCCCAGCCGGCCGTCGCATCGCGGTTCTGCTGCCAGGCAGTACGCAGCGAATCCAGCACGGGCGAGGTGATCCGGCGATCACCGGCGATCAGCTTCGGTGTCTGCGCGACCACGACGCCGGGGATCGCACGTAGATCGTCCTCCAGCACCGCGAAGTCGTCGTCACGCAGGTTGACCGCCAAGATCGAGGTGCCGGGGGATGACGCGAGGTCGTCAAGAAGCGTGTCCGCGGTGATCAGGGGCGCGACGACGTCGATCACGCCGGCGAGTTGCGCAGCCGACGCCGCTGGATCCGACATCTGCGCCGGGTCGAGGAGGATCGCGTTGATGGTTCGCTCGTTCATCAGCACGTTCTGCGCGGAGTCGAACACGGTCGGCGGAGCGGCGTCGGTGCGGACGTATCGCACGGATCCGCCCGGCGGCATCTCCGGCGCGAGAACATCCGGCTCCCACGCGATACGCCAGCCGACACTGAGTTTCTTCGCGGTGCCGCGGGTCTCGTAGTTCCAGTCCTTGCCGTCGCCGAAGTTCCATCCGGTGTCCAATGTGAAGAAGCCGGAGTCGCCCGAGAGATCGATGAACTGCGCAACCTCGACGTCGTTGGTCGACGCGCCGCCCGCAGCCAAGCCGTCGAACATCTGTGTCAGGCTCGCCGCGGCGGCGTTCGGGTAGGTCGTCAGGGCGGCTGCAGCCTCGATGTCGTGGTTCTCGAGCGCCTTGGCGAAGTCGTCGACCAGGCGCTCCCCCTCGCTCTCCGAACCGTCGAGCGTCCACAGCGCGACGGTCGACGTCAAGACGAGGCTTGCCCCTATTGCGACCACATAGCGGCCACGAATCCGGCGCACGACCGGCAATCCCGCAGAACTCATGAGTCACAATATTCACTGGAGTCACACGAGTAACAAGCACGGGATTCACACGCTCTGGTCACGATTGAGATACGGACGAGCCCCCACCTCCGCGCAAACGCACGTGCTTTCGCGGAAAAACCACGCGCCGACCACCTGCTGTACGCAAAAGCACGTGCGTTTGCGAGGAGGTGCAGGGCGAACCCCACCCTCCACGCAAAAGCACGTGCTTTTGTGAGGGGGAACCGAACTCAGCGCAGGAAAGCCCCCGCTGCCTGCAACGCCGGAGCGGAGCTCTGACCGCCTGCGACGAAGACCGCGAACGCCAGGTCGCCCTGGATCCCGACGAACCACCCGTGCGCGCCCTCGTTGTTCGGCCCGAACTCCGCGGTGCCGGTCTTTCCCAGCAACCCGGGGATGTCCTGCAGCGACGTTGCGGTGCCGCCGGTGACGGTCTCGCGCATCATGGTCTTGACCTGCTCGGCAACCACTGGGTCGACGGGCTTCGGCGTCGTATCGCCGGTTCCGGGTTGGCCACTGACCAGTGTCGGCGGCTTCAGAGATCCACCCGCGATGGACGACGCCACCAGCGCCATCCCGAACGGCGACGCCGTCACCTGCCCCTGACCGATCGCCGACTCCACGCGGGCAGCCGGTGTGTCGGCAAGCGGGACCGAACCGGTGACCGTGGTCAGGCCCGGTGTCACATAGTCGACGCCGAGGCCGTACTGCAGGGCTGTCTGCTGCAATCCGTCCGCCGGCAGCCCGACGCCGAGGCGTCCCATCGTCGTGTTGCACGACTTGGCGAATGCGGTGTGCAGCGGCACGTCACCGAGGTCGAAATTGTCGTCGTTCGGGATCTGCCTGCCTTCGATGTTCTCGGTGCCCGGGCACGGCAGCACGGTGTCCGGGGTGGCGGTACCGGCTTCGAGTGCGGCCGAGGTGGTCACGGTCTTGAACGTCGACCCCGGCGGGTACAGCCCGGTCAATGCGATGGGCCCTTCCGCGTCGGCCGCCGAGTTCTGGGCCACGGCAAGGACATTGCCGGTCGAGGGCTGCAGGGCGACGATTGCCGCCTGCTGCGGAAGCGAGGCGAGCGCGTTCTCGGCTTTGAGCTGTAGCGCGCTGTCGAGGGTGGTCGCGATGTCCGGTGCCGGGCTTGCGTCGATTCCGGTCAGCTGCTCAACGGTTCCGTCGGCTTTCATCGATTGAATCGACCAGCCCTTGTTCTCGTCCTGTTGTTGCTGCCACAGCTCCGAGACGCCGGTCAACGCGGGCGACGCCAGTGCGCGGTCCGCCGTCAGCAGTTTCGTCTGGGGCGCCAGGGTGACGCCGGGTACTGCGGCGAGCGGTGCGGCGATCGGGTCGAGGTCGGACTGCCGCAGCGATACGACGGTGACCGAGTTGCCCTGCGCGCCTGCCTGCTGGGCGGCGATCGACTGCGCGGTGATGCCGGGAACGATCGGACCGAGGTACGACGCCACTGCTGCCGGATCCGCGGTGGCATCGACGTCGACCAACGTGACCACCTGCTGCGACATCAGCTCGGCACCCGTGCGGTCGAACACCTTCGGGGTGACCAGCGCATCGGTGGCGGTGTAGCGAATGGTGGTATCCGCCGCGAGACCGGGCGCCAGAATCGCCGGATCCCAGTTGATTCGCCAGCCTTGATCGGTCTCGCTCGCAGTGGCGGTGGTGTCGTACTGCCACTGCTTCGGTTCGCCGTCCGGTTCCTCGGTGCCGTCCGACGTCGTCGAGAAGCGCCACGTGGCGTCGAGCGTCACCGTCCCGCCCTCGTCGGATGTCGATTCCACGGCGTAGGTGGGTGTCGCCGTGACGGTGCCGCCTGCGCTGAGGCCGTCGTACAAGCCCGTCAGCGCAGCGGCGGCCGCCGCAGGGTCCGTGGTCAGCGCGGCGGCGGCGTCGGCCGACCCGCTGTTGATCGCGTCGACGAACTGGGTGGCAGTGGTCTGAGGCTCGGGCGGGCCGTCGTCGCCGCACGCGGCGAGCACGAGTGCCGCTGCAGCAACGAGGGCGGAAACCGTCTTCTTCGATGTGCGCACCCGGTCGATCATGCCGCACTCGTGGCGCAGCCGTGAATATCGGTGTAATCATGTAATTACGATTACTTCGAAATCAAGGAGACATCATGAGAAAGTTCGGACGACCGGGCGGATGGCAGCAGGCCGACGTACCCGACGCGACCGACGCAGCCGAATGGTTCACCGGCAGACTCCCCGAGGACTGGTTCGCCGGCGACGCCACCGTCGAGATCGACCGCGAGGAAATTGTGGTCATCGGCGAATTGCCGACACCCGACGACGCGTCGAGCGCATCGACCGAGGGCCGAATCGCGCGTTTCCGCGAGACAACCCGGCAGGACCGCATGCAGATCGCCGATGAAGCCGAGGCGAGGTACGGCCGCAAGGTCGCGTGGGGTGTGGCCGTCGACGGCGAAGCAGTTCTGTTCACTCACCTGGCTGTTCCGGTGATGACGCGACTTCGCCAGCCCGAGCGCAAGGTGCTCGACACCCTCGTCGACGCAGGCGTTGCTCGCTCGCGAGCGGACGCGCTCTCCTGGGCGGTCAAACTGGTCGGCGAGCACACCCAGGATTGGCTCGGCGAATTACGCGAGGCGATGTCGACGGTGGACGACCTTCGCAAGAAGGGTCCGACGACCTAGAGCTCGAGTATTCGGTTGCACGAGTGCCGAGTCCGGTCTAACCTGGCTCTCGACTTGCTGCCAACAGATTCGGAGAGGCCATTGCTCATCTAGAGGTTCTTCTGCCGCTGCGTAGAACACTGCGCTGCCCGCATACCTCTGGAGCAATCATGTCTACTTCGTCCTCCCTGCTCGTATCCGATCTGCATTTCACCTGGCCCGACGGCGATGTGGTGTTCGACGGCCTCGATGCCGCATTCGCCAGCGGGACAACAGGACTCGTCGGTTCGAACGGTGCAGGAAAATCTACTCTTCTCAAACTGCTGACCGGTGAGCTCACGGCGCATCAGGGTTCGGTGTCCGTTCCGGGCGTCCTGGGCTACCTGCCCCAGGACATCGCTCTTCGTTCGGGTCTGCGCGTCGACGAGATCCTTCGTCTTCGAGAACTGCGAGAAGCACTGCACCGCATCGAATCCGGAAGCGGCTCCGACGACGATTTCGCCGTCGTCGGCACGCGATGGGACGCCGAGGACCGGGCGGTGGCCCTGCTCGACAAACTCGGACTGTCGCACATCGTCGGCGGACGGGACGATCTCGATCGCGTTCTCGGCACACTGTCCGGGGGTGAGTCGATGCTCCTCGCATTGACCGCGGAGTTGCTCGCCGAACCCGATGTGCTGCTGCTCGACGAGCCGACGAACAACCTCGACCTGGATGCGAGGACACGGCTCTACCAGGCGATCGGAGCGTTCGCCGGTGTTGTGATCGTCTGCAGTCACGACGTGGAGTTGCTGGAGACCGTCGGCAACATCGCCGAGCTGCGCAAGGACCGCAGCGGACCGACGGAGCTACGCATGTTCGGTGGCAACTTCACCCACTACCGATCGGTTGTCGACGCCGAACAGGAGGCCGCCCGCGCAGCGCTGCACGACGCGAAAAACGATGTACGCAAGCAGGAACGCGAACTCGTGGAGTCCCGAACGAAGATCGATCGTCGAGTTCGCTACGGCAAGAAGATGTTCGAGCAGAAGCGGGAACCCAAGATCGTGATGGGCGCACGCAAGCGTGCAGCCCAGGTTTCGGCAGGAAAGCTGCGCAACAACCACATCGAGAAGGTCGACGATGCCCGGGCCGCGATGGCCTCCGCCGAGGACCGACTCCGCGACGACCGAGAGATCCGAATCGACCTCCCCTCCACCAAAGTTCACGAGGGCCAGAAGATCGTCGACACCGCGGACCTCGAGGTCGTGGGCCCGGAGCGTATTGCGCTGATCGGACCGAACGGCAGCGGCAAGACCACGCTGCTGCGGCGCCTCGACGACGCAGGCGCCGAGGTGCCGTGGCGGTACCTTCCTCAGCGTCTCGACGTGTTCGACGAATCCCGAACCGTCGCCGAGAACGTGGCCGACGTCGCCGAGCAGGCAACCAACGAACAGATCCGTGCGCAGTTGGCGCGCTTCCTCTTTCGCGGGTCCGATGCGGACGCGGTGGTCTCGACACTGTCCGGCGGCGAGAGATTGCGAGCGGCATTGGCTCGGATTCTCCTCGCCGACCCGTCGCCGAAGTTTCTCATGCTCGACGAGCCGACGAACAACCTCGATCTGGTCAGCCGCGCTCACTTGACCGAGGCGTTGGCGAGCTACGAAGGTGCGCTGATCGTGGCAAGTCACGACCTGCCGTTCCTGCGAGACCTCGCTCCGACGAGATGGGTGGAGTTGGAGGGGCGGCCGTCGGCGGACTGACCGGGGGTCGAGGAAGGCACAATGGACCCGTGGACTTCGCGATCAACCCTTCCGACGGCACTCGTATCGCCTATCAGGTCGTCGGGTCGGGCCCGCCGCTGCTGTTGGTGCACGGCAGTCTGTTGACCCACACGATCTGGCGCACGTTCGGGTATGTGAAGGCGCTGCGCGATTCGCGCACGTTGATTCTTCTCGACATGCGCGGGCACGGTCGCAGCGACAAGCCTCACGAGATCGAGGCGTACCGAATGAGCTCGATCACCGAGGATCTCGTTGCCGTCCTCGATGCGGCCGGTGTCGACACCGTCGACTACTGGGGTTATTCGTACGGCGGCCGGGCCGGGCTCTCGCTGGCAGCGCGTTCGCCCGAGCGGATCGAGAAGATCGTCGTCGGCGGCGGATCGCACGGGCCTCAGCGGGGAGCGTTCGATCGGCTGTTCTTTCCCGGGTGCGCCGAGGTCCTGGCGACGAGCGGGATGGACGGTTTCATCGAGCAATGGAATCGGCACCGGTTGTTTCCGGTCGACGCGGCAACTCGGGCGGTGTTCACCGCCAATGATTCCGACGCGATGGCCGCGTACTTTCGGGCGTCGGACGTCGAACCCGGTCTTCCGGACGATGCGCTGGAGCGCTTCGATCTCCCGGCGCTGTTCTACGTCGGATCGCAGGACACCACCCGACTCGACGACAGCCGACGTGCGGCTGAGTTGGTGCCCGGCGCCGAGTTCCATCTGATCGACGGGTTCGATCACTCGACCACTCCGGCCGCGGGTGCGGAAGTACTACGCGTGGTCCAGCCCTTCCTGGACGGTCATCTGAACAACTGAGCAGATGTCGATCTCGGGGGTTACTGTGTTCGGGTGAGTACCCCGCCCGATGTGGTCGCCATGCACATGAGCGACGGCATCATCGACCTGCCTGCATCACTCCTGTTCGGAGTCGTCGCCGTCATCGGCATCGGTGTGTGCGCGTCGAGGGCACGGACCGAACTGAACGAGAAGACCGTGCCGATGGCAGGCCTCGTCGCCGCCTTCGTCTTCGCCGTCCAGATGGTCAATTTTCCGATCCTTCCCGGAGTCAGCGGGCACCTTCTCGGCGGTGCGCTCGCCGCGATACTCGTCGGGCCGTTCACCGGCGCACTCTGTGTATCGATCGTGCTCGTCGTTCAAGCACTGCTCTTCGCCGACGGCGGGTTGAGCGCGCTCGGTGCCAACATCACCAACATGGCGCTGATCGGGGTGACGGTCGGCTACTCGGTCGCGGTGATTCTGCGCGCGATCGTGCTCCGCCACACCACACTCACCGGCCTCGGC
Organism: Rhodococcus sp. (in: high G+C Gram-positive bacteria); assembly: GCF_023264675.1. GTDB lineage: Bacteria > Actinomycetota > Actinomycetes > Mycobacteriales > Mycobacteriaceae > Rhodococcoides. Next base: position 18,951 of record NZ_JAHFVG010000038.1, read on the forward strand.
GTTGTCGCGTTCCTGGCGGCGCTGTGCGGAACCGTCTGCGCATCGGCAGGGTTCATCCTGGAGTACGCCATCGGCGGCGCTGCACCGACCTCGCTCGGTGCCGTCGCGGCGTACATGCTGGGGACCCATGTCCTCATCGGAATCGGCGAAGGTCTCATCACCGCGGTGACGGTGGTGGCCGTGGCCCGGGTCCGCCCCGACCTCGTCTACCTCCTGCGCACCAAGAGCACGGTCGACGCATGACCACGACGCGAAAGTTCTACCTCGGTTTCGCTCTCGCCGCAGTACTGATCGCCGGAATGCTGTCCTACCTGGCCAGTTCGCACCCCGACGGCCTGGATTCGGCGACGCTCCGTGGATGCGAGAGCACCGAGACCGACGCCGGTGAGACTCTCACCGGATCCTGCATCGCCCAGTCCGCCACCGAGCACCGCATGACGAGTTCACCGCTCGCCGACTACACGATCTTCGGTAGCGACTCCCTGTCCGGAGTGGCCGGTGTCATCGGCGTCATCGCCACCTTCGCCGTTGCCGGTGGCCTCTTCTGGCTGATCGCACGCACGCGCCGACAGGACTGACGCCGGTGAGCGCGGGACATCCGCTGTACCGCGACCGGGGTGGCCGGCTTCACCGGGTGCCGGTCGAGGTGAAGATCGTCGCCGCATTCGGAGTCGTACTCGCCATCGTCGCGACCCCGCGCGATGTGGTGTGGCCGTACGCCGTGTGCGCTGTCGCGTTGCTGTCGGTGTGGTTCGCCGCCGACATTCCACTGCGGTGGATCGCTCCGAGAATGCTCATCGAGCTTCCCTTCGTCGTCCTCGCCGTGCTGTTGCCCTTCGCCGAAGGCGGCTCTCGCACCGATGTTCTCGGGTTTTCACTGTCGACGCACGGTCTGTGGGCGGCGTGGGGAATCGTCGCGAAAGGAACCCTCGGCGTCGCCGTGTCACTGACCTTGGCGGCGACCACCCATCCGCGCGAACTCCCGCTCGGCCTCGGCAGGCTGCACGTTCCGGCGTTCGTCACGACGATCGTGCTGCTGATGATTCGCTACGTCGATCTTCTTGCCGCAGAGGCCGATCGGATGCGAACGGCCCGGCTCGCGCGCGGCGATTCCCCTCGCGCCCTGCATCAGGTCGGCGCCACCGCCCGCGGAGTCGGTGGTCTGTTCCTCCGTTCCTACGAGCGCGGCGAACGCGTACATCTCGCGATGGCGTCCCGCGGTTTCACCGGTTCGATTCCGGCGATGGACGGCATTGCAGGCGTCGACCCGCCCGCTTCCCGACGCGACTGGGTTCTCGGATCGATCCCTGTCCTCCTCGCCGTGTGCATCGCCGTGGCGGCGTGGTGCGTCCGATGAGCCCCGCAGTACCGATGGGCCCCGCAGTACCGATGGGCTCCGCGGTACGGATCGAGGGGCTGAGGTTCACGTATCCCGATGGCACCCATGCCCTCTCGGATCTCGACCTGGACATCGCGGTGGGTGAACGTGTCGCGATCCTCGGCCCGAACGGCGCAGGCAAGACCACGCTGATGTTACAGCTCAACGGAGTGCTCAGACCGAGCCACGGGTCGGTCGAGATCAGCGGCACGCGAGTGGGCTCCACGACCCTGCGCACGATAAGGCAACTCGTCGGCATCGTCTTCCAGGATCCCGACGACCAACTTTTCATGCCGACGGTGGCTCAGGACGTTGCCTTCGGCCCGGCGAATTTCGGCGTCACCGGCGTCGAGCTTCTCGCCCGTGTCGACGATGCCCTGGCGGCGGTCGCCATGGGGGAACACGGCGCTCGTAATCCCGCGCACCTCTCGGTCGGCCAGCGCCGCCGAGTGGCACTCGCCACCGTACTGGCCTGCTCCCCCGACGTTCTGGTGCTCGACGAGCCGTCGGCGAATCTCGATCCCGTGGCCAGGCGCGAGCTGGCCGAGACGCTGTCGACCTTGGACACGACGATGCTGCTCGTCACGCACGATCTACCGTATGCCGCTCAACTCTGCACGCGGGCAGTAATTCTCGACGACGGTGCCGTGGTGGCCGACGGGTCCATCCGAGAGATTCTCGACGATGCCGCGTTGCTCGCTGCACATCGGCTGGAGCTGCCGTGGGGTTTCACGATCCCGACATGTACAGATCCTTCTCACGGATCAGAGCAGTCGCAGCGACGCTGACCACGGATGTCCCGACGAGAAAGCCGCACGCGAGCCAGGGCGATCCGCTTCCCGCTGCGATGAGTGCCGTCAGGATCAGCGGGGTGACACCCGAGGCATAGATTCCGGAGAACTGGTAGACGACCGACAGTCCGGTGTAGCGGATTTCGGTGGGATACAGGCTGGCGTAGAGCGTGCCCTGGGCTCCGTAGAACAGCGCGTGCACGAAGCCGAACACCAACACGAGGCCGAGCCCGAAGAAGAGCAGATTGCCGGTGCCGAACAGCGCGAACACGGGGAACACCGCGACGCCGTACAGCCCGATGCCGATCATGTAGATCCGTTTGGCGCCGAAGCGATCCACCAGCAAGCCGGAGAGCGGTAGCAGCACTGCCATCACGGCGGCGGCAACCGTCACCACGAGCAACACCGGCACCTTCTCGAAGTCCAGTTCGGTGGTGGCGTAGGTGATGGCGAAGACGCCCCACGTGTTGAACGCTGCACCCTCACCCCATCGCGAGAGCAGACCGAGAATGGTTCCGCGCGCCGACTTTCGGGTGAACACGTCACGGACCGGGGCCGACGAGCGCTGCTTCAGGTCGGTGACCTCCTGAAACGCCGGAGTCTCCTCGACCTTCAGTCGCACCACGAGTCCGACGACGACGAGTACGAGGCTGACCAGGAACGCGATTCGCCATCCGTAAGCCAAGAACTGACCGTCGTCGAGCACGGTCTGAAGCAACGCGAACACTGCTGTGCCCAAGGCCAATCCGAGCGCGAGGCCGATTTGAGGGATGCTACCGAAGAGTCCTCGCTTCTTCGCTGGACTGTGTTCGACAGCAAGAAGGACTGCACCGGCCCATTCACCACCGAGAGCGAACCCCTGAAGGATCCGGAGCACCAGCAGGAGAACCGGAGCGAACACGCCGATCTGCTCGGCCGTCGGCAACGCACCCATCAAGGCAGTCGCGATACCCATGATGAACATGGTCAGCGCGAGTGTCTTCTTGCGACCGATGCGATCGCCGAAGTGACCGAAGACGACCCCGCCGATCGGCCGGACCAGAAATCCGACCGCGAACGTCGCGAACGAGAGCATGGTGCCGACGAACGAACTTTGATCCGGAAAGAACAGTTGATTGAAGACGAGGCTGGCAGCGGTGGCGTAGAGGAAGAAGTCGTACCATTCGACGGTGGTGCCCAGTAGGCTTGCGGCAACAACGGTGCGCAGGCGTTTCCGTCGGGCCAGGTCCGATTCCGTCGGTGTCGGCTCGGCGAAAGTAGTCATGTAGAGCCAACTTATGCAGGTTGTCACCTCGGGTCAGTACTTGAAATCACGATGATCGCAACACTGGCGCGCACCGCTTCCGGTTGCCACAATCGATCAACATGTCTCTGCGATTTCATTGGTTTCTGCCCACCTACGGCGACTCACGCAACCTGATGGCCGGCGGCCACGGTTCGTCGATGTCGGGAGACCGTCCGGCGACGTTGAAGTATCTGAATCAGATCGGCGCCGCCGCCGAGGACAACGGCTTCGAAGCAGTTCTCACCCCCACCGGTGCATGGTGCGAGGACGCCTGGCTGACGACCGCGATGATGATCGACACCACCGAGACCCTCAAGTTTCTGGTTGCCCTGCGCCCCGGTCTGCTCAGCCCGACTCTCGCGGCCCAGATGGCCGCGACCTTCCAGTGGCAATCGGGCGGACGACTGCTGCTCAACGTCGTCACCGGCGGTGAGGACCACGAGCAGCGACGATTCGGCGACTTCCTTGACAAGAACCAGCGATACGAACGCTGCGGCGAGTTCCTCGACGTGACGCGTCGACTGTGGGCGAACGACGGGCCGGTCACCTTCGACGGCAAATACATCACGGTCGAGGACGCCACGCTGCAGCGCCACCCCGAACCCGTTCCACCGATCTTCTTCGGCGGATCATCCCCTGCCGCAGGCACTGTGGCGTCGCAGTTCGCCGACACCTACCTCACGTGGGGCGAGCCGCCTGCCGCGGTGGCGTCGAAGATCGCGTGGATCCGTGACCTCGCGGAGGTGCAGGGCCGCACTCTCGACTACGGAATCCGGTTGCACGTCATCTCGCGGGACACTTCCGAGCAGGCGTGGGCCGAGGCCGATCGATTGCTCGGCAATCTCGACCCGAAGACAATCGAGGCCGCGCAGGCGAGCCTGTCGAAGTCGGTGTCCGAGGGTCAACGCCGCATGCGCGAATTACACGGTGGCGGTTCGGCGTACACCCACGGGGCCGATGCTCGCTCGCTCGAGGTGGCCCCGAACCTGTGGACCGGTGTCGGCCTGGTCCGCGGCGGCGCGGGCACGGCCCTGGTCGGATCACACGAGGAAGTAGCCGACCGTATCGCCGAGTACGCGTCCATCGGCCTCGACCACTTCGTGCTCTCCGGCTACCCGCATCTCGAAGAGGCTTACCACTTCGGTGAAGGCGTGCGCCCGATCCTCGACAAGCGTGGCCTGAGTCAACCGCGACAGCAGCAATCTGCTTCTACCGGAACGCCGTTCGTCTAGGGAGGCGCTTCGCGCATGTGAGTGCGAATACATAGAGGGTCATGTATTCGCACTCACATGCGGCGAAGCCGCTCGAACTGATCGTCCCGCCACTCACCCGAGAGCACCTCACCCGAATCCTCGCGCGCCCGCAGTTCGACGCGACGAATCTTGCCCGAGATGGTCTTGGGTAGCTCGAAGAACTCGATCCGCCGCACCCGCAGGTACGGCGCCAGGTGTTCACGGGCGTACTTCAGAATCTCGAAGGCCGTCTCCTCGTTGGGCTCCCAGCCCGCCGCCAACGACACGTACGCCTTCGGTACAGCCAGACGAGTCTCGTCGGGCGCCGGTACGACGGCCGCTTCCGCTACCGCGGGGTGCTCGATCAGCACGCTCTCGAGCTCGAACGGCGACACCTTGTAGTCGGATGCCTTGAACACGTCGTCGGTGCGGCCGACATAGGTGATGTAGCCGTTCTCGTCACGGGACGCGACGTCGCCGGTGTGGTAGTAGCCGCCTTCCATGACTTCGTCGTTCCTGGCCGGGTTGTCGAGGTAGCCGGTCATCAGGTTCAGCGGGCGAGTGCTCAGATCGAGGCAGATCTCGCCCTCGTCGGACGGTTCCCCCGTCACCGGATCGACGATGACGACCGGCACTCCGGGCAACGGCCTGCCCATCGAACCGAACTTCAACTCGGCACCGGGCGTATTCGCCACGAGCGCTGTGGTTTCCGTCTGACCGAAGCCGTCGCGAATGTTCAGGCCCCACAGCTTCTGCACGTGCGAGATGACCTCGGGGTTGAGCGGCTCACCCGCGCCGATCGCCTCCCGCAGCGCTCCCTTGCCGCCGGAGATGTCGGCCTGAATCAGCATGCGCCACACGGTCGGCGGGGCACAGAACGTCGTCACCTCGGCCCGACGAATCTGGTCGAGAAGGGCTTTGGCGTCGAAACGCGTGTAGTTGTAGATGAAGATGGTCGCCTCGGCGAGCCACGGCGCGAAGAAGCAACTCCAGGCGTGCTTGGCCCAGCCGGGAGAACTGATGTTCAGGTGGATGTCACCGGGCTTCAGGCCGAGGAAGTACATGGTGCTCAGATGCCCGACGGGGTACGACACCTGCGTGTGCTCGACGAGTTTCGGCTTGCTCGTCGTGCCCGAGGTGAAATACAGGAGCAGACGATCGTCCGGCGCGGTGACCGACTCGAACGGCTGCGCATCCTCGAGGTCGTAGGCAGCGCTGTACCGAGTCCACCCCTCGACGTCACCGATCGCGATCTTCAGGTAGTCGCCCGGCACGTCGTCGAACTTCGCTGCATCGGCTGGATTGACGATGACGGCTTTCGCGTCCCCGCGCTGCACCCGATCGGTGAGATCGGCGGAACCGATGGCCGTGGTCGTCGGCATCAGGACGGCTCCGAGCTTCATGACGGCCAGCATCGATTCCCACAGCTCGACCTGGTTGCCGAGCATGAGCACGACGGAGTCGCCGCGGCCGATGCCGAGGGATTCGAGCCAGCGCCCGACCTGGTCGGACCGACGCGCCATGGCATCGAAACTGTGCTTGGCCTCGGAACCGTCCTCTTCGACGATCCAGAGCGCGGTCGCGTCGTTGCCTCGGGCGAAGCCGTCGAACCAGTCGACCGCCCAGTTGAACGTCTCACCGAAGGTGGGCCACTGGAAGTCGGCGATTGCCTTGTCGTAGTCGCCGTAGGCATCGAGAAGTAGATCTCGTGCCTGCTTGAATCCATCGCCCATGGTCACTCCTTCGTGTGGCGCGCGTCTCACTCGGCTCAACGGTATGGGCCGGGGAACGCCGCCGCTACCCCCGGATGAGGGTGCGGCACTATCCTCATGGCCGATGAGCAGAAACGCGTACTTCGCAGTCGCCTGTGCCCTCGGCGTCGTCCACGCAGCGTTTTCCGGTTACTGGGCGGCGGGTGGGCGCTGGATGCTCGACACCGTCGGCGCCTTCGCGACGGAATGGGTCGACACCGAGCCCACCACCGCGCGCACGGCCTTGCTCGCGCTCACCGCGATAAAGCTTGCGGCCGCAGTTCTGCCACTGCTCGCCGTGCAGGACCGGATCCCCCTGCGCAAGCCGATTCTCGCCGTGTCCTGGGCCGGATCGGTGGTGCTGATCCTGTGGGGTGGGTTGTCTTTCGTCGGTGCGGTGATCGGACTGATCGCGTCCGCCGACAATCGCGGAGTGAAGTTCGGGCACCTGTTCTTCGACGGGATCTTCCTACTCTGGGGCGCAACGTTGCTCGCCGGTCTGATCATCGACAGACGGGCGAGCAACGCGGCAGCCTAGATGCGTTCGCCGGACTCCGGGTGGAACAGGTGCACCTTCCCGTCGAGCTTGGTGAGGCTGATGCTCTCCCCGATCTTCGCGGGAGCGCGCACTGCCGATCGGGCGACCAGCGAGACCGGTCCCCCGTCGAGTCCCTTGACCTTCGAGTCGTCGAGGTGCGCGTAGACGTACGACTCGCTGCCCAGTTCCTCGATCAGATCGACCTTGGCCGCGAATCCCGAGCCGTGCTCGATGCCCAGCTGCTCCGGCCGGAGTCCGATGGTCACGGTGCTGAGCTTCGCGCTCGACAGCTTCGACAGCGCGTCCCGTTCGAGCGGCAACGTCGCATCACCGATCTGAACGCCGTCCGCGTTGATCGGCACCGTCATCAGGTTCATCGCAGGAGATCCGATGAAGCCGGCGACGAACGCGTTGACGGGGTTGTCGTACAGATCGGTGGGGCTGGCGAACTGCTGCAGCTTGCCACCGCGGAGCACGGCGACACGATCGCCCATCGTCATGGCCTCGACCTGGTCGTGGGTGACGTAGACGGTCGTCGTACCGAGCCTGCGCTGCAATGCTGCGATCTGGGTACGCGTCTGCACGCGCAGCTTGGCGTCGAGGTTGGACAGCGGCTCGTCCATGCAGAACACCTGCGGTTCACGAACGATGGCGCGGCCCATGGCAACTCGCTGTCGCTGACCACCGGAGAGCTTGCCCGGCTTGCGATCGAGGAACTCGGTGAGGTCGAGGATCTCCGCTGCCTCGGCCACCTTGCGCTTACGTTCTTCGACGGGCACTCCGCGCATCTTCAACGCGAAACCCATGTTCTCCCCGACGGTCTTGTTGGGGTAGAGCGCGTAGTTCTGGAACACCATTGCGATGTCGCGATCCTTGGACGGCACACCGACCATGTTCTTGCCACCGATCTCGATGGCACCGCCGTCGATGTCCTCGAGGCCGGCGAGCATGCGCAGCGCGGTCGACTTACCCGAACCGGAAGGACCGACGAGGACGACGAATTCACCGTCCTGGATGTCGAGGTCGAGGGAATCCACGGCAAGTTTCTCGGCGCCTTCGTAGACGCATGATGCTTGTTTGTACGTAATTGCAGCCATGACGAGTCTCCTGAAGTTATTTGATGGCGCCGAAGGACAGACCGCGCACGAGCTTGTTCTGCGCGACCCAACCGGCAAGGACGACGGGAAGTGCTGCGAGTGTCGCAGCGGCGGACAGGCGAGCCCAGTACAGGCCCTCGCCGGTGATGAAGCCGACCAGTGCTACCGGAACCGTCTGTGCCTGTACGGCAGTGAGGTTGACGGCGAAGAAGAACTCGTTCCACGAGAAGATGGTGCAGATCAATGCCGTTGCCGCGATTCCCGGCGAGACGAGAGGGAGGATCACCTCGCGCACCGAGGTCCACAGCGACGCGCCGTCCATACTGGCGGCCTCGAGCAGTTCGCTCGGTACCTCGAGGAAGAACGAGCGCATCATCCACACTGCGATCGGGAGATTCATCGCGGTGTAGAGGATGATCAGAGCCCAGATGTTGTCCAGCAAACCGATGTCGCCGACGATGACGTACAACGGCACGATCGCTGCGACCACCGGGAGCATCTTGGTGGAGATGAAGAAGAACAGCACGTCCTTGGTCTTCTTCACCGGCCGAAGCGAAAGCGCGAACGCTGCCGGAATGCCCAGTAGAAGAACGAGGGTCGTCGAGACGATCGTTGCGAACGCCGAGTTGAGCAACGCCGTTCCGATACCGCTCGAGAGCACCGCGCTGTACTGGTCCAGCGTCGGGGTGAAGAACAGCTTCGGTGGGTCGGAGTAGGCGTCGCCCTCCTGCTTGAAGCTGGTGATGACCATCCACAGCACCGGGAAGAAGAAGCCGAGCCCGACCACCCAGGCCACGACGGACCAGATGGTGCCGGTGCTGAAACCCTTCTTGCGCTTGACTACCTGCGTATCCGTTGCAGTACTCATCAGGCTGCCTCCTCGTTCCCACTGAAGCTCTTGAAGATCAATCGGAGTGCGAGGGTGCTCACGAGGATGGTGGCGATCACGGTCACCACGCCCATCGCAGCTGCCTGGCCGATGTCGAAGCCGAGGAACGCACGTTGGTAGATGTAGTACGGAAGGTTCGAGCTGGCCACACCGGGTCCGCCCGAGGTCATCATGTAGACGGCATCGAAGGTGTTGACGAGGTAGATGGCACCGAGTACGGCTCCGAGTTCGATGAACCGACGCAGATGCGGGAGCGTGAGCTCACGGAAGAGCGAGAACGCACTCGCTCCGTCCACCCGGGCCGCTTCGGAGATGTCCTTGGGCATCGACTGCAGTCCGGCGAGGATCAGCAGCATCATGAACGGGGTCCACTGCCAGACCAGGTTGGTCATGACCGCGGCCAGCGGGAAGCGTGACACCCAGTCGATCTGGCCGACGCCGAAGGGGCTGAGTGCGAAGTTGATCAGACCGAAGACCGGGTCGAACATGGTGGTCTTCCAGATCAGCGCTCCTGCAACCGGAGTCACGAGGAACGGCGTGATCAGCAGCGTGCGGATGAGGCTGCGGCCGATGAACTTGCGGTCGAGCAGAAGCGCCAGGAACAGCCCGAGGATCACCGAGATGACGACGGTTCCGACGATCATGATGACCGTGTTGAGGGCCACCTCCCGGAACTGACTGTCCTTGAACACATCGACGTAGTTGTTGAGCCAGTTGAATTCTCGCGAACCCGGGCGCACCAGGTTCCACGACTGTGTCGAGTAGTAGAGCGTGAACAGGAACGGAACCTGGGTGACGATGATCGCGAACACCATCGCCGGCAGCAGAGGCCCGCGGCGACGCCAGCCCTCGGCTCGCGAGATCGTACGTGGACGCGGAACGAACTTCTCGGAATCGACTTCTGTCGACCGTTCTTCGGTCGTGGTCATCCCTGGCCCTCCTGATACGTCTTACCGACCACTTCGGCGTATTGCTGCGCTTGTGCAAGCGCGTCCTGGACGCTGATTCGTCCTGCGATTGCTGCACTGATCTGCTGGCTGACGCGGGTTCCGAGATCCTGGAACTCGGGGATCGTCAGGAATTGCACACCCGTGTACGGCACCGGGTCGACCGACGGGTTCTTCGGGTCGGCGCCTTCGATGGAGGACAGGGTGATCGGTCCGAATGCTGCGGCCGCTTCCTTGTACTCGGGGATCTCGTAGGTGGAGAGCCTGCTACCGGGAGGCACACGCTCCCAACCGAGTTCGTTGCCGACCTTCTTCAGGTATTCCTTGCTGGTCATCCACGAGACGAACTTCCAGGCGTCGTCGGGATGCTCGGAGGTCGTCGGGATCCCGAGGGCCCAGGAGTACAGCCAGCCGTTGTCGCCCTTGGTCTCGCTCGGCGCCTTGGCGTAACCGATGTCTCCGACGACCTTGCTCGCCGTCGGATCTTCGAGAACCGACACTGCGGAGGTGGCGTCGTACCACATTGCGGTGTTGCCCTGCGAGAGCTGTGTCGCGCACTCGCTGAAACCACTTGTGGCAGCACCGGCTTGACCGTGCTCGCGCACTGTGTCGACATAGAACTGAACTGCGGCCTCGACCTGCGGGCTGTCGAGCTGAGCATTCCAGTCCTCGTCGAACCAGCGGCCACCGAACGCGTTGATGACAGTGTCCAGCGGCGCGAGCACTTCACCCCAGCCCGGCTTTCCGCGGAGGCAGATACCGGAGACTCCGCCGTCGGGGTCGTCGAGCTTGGCCGCGGCGTCTGCGACCTGCTGCCACGTCGGCTCCTCGGGCATCTGAATGCCTGCCGCAGCCATCAGGTCCTTGCGGTACATCAGGAACGAGGACTCACCGTAGAACGGCACCGCGTACATGCTGCCGTCGTAGGAGAGCGATTCCTTCAGTGTGGGAATGAAGTCGTCTTCGTCGTACCCCGGAGTTGCATCGGCGTACTCGGACAGGTTGGTGAGCCATCCGTTCTCGGCCCACTGCGGTGTTTCGAAGTTACTGATCATGACGACGTCGAACTCACCACCGCCCGTCGCGACCGATGCCGTGATCTTGGCCCTGGCTTCGTTCTCGGACAGCGACACGAACTTGAGATTGATGCCGGGATTTTCGGCCTCGAAGGCCGGAGCCAACGAAATCGCATCCGCCATCTGCGAGTTCGAGACGATGGCTACAGTGATGGTCGTACCGTCACTGCTTCCTCCGATCGAACCGGCGCCGGCGCAGCCGGACAGAACCAAGGTCGTCGCGAGCGAGGCCGCGACGGCCACTTTCGGTAACATCCTCACTTAAATTCCCTCCTTCTTCTGCGCCAACAGCCAGCGCGCACTTTCGATGTCGGTCACCAGAACGGAAGCAAAGCCCCCGCGTAGCGCACCGAGAATTGCCTGATGTTTCTTCACCCCACCGGAAATCAACATTGCTCGGCCACAGTCACGAATGGCATCGAGTCCTACCGATACCGTGCGATCGGGTAGCGAACCCCCCGTAGGTGTGCCGTCGATCGAAAAGAATCTGCCACCGATCTCCCCCACTGCTCCGAGACGGCGCAGTTCTTCGAGAATTTCCAGGTCGATGAAGCTACCTTCGAACAACGTCGTCGAGGTGGAAACGGGACCGAGGCCGTACATCATCACATCGGCCTCGGTCCCGGCTTGTAGGGCACGCGATATCACCGAGTCCTGCTGCAGCGCTGTCACTGTCGCCGGATCGGCATACAGCGGCGCATTGAGTCGGACTGGTCTCGCCTGCAGATACTCGGCGCAGCGGCCGAGTGTGTATTCGACGCCGGTCTGATAGTCGGCAGAACTCATCGAGCCGTCGAGCTGAACCACCTGTGCGCAGCGGGCACCCCGTGTCTTGAGGGAGTGAGCGACGGCGACGGTCTCCGGGCCCCAGGTGAATCCGAGCGTGTCGGTTCCCTGCAGTCGCCGCGAGAGCATTGCACCGGCAGCACGCCCGAGCGAGCCGTATCCGTTGTCGGTGCCGTCGATGACGTCGGGAACCACGAGAGCCTCGGTCAGTCCGAACATTTCCTCCAGTCCGCGCTCGACATCGGCGTGGACGGTGCCCTGCAACTCGTCGGGCACATGAATCTCGATGGAGACGAGGCCCTGAGTGCGAGCCTTGGCAATGAGCCGCCCGGCGGTCGGACGCGAGACGCCGAGCTTGACGGCGATTTGGGCCTGAGTAGCGCCTTCGAGGTGGTACATCGACGCCGCCCGAAGCGCGAGACGCAGATCGTCGCTCGTCTTGGACGAACGCTGCGAGCCCGGAATCTCCGGAACCGATGATGTCATGACGCCCCTTGCCGGCAGTGAGCATATGCTCACGGTGTGTTCTTCTGCTCATTAAGCTAACATTCAGGTGTGATCTACACAACACTCAGCCCTCGGGAGTTTCAGATGCCACAGACGATGCAGGTCAGTGTCCTCACCGGTCCGTCCGAGATACGCCTGGAAGAGCGCCCGGTCCCGGCGCCCGCGCCCGACGAGGTTCTCGTCCGGATCACCGCGGTCGGAGTGTGCGGATCCGACGCCCACTACTACCGCGAAGGACGCATCGGCGACCACGTCGTCAGCGGACCGCTCGTTCTCGGGCACGAAGCCGCAGGCGTCGTCGTGGAGGTCGGCTCCAACGTCGCCGACACGCGAATCGGGCAACGCGTCTCCATCGAACCGCAGCGTCCCGACCCCACGAGCGCTCAGTCGAGGGCCGGTCGATACAACCTGTGCCCGGCAATGGAATTCTTCGCGACGCCGCCCATCGACGGTGCGCTCGCCGAGTACGTCCTGATCCAATCGGTGTTCGCTCATTCGGTTCCCGACGAGATCTCCGACGAGGCCGCAGCCCTGTTCGAACCACTCTCCGTCGGTATCGCGTCCGCGCAGAAGGCTCGAATCTCTGCCGGCTCCAGCGTGTTGATCGCCGGTGCAGGCCCGGTGGGTCTCGTCACCGCACAGGTCGCGCGGGCGTTCGGTGCGACCGAGGTGATCGTCAGCGACATCGACGCGAGTCGGCGCGTCAACGCCACCACGTTCGGTGCGACGCAGGTACTCGACCCGGCGATCGACGATGTGCGGGCGTTGGAGGTCGACGCGTTCATCGACGCATCCGGGGCGGCGCGCGCTGTGGTCGACGGCATTCATGCCGTACGCCCTGCCGGAACCGTGGTTCTGGTCGGGATGGGCGGCTCGGATTACGCATTGCCCATATCGGTGATTCAGAACCGAGAGCTCGTTCTCACCGGCGTCTTCCGCTACGCGAACACGTGGCCGATCGCTCGTGCGCTGGTCCTCGCAGGCCTCGTCGATCTGGACTCGATGGTGACGGCACGCTTCGGACTCGACCGCGTCGAGGACGCCATCGACGCCGACAAAGCATCTGGAAGTATCAAAGCCGTGGTGATCCCCGGGTTTTCGAAGGAGACGGACGCATGAAGTTGAACACGCACACCCTCGACGACTTCATCGAGGACGTAGCCGTACCCACCTACGATCGGTCCGACGTGAGCGTCGGCATCGTCCATTTCGGCGTCGGTGGGTTTCATCGCGCACACCAGGCGATGTACGTCGACCGGCTTCTGCAGCAGGGCGAGGCGGACGACTGGGGTATCTGCGGAGTCGGTGTACTGGAACACGATCGCCGAATGAAAGACGTCATGGAGGCACAGAACTGCCTGTACACGTTGGCGCTCAAGCATTCCGACGGAACCTGGGACACCCGCATCATCGGCTCGATCGTCGAGTATCTGTTCGCACCGGACGACGCGGACGCCGTCATCGAGAAGATGGCGGCGGAGACCACGAAGATCGTATCGCTGACCATCACGGAGGGCGGCTACAACTTCTCGGCGACGACGGGTGAGTTCGACGCCGAGAATCCGGCGATCGTCGCCGATCTCGCCGCAGGCGCCACACCGGCAACCACGTTCGGGCTCGTGACCGAAGCTCTTGCCCGACGCAAGGATCGGGGCCTGAAGCCGTTCACGATCATGTCCTGCGACAACATCGAGGGCAACGGCCACATGGCGCAGTCGACGTTCACTACCTTTGCGCGGCTGAAGGATCCTGCACTGGCGGACTGGCTCGACGCCGAGGGCGCATTTCCCAATTCGATGGTGGATCGCATCACCCCGGTCACCACACCCGAAGTCGTTCAAGGCCTTTCGGAGCGGTATGCGATCGACGACCAGTGGCCCGTTGCCGGCGAGCCGTTCACGCAGTGGGTGCTCGAAGACAATTTCACCCTCGGTAGGCCCCCGTTCGAGGACGTCGGGGTCCAGGTGGTCGCCGACGTGACGCCCTACGAGCTGATGAAGCTACGCCTCCTCAACGCCAGCCATCAGGCATTGTGCTACTTCGGCTACCTCAGCGGCTACCGACTCGTGCACGAGGTCGCGCAGGACCCACTGTTCGCCGAATTCTTGCTGGCGTACATGGACAACGAGGCGACGCCGACGCTGCAGCCGGTCCCCGGTATCGACCTCGGCGACTACAAGAAGACACTGATCGAACGATTCTCGAACCCGGAGATTCGCGACACCGTAGCGCGACTGTGCGCGGAGTCCTCGGACCGAATTCCCAAGTGGCTCCTGCCCGTCATCCGGAAGAACCTCGACTCCGGCGGCGAGATCGCGCTGGCGACGGCTGTCGTCGCGAGCTGGGCGCGGTACGCCGAGGGCGTCGACGAGCAGGGTCAGCCCATCGAGATCGTGGACCAGTTGAAGGACACCCTCGTTCCGATCGCCCAGAAGCAGAAGGACGATCCGACGGCGTTCATCGCCAACCGCAGCGTGTTCGGCGACCTCGTCGACAACGAGAGGTTTGTCGCCGAGTACACGAAGCAGTTGGCGTCGTTGCACGAGAAGGGCGCGCGGGCGACGGTGGAGGCGCTCCGCGCCATGTGAGTGCGAATACATAGTGGGTCATGTATTCGCGCTCACATGGGTGGTCAGGCCCCGAACTTCGCCGTCCCGACCGTCCAGGCCACGGCTTGCTCACTGAGAGTGAACCCCAAGCCGGGACGGTCGGAGAGATGCATTCTGCCGTCACGGGTTTCGAGGTGCTCGTTGAACAGCGGGTCCAGCCAGTCGAAGTGCTCGACCCAGGTCTGCAGCGGGTACACGGCCGCGAGGTGCAGGTGGATCTCCATCGCGAAGTGCGGTGCCAACTGCAGATTGTGGTGCTCGGCCAGTCCGGCGAGCTTCAAGAACTGAGTTATTCCGCCGATGCGCGGGGCGTCGGGCTGCAGGATGTCGACGGATCCTGCCTCGATGAGCCGAACGTGCTCGCCGACGCTGGCGAGCATCTCACCCGTCGCGATGGAGGTGTCGAAGTTCCGCGCCAACATGGCGTGACCTTCGGCGTCGTATGCATCGAGAGGCTCCTCGATCCACACGAGGTCGAACCCTTCGAGGATGCGGCACATCCGATTGGCGGTCGGGCGATCCCACTGCTGGTTGGCGTCGACCATGAGGGGTACGTCGTCGCCGAGGTGCTCGCGAACGGCGGTGACGCGCGCGATGTCGGTGCGCCAATCAGGCTGGCCGACTTTGAGTTTGATGCCCCCGATGCCGGCAGCCAACGAGGCAGTGGCGTTGTCGAGAACTTCCTCGATCGGTGTGTGCAGGAATCCGCCCGAGGTGTTGTAGGTCTGGACGGAATCACGGGTCGAGCCGATGAGCTTCGCCAGCGGCAACTGTGCGCGCTTCGCCTTCAGATCCCACAACGCGATGTCGATGGCTGCAATAGCCTGCGTTGCAACGCCACTGCGCCCGACGGATGCGCCTGCCCACTGCAGCTTGGTCCAGATCTTGCCGATATCGCTCGGATCTTCACCGATCAGCACCGGGGCGATCTCTTTCGCGTGGGCGAACTGAGCAGGGCCACCGGCTCGCTTGGAGTAGCTGAAGCCAATTCCGTGGTGGCCCTGCTCGGTGCGAATCTCCGCGAACAGGAACGCGACCTCGGTCATCGGCTTCTGCCTACCGGTGAGAACCTTGGCGTCGCTGATCGGATTCTTCAGTGGCAACATGATGGCCGAAAGCGTGACGCTCGCGATGCGGTCGATGGTGGCGTCTCCCGAGGCCAGCGCCTTGACGGCGGCGTCGGGGGCAGTGAGTCCACTGACGGGCTTCGGGGCTCTGATTGTCTCGACATCGATCGTCACTGCTGGATCTCCCTTGGTGTCGCCGCGAAAAGTGTTGTGCTTCACACTTTACGAGCGGTATTTATTCAAGTCCAACACCGATTCTGGATGCTTCGATGCAAGAAGTGAATCACTGCAGCTACTGCGCCAGCACTTTCCTGCCCGCCGCAAGAATTTGTTCCAGTTCGAACTTGTCGGCGTCGGTGGCATCGATCAACGGGGCACGCACCGACCCGGCATCGATACCGCCGAACGTGACCCCTGCCTTGACCAGCGCGACGGCATAGCCGGGCGTCGTGTCGCGCAAGCGGACCAGCGGATGGAAGAACTCGCGATCGAGCGCTTCGACGAGTTCGACGTTCTCGTCCTCGAGCGCCCGGTAATAGGCGAGCGAGACGTCCGGGGCGAAGGCAAACGTGGCCGACGAGTACAGCGTCACGCCGATACTCCGGAACGCCCGCTGCGAGACCTCGGCCGTCGGGAGCCCGTTGAAGAACTGAAACTCTTTGTCGCCGATTCCGTCTCGAATGGTTCGGACGATTCGCGAAGTCAGGTCCAGATTGCCGACGCCGTCCTTGAATCCGACGACCTTCGGCAATCGCGCCACCGCAAGCGCACTCTTCTCGGTGAACTGGCCGTTTGCGCGATGGTAGACGATGACGGGCAGCTCGCTGACGTCCGAGACCTGCCGGACGTACTCGACCAGCCCGGCGGCGGGAGACCCGACGAGGTAGGGCGGCAACAGCAGAATGCCGTCGACACCGGCCTCCGCTGCAATGGTCACCAGCTCCTGGGCAATCGGCAGTGCTCCACCCGCACCGGCGTACACCGGCACGCGCCCTGCTGTTGCCGTAACCGTCGTTTCCACGACGACGCGGTATTCGGCGGGCGAGAGCGCGTGAAATTCGCCGGTGCCGCAGGCAGCGAACACGCCGCCGGGCCCGGCAGTGACGCCGGCTTCGATGTGGGCTGTCAACGCAGCGACATCGACATTTCCGTTGCTGTCGAACGGTGTCACGGGGAAGAACAGAACTCCGTCGAGCATGGTCATCACTCCTGAGTGAGGCGGCCGTCGATGCGGCGCCAGAGATGGTCGGGGTTGCCGTCGCCGATCGCCGACGGGAGTAGCGGGGTAGGCACGTCTTGATAGCTGACGGGCCGGAGAAATCTATCGATCGCCAGACTGCCGACCGAGGTGGTGCGTGAGTCGCTTGTCGCGGGAAACGGACCGCCGTGGACCATGGCGTGTCCGACCTCGACTCCGGTCGGCCAGCCGTTGAACAGGATTCGGCCGACCGTGCGTTCGAGAATCTCCACCAGTTTCTCGGCGTCCGCCTGATCGGCCTGCGCCGCATGAACGGTGGCCGTGAGCTGACCCTCCAGGGCCTTCACGGCGGTGAACAGTTGACCGATGTCCGCGCATCGAACAACGAGGGACGTAGCGCCGAACACCTCGGCGTGCAGTGCCGGATCTGCGATGAAGTTCTCGGCATCGGTGACGAGCAGCGCCGGAAGACCCTGGAACACACAGGTTCCCGGTTGGCCGACAGCGACGGTATCGACGTCGTCGCGATCCCGCAACTCCTGCTGTCCCGACGCGTACGCGGCAGGAATGCCCGGAGTGAGCATCGCAGCGCCGGTGGAGACGCCGACGGCCGCTGCCGCCGACCGCAGAAACTCGCTCAACTCCACACCGACGACGGCGAACACGAGACCGGGATTGGTGCAGAACTGTCCTGATCCCAAGGTGAGCGATGCCGCGAACTGTTCGCCCAGCTCTGATGCCTTCTCGTGCAGAGCCCCGGGCAACAGAATTACGGGGTTGATACTGCTCATCTCGGCGTAGACGGGGATGGGAACCTCCCGCCCGGCTGCCGCGCGTCCGAGCGCAAGTCCCGCGGCGCGTGATCCGGTGAATCCGACGGCAGCAACATTCCGATCGGTGACGAGTTCGACGCCGATCGTCTTGCCGAGTCCGTACAGAATCGAGAACGTCCCGGCAGGTAGATCGTGTTCGACGACGGCTGCCGATACCGCTCTGGCAACGAGCTCGGAGGTCCCAAGGTGCGCGTCGTGCGCTTTGACGATGACGGGACAGCCGGCGGCGAGCGCGGATGCGGTATCGCCTCCGGCCACCGAAAACGCGAGCGGGAAGTTGCTGGCTGCGAAGACCACTACCGGCCCGAGGGGAACCATCCGTAGTCGAATATCGCTGCGTGGCAGCGGTTCACGATCGGGTTGCGCCGGGTCTAGGCGAGCGCCGTTCCAACTGCCCTCGCGAAGAACATCGGCGAACAGCCGCAGCTGGCCGGTGGTGCGGCCGCGTTCGCCGATCAGTCGTGCCCGCGGTAGACCGCTTTCGGCGGATGCCCGGTCGATGAGTTCGTCGCCGAGTGCTTCGATGTTGTCGGCGATGGATTCGAGGAACCGCGCACGTGCCTCCGAGGTGGTGCGCCGATAGTCGTCGAACGCGCTGTCTGCCAGCGCGGTGGCGTCGGCGACGTCCTTGAATGTTGCGTAGCGAAAGGTAGGCCCGATGATCAGGCCCGACGACGGATCGAGTGCCTCGACCGAATCGCCTGCGCCCGTACGCGCTTCGCCGCCGACGATGAAGTCTCCGGTGATCGAAGTGGTAGTTGCACTGGTCATGGGATGCTCCTAATCGACGAGTCGTTCGCCGGTCACGGTCGAGAACAGGTGAGTGCGCTCGGCTGCGTAGAACAGAGTCACGGTCTCGCCGCGGCGAGGAGGGGTGCGCCCATCCGCACGCACCACGATGGGCTGCGTGGTGCCATTGATGTCGGCTTGACCGTAGACGTAGGCGTCGGCGCCGAGTTCTTCGACGACGTCGATGGTGACTTCCAATCCGGCACCGGTGCTGATGGTGAGATCTTCCGGCCGAACGCCGAGGGTGACGGAAGATTCGTCGATGCCGGCGACCGCCGAACGCGGGACCGGCACTACCTCGCCGCCGAAGCGGACTCCGCCGTCGACCAGCGGTAGTTCGAGCAGGTTCATCGCAGGCGATCCGATGAAACCGGCGACGAACACGTTGTTCGGGTGCTCGTACATGCGGCGCGGAGTATCGCACTGCTGCAACACCCCGTCCTTCAGGACGGCGACGCGGTCACCCATCGTCATCGCCTCGACCTGGTCGTGGGTGACGTAGACGGTGGTGGTTGCGAGGCGGCGCTGCAGTGCCGAGATCTGGGCGCGCGTCTGGACGCGCAACTTGGCGTCGAGGTTGGACAGCGGTTCGTCCATCAGGAAGACCTGCGGCTTACGGACGATCGCGCGGCCCATCGCAACGCGCTGTCGCTGCCCGCCGGAGAGCGCCTTCGGCTTGCGGTCGAGGAACTTCGTCAGGTCGAGGATCTTGGCCGCATCCTCGACGCGGCGCTTGATCTCGGCCTTGTCCTCGCCGGCGATGCGCAGGCCGAAGCCCATGTTCTCGCCGACCGTCATGTGCGGGTAGAGGGCGTAGTTCTGGAAGACCATCGCGATGTCGCGGTCCTTGGGCTGGAATTCGGTGACATCTTTTCCGCCGATGCTGATGGCGCCGCGGTCGACGTCCTCCAGACCGGCGAGCATGCGAAGGGAGGTGGACTTGCCGCATCCCGACGGTCCGACGAGGACGAGGAACTCGCCGTCCTCGATCGCCAGGTCGAGGCTGTCGACGGCGGCTTTGTCGCCACCGGGGAACAGCTTGGTCACGTTCTGAAAGGCAACTGTTGCCATGATGGGGTGTCTCCTTCACCGGCAGGAACGTGCCGGACGATCCGAGTGCTGGATACATCGGTCACTCCGCAGGCTGCGCTCTGCGAATTCATATATGTGAATGTGAGTCAACATGGTGACTTCATCTCGAAGTATGTACTAACGTGATGCGCAGCACAAGAGAATCTGCGAAGAGAAACGAGCGATCATGACCACTCTGCTGATCACCGGCGCCGCCGGGAACATGGGAAAGATGCTGCGGCCCTTACTTCGTCGGCCGGACCGCACATTGCGGCTGTTCGACATCGTCGACATTCCCGACCTCGAGGAGGGGGAAGAGTTCGTCCAGGGTTCCGTCACCGATCGCGCGGCCGTCGCGGCAGCCGTCCAGGGGGTCGACGCGATCGTGCATCTCGGAGGTCTGAGCACCGAGGATTCCTGGGCCAACATTCTCTCGATCAACGTCGACGGCACCCAGGCGATTTTCGACGCCGCCGTCACCCACGGCGTCACCCGCGTCGTCGCTGCGTCGAGCAACCATGCCGTCGGTTTCTGGACGCACGACGAGGCGGGCGGCCAGCCGCTGGCCGGCGACGTCAGCCCGCGTCCCGACGGCTTCTACGGCTGGTCGAAGGCTGCGGTCGAGGCACTCGGTCGGCTGTACCACGACCGATTCGGCATCGACGTCGTCAACCTTCGGATCGGTTCGAGCTTCGAGAAGCCGCCGAACTACCGCGGTCTCGCCAGCTGGATGTCACCCGCCGACACTGCCCGCCTCATCGAAGCATCCCTGTCCGACAGCGCGAAGGGATTCCACACGGTGTGGGGTATCTCGAAGAACTCGCGCGCCTGGTGGTCCGGCGATCAGGGCTCGGCCATCGGCTATGCACCGCAGGACGATGCCGAGCAATTCGCCGAAGAGTTCCTCGCCGAGCACGAGTGGACCTTCGAAGACCCGATCCTCCAGCGGGTCGGTGGGGCCTTCTGCGAGCACCCGCTCGGGCAGCGGATGCGCTGAGCTGGGGGTTGGGCGCTCCGGCAGGGTTTCCTGCCGGAGTCGCGGGCACAAGCCCCAAGCCCCCGTGAGCGAATGCCCCCTTCGGTCACCAACCAACTACGACGAGTACTCCGCGATGATCGAGCCGAGCGCATCGAGCTGCGGACGGTTGACGAGCCCGAGGTGATAGAGGTGCAATTCGTTTGCCCCGGCGGCGACGGTGGCCGCCACATGCGCTCCGACCTCGTCGAGCTTCTTCGGCGGCAGCACCGAGACGTAGGCGCCCACCGCTACGTCGTCGCCGACGAGAGCTCGGGTGTTCTGCACCACCGACACTGTTTCGGCGGTGCCGGGCCACGCGGAGACGAGGACGGCGTCGACCTCGGTCGGTGCGCTCGCCGTCAACGCGGGGGAGGGTCCCGTCTTCCACGGGTCGGGGTGGCCGTGCAGGGTCACCCGCACGTCAGGCGCCTCGGTACGGACGGCCGACAGCACCTCGCGTCGGAGAGTGTCGGCGTCGGCGTGGCGCACCGCGAGCACGGCGTCGGCTTCTTCGGCGCTGAGGACGTCGGTGATCGTCGCGCTCGGCGACAGTGTTCCCCCAGCCAGGGCGTCGACGCCGTCACGCAGCTTGGCGACGGTCTTGTCCGCATCGACGCCGCGGGCACCCCACGCCTCGAGTTCGCGAGCAGTGCAGCTGATGGACAGCAACGCATCGCCGACGCCCGGGTACGCGCCGTCCGTCTTTTCGTGCGGTCCGACGTGCGCGAACCCCAATTGACCAGCGGCTTCGATGGATACTCCGTGAAGGTCGACGCCGCGGACGGCCTCGGCGGCGAGCGTGCGCGCGTAGGCGACTATGTCGGGGTGCCCAGGCGCCAATGCGTACGGGTACCGGTCTCCGAAGCAGTTGACGACGGTGGCGTCGGGATGAGCGTGGCCGATGATCGTGCTGTGCGACAACACGATCCACGCATGCACGCCGATGGCTGCGTCGTTCAGCAGCCGGGCCGCGTCGGCGAACGCATCCTCGGATCCGGCCCACGACGCTGTCCGCGCGGTGATGGCCAGACCGTCCCACGCCTCCGCGCGGAGTGGCCGGTACAGCGCAGCATGATGGGCATCGACCACCTTGTGGCGTGGATGCAACGGCGTCGCCGCCCGGGTCGAGTGGTAGCTGGCAGCGAGCGCGACTTCGCGAACACCCAGCTCGCGGGCTCGCGAGACGAATTCTGGATCCCCGAGGACGTCCCACGGGTAGGCGTGCGCGACGATGCGATCGACGATGTTCTCGGACATGAATGGCCCTTCGGAATTAATTCAACACACGGGACGGAGTTCACACATGGGAACACATGACGAGCGCGGCTGTCCACGATCGACCCTTCGCCGGGACATTCTCCGAACCCTCGGCCTACCCTCCGACCTTCCGAAGAACCCACCGCCAATCACCCGCGGCCGCACCTGGACCCGCGACGGAATCGACGGTATCGAACTCGACTGGGACGGGAACTTCCCTCACCAGAAGGGCCGGACCGAGGCCTGGTTACTCACACCCACCGGCACCACCGTCTCGGAACTTCCAGCAATTCTCCTGCTCCACGGCCACGACGGGGTCAAGTTCTACGGCAAGGAGAAGGTCGCCGACGGCCCCGACGGCATCGCCCCCGGCATCGCCGAGCTGCGACAACGCGGCTACGACGCTCATGCCCCTGCCGCCTCGCTCGTCGGCGAAGGCTTTGCCGTCCTGGTCCACGACGTCTTTCCCTGGGGCAGCCGCCGAGTGCGGTGGAACGACTTTCCCGAGCGTGCCCAGAAAGCCGGCGAGTACGAGGCGGCAGCCCGCGAGCACGAGCACGGCCTGGCCAAAGTCGCGGCCCTGACCGGTACATCCCTCGCCGCCCAGATTCTGCAGGAAGACCTCGTCGCCCTCCAGGTCCTGCACTCATTCACTCCGAAACACATAGCCGCGGCGGGATTCTCGGGAGGCGGCGCACGCGTCGCGCATCTGTTGGCCGCTGCGGATTTAGACGCGGCCGTGATCACCGCGATGATGAGCACGTTCGCCGACGTCGCCGACGGTCACGCCGACGACACGACCTGGCTGATGATCACCCCTGGCCTTCCCACGGTGTGCGACTGGCCCGATGTCGCGTCGAGCGCTGCTCCGACGCCTCTGCTGGTCCAATTCGCCCAGGCTGACACGCATTTCGGCCTCTCGGGCATGCTCGACGCCGAAGCCGCCCTCCAGCAGGCCTATCGATCCTCCGATCACCTGGTCACTCAGTGGTTCGACACCGGCCACCGATTCACCGCCGACATGCAGAAGTCAGCCGCTCGGTGGCTCCGATCGACCGTATGACGCATCACGCTTGACATGGCTTGTGACTGCCGTCATAGTAAATCCAGCAATTCACATAGAAGACGTGAGTTCATATACGTGAACGGATGAGAATGAACGAGAAGAACCCGAACCCTGTGCGCATCGCCGGGTTCTCGCGGTTCGCTCAGCACTTCCCATCTCACTGAATCCCCCGACAGTTCCCGTCGGACCCACTCTTTCCTGTCGGACCCAGACTCGCCGGCCACCCGCCGGCCCCGAAAGCTTCGGAGCGTCAACCATGGTCACCACAATTCCCCCTCGCCCAGGAGGGAAGCAGGCGCCGAACGCCTCCCCCGCGCCGCGGACACGGCGCAAGCGCCGGATCTCGGCTCCCTACATCCTGATCGCGCCGGTAGTCGTCCTGTTGGCCGTCTTCATCTTCTACCCGGTTGGCAGCGTCTTCTATTACAGCCTGCAGTTCTACAATCCAACAACGCCGTGGGACAACGGATTTGCCGGATTCGAGAACTTCAGACTGATGTTCGCCGACGAGGCCTTCTGGAACAGCTTGCTCGTCACCGCCAAATGGGTCGGCGTTCAGGTCGTGTTCCAGCTGATCCTCGGACTCGGACTGGCACTGCTGGTCAACGAGGTCTTCCGCGGGCGTGGACTCGCTCGCGCGCTCGTCTTCTCGCCGTGGGCCGTGTCGGGTGTTCTCACCACCGGCATCTGGCTGCTCATCTACAACCCGTCGACCGGTCTGTTCAAACTGTTGGGCAACATGGGCATCGGCGACGGCACCGCTGCTCCCATTGCCGACCCGGACACTGCATTCTGGGCCACCAGCGTCGCCGAACTCTGGCGCGGTGTCCCGTTCTTCGCAATTCTGATTCTCGCCGAACTGCAGAGTGCACCCAAGGATCTCTACGAGGCGGCGAACGTCGACGGCGCGAACCGGTGGCAGCGCTTCCGCTTCGTCACCCTCCCTCACCTCAAGGCCGTCATCATTCTCTCGACTCTGCTGCGCGGCGTCTGGGAGTTCAACAACGTCGACCTTCTCTACACCCTCACCTCGGGCGGACCAGCCGACGTCACGACGACGTTGCCGCTCTACGTCTCGCAACTCGCCACCACCGCACAGGACTTCGGATACGGCTCGGCTCTGACCACCGTGGCATTCGTGATCCTGCTCTTCTGCTCGATCCTCTACTTGCGCCTGAGCAAGTTCAACAGCGACAAGGCCTGAGAACATGACCACTACTGCCGATCGACCGGTGATCCACACTCCGGATACCGAATCCCACGATCAGGAACGTATCTACAAGAAGAAGCCACGCATCTTCAGCGTCGGACTTCCCCTCGCGATCTACCTACTGTTCACGCTCGTCCCGTTCTACTGGATGATCGTCTTCGCCTTCCGGCCCGCCGGATCCAACTCGATGCTTCCCTGGCCCATCACGTTCGAGCACTTCGACACCGTCTGGAACACCCTGGGCTTCAGCTTCTTCTTCAAGAACAGCCTGATCGTCGCGGGTCTGTCGCTCGTGCTCACCACATTCGTAGCGTTGGCCACCGGGTATGCGCTGGCGCGCTTCAAGTTCCGCGCCAAGATTCCCCTGGTGATGGCTCTGCTCTGCAGCCAGTTCGTGCCCGGCGCCATGCTGCTGATTCCACTGTTCCAGGTGTTCCGCGAAATGGGCCTGGTCAACAATCTGTTCGGCCTGATCGTCGCGGACACCGTCTTCCAGCTCCCGCTCGCCGCAATGCTGATGGCCGGCTTCATCGCTCAGATTCCGGTAGAGCTCGAAGAGGCCGCGATGGTCGACGGATGTTCCCGCATGAAGGCATTCCGCATCATCATGCTGCCGCTGCTTCGCCCCGGATTGATCGCGGTCGGATCGTTCGCCTTCATCGGGAGCTGGAACAACTTCCTGTTCGGTCTGATGTTCATCAGCAGCCAGGAAAAGTTCACTCTCCCCGTCGGATTGAGCTACACCATCGGTTCCTACAACGTCGACTTCGGCGTCCTCGCGGCAGGCGGCCTCATCGCCGCAGTTCCGGTGGTCGCAGTGTTCGCCGTCATCCAGAAATACCTCGTCCAGGGCCTCAGTGCCGGAGCGGTGAAGGGCTGACAACATGAAGACCACCACTCTCCCCCGACGGACGTTCCTCGTCGGCGCCGTCGCCGCCCTCGTACTCGCCGGGTGCAGTTCCGAAACCTCCCTGCCCGACGGCGCCCTCGGGGACCCGAACAGCGGCACCCTCACCTTCTGGGACAACAACGCCGGGCCCGATCGAACCCCGCTGTACGAGGAGTTGATTCGACGCTTCGAAGCCGTAAACCCCGGCATCGACATCGAGTACGTGGGTCTGCCGTCGGACAGCGCGCAGCAGAAGTACCAGACCGCTCTCGCCGGCGGATCGGCCCCGGACCTCGGCATCGTGTCCACGGCCTATCTCGCACCCCTCGTCGCGCAGAATGCCGTCATTCCGCTCGACGATTTCATGGCTGCCTCGCCGCAGAAAGACGAGTACGACCCCAAGATCATTCAGTCCGCCACGGAGTCCGGAGGCGGCGAGAACCTCTACGGCCTGCCGTTCACCAGTAACAACGCAACGCTCTGGTACCGCGCCGACTGGTTCGACGAAGCAGGCATCGCACCGCCGGACACCTGGGACGAGTTCTACGATGCCGCCGACGAGCTCACCGACAAGTCCGACGGCCGTTACGGATTCACCATTCGCGGCGGTGCAGGCTCGATCTACCCACTGCTGCAGCACATGTTCGCGACCACCGGAATCGACAATTTCTTCGACGGTAGTGAGTCGACCGTGAATCGGCCGGAAATGGTCGAGGCCATCGAGAGGTTCGCCGCCCTCTACGACGTCGACACCCCCACCGCGGACGTCAACAACGGGTTCCCGCAGATGGTGGCCAGCTTCGGCGGCGGCTCGGTGGCGATGATGCAGCACAATCTGGGTTCGCTCAGCAACCACAAGAAGGCGCTCGGCGACAAGGTAGGTGCCGTCGCACTTCCGTTGGCGGACAACGGTGTCCGCACCGTCATGACCGACCCGTTCCCGTCGTACACGGTGTTCAAGAGCAGCCAGCACCAGGCCGCAGCGTGGAAGTTCCTCGAGTTCATGACGTCTCCGGAGTCGCAGGCGTACTGGAACGAGAACGTCGGTCAGATCCCGGTCAACACCGTCGCACGATCCGCCGACGCCTTCAAGGACATGCAGTCCGTTCAGGCCGCGCAGGCAGCGCTCGACGACCCGAAGACCGTCCTCGTCACACCGCCCGACTACCTGCCCGATTTCGGCAAGATCGTTCAGGTGCAGATGCTCGGCCAGTGGCAGAAGGTGTTGATCGGGCAGCTCAGCGCGAAGGATTTCGCCGACGACTTCGCCGAGAAGCTCAACCGCAGCAAGGCCAAATACGATGCCCGCCAGGGCAAATAGGGGATACGACACCATGTCCAGCGTCATCACGGAAGTTGCCGTGCAGGTGTTCAAGACGGAAGCCCGTACGGCGGTCGACTCGTACGGTCATCGTCATCCAGGACCGTCCATTCAGACAACGCAGGCACTGCTGCGCATCACCGACTCCGACGGAGTCAGCGGCTACGCCGTCGGCAAGCCGAACTACCTTCGCCACGACCAGGTCGAGCAGTCGTTCCGCACGGTCCTGATCGGAACCGACCCGCTGGCGCGAGAGGCCATCGAGAAGAAGTTCGCGATCCGTCAGCGCACCAAGGCCGTCGAACTCCCCGAGCACACCCTGAGCTACATCGACCAGGCACTGTGGGATCTCGCCGGCAACAAGTTCGACACTCCGGTGTGGAAGTTGCTGGGCGGAGCCCGGTCGGAGGTCAAGGCGTATGCCAGCACGATGTGCGGGGACGACATCGACGGCGGACTCTCCTCACCCGAGGATTACGCGGCCTTCGCCGTCGCGCTCAAAGAACGCGGGTACAAGGGCATCAAGCTGCACACCTGGATGCCGCCGTTGCCCGGCGCCCCCGATGTCCACCGCGACATCGACGCCTGTGCCGCGGTGCGCGACGCCGTCGGGCCGGGGTTTTCACTGATGCTCGATGGTTACCACTGGTACTCACGGACCGAGGCGCTCTCACTCGGGCGCGAACTGGACCGGCTGAAGTTCGACTGGTTCGAGGAGCCGATGGACGAGTTCTCGTTGCGGTCGTACAAGTGGCTTGCCGACCAGATCGACACCCCGGTGATCGGGCCCGAGACGACTCCCGGCCGGCACAAGTCGCGGTCGGAATGGATCGTCAACGAGGCCTGCGACATCCTCCGCGTCGGAGCAATGAACGGCGGTGGCATCACGCCGGCGCTCAAGACTGCCCACATGGCCGACGGTTTCGGGCTCGATTGCGAGATCCACGGCAACGGGGCTCCCAACCTCGCCTTGGTCGGCGGCATCCCGAACGTCCAGTGGTACGAGCGTGGCTTGTTGCACCCGCACACCGACTACGACTGGGTTCCCCCGCACCTGAAGTCCATCGTCGACCCCATCGACGCCAACGGCATCGTGCACCTGCCGGATCGTCCTGGCCTGGGCGAGGAGTACAACCACGAGTACGTCGTGGAGAACCTCGTCTCCGAGTACTGATGTCTGTAGGTGAAACTCGGTTCGAAATGAGGGACACTGTCCTCATGGTGAACGATGTCAAAGACGGGCTTTCCGCGACCACGCCGGAAAGCCAGCCGGTCAAGTCCGCGGAACGCACCATCCACATCCTTGAGACGCTGGCAGCATCGCCGACGCGGATGAGCCTCGGCGAGCTGCAGGAGGCGTGCAAGTACCCACGATCGTCCTTGCACGCGCTCCTGCGCACCCTCAAGGAACTGCGCTGGATCGAGGCCGACGAGTCCGGTTCGCGCTACGGCATCGGCACCCATGCCCTACTGACCGGGACGTCGTACCTGGACAAGGACTCCGTCGTCGGACGCGCCGCTGCGGTGCTCGAAGCACTCCGCTCGGATGTCCGGCACACGGTGCACTTCGCCCGGCGCGACGAGGACAGCGTCATCTACCTCGCGAGCCGAGGTTCCAAGCTGGAAGTACGCCGGATGCATCGCGTCGGCCGCAAACTGCCCTGCCACGTCACCGCGCTCGGTCAGGCTCTGCTCGCAGAGCTCACCACCGACGAGGTGACCCAGCTTCTCCCGCCGAAGCTCGAGGCGTACACCCCCAACAGCATCGTCGACCGCGACGCCCTCATCGCCGAGTTGGCCGAGGTCCGCAAGCGCGGATGGTCGCTCGAGCAGGAACAGGGAACCCCGGGCGTCGTCTGCATCGCGACCGTCGTGCCGTACCGCATTCCGGCATCCGATGCGCTGAGTGTGTCCATGCCCGCCGAGGTGGCGTCGTATCCCGGCGAGCTCGAACGCATCGCGGGTGTACTGACCAAGCATGCCGACGCCTGGGCGCGCGAGCTGCGCGCTGAAGGGGTGCGGTAGGCGGCTTCGCCGCATGTGAGTGCGAATACATGAAGGGTTATGTATTCGCACTCACATGGGCCGGAGGCCCACGATCTCACATGGGCCGGAGGCCCACGATCTCACATGGGCCGGAGGCCCACGATCTCACATGGGCCGGAGGCCCACGATCTCACATGGGCCGGAGGCCCGAAATGTTCGACGCTATATCGCCGACCCGCCCGACGAACGTGTGGTGCGTGACGCCGGACGAGTGCGGGGTCATCAGGATGTTCGGCAGATCCGCGAACGGTAGCGCACTCGGCGAACCCTGACCCTCCGGATTCGGGTACTGATACCAGACATCGATTGCTGCCCCGGCAATCGTATTGTCCGACAACGCATCGAACAGCGCCTGCTCCTGAACCAGCGGACCACGTCCGACATTGACGAGAATGCCGTCGCTCCCGAGCCGCTTCAGCTCCTCGGCCCCGATCATGCTGCGCGTCTTCTCGTTCAGCGGTGCCGACACGACGACGACATCGGCCCAGTCCATCAAGGTTCCGAGCCACGAGGTGTCGGCGGACCATTCGAGGGTCTCCGAGGCCGCGTTGCCGCTCCCGGTCACCGCGGCACCGTGCGCGCCGTAGGCCTCGAAGAGCGTCCAGGCACGCCGACCGATGTGCCCGAAACCGACGAAGCCGATTCGGGCCCCGCTGAGCGACAACGGTTGCGGAATCGCAGGATCGTAGACCGAGGTCTGGAACACACCGGTTCGCAGGGCCGCGTCCTGCTTCAAGAATTTACGACGCAGCATGACGGTGGCCGCTACGACGTATTCGGCGATGGAGTTCTCGTGGTGAAACGTGGTGCACACCTGCACGTCCGGGCCCAAGCCGGAACGATCGACGTTGTCGGTCCCGGCTCCGGCGACGTGCACCATCTTCAGCGTGGGCGCCGCCGCTCCCATCGCAGCACTGAAGCGACCGCCGACGTAGACATCGGCGTCGGCCAGTTCCTTGATCGCGAGAGCTTCGTCGAACGGCACCACCCACACCACCTCGGTGCCGGCAGGCAGTCCCTTCTCGAACTGCTCGCGATGCGGCAGGACATTCCGGTCGCCGACGACTACCTTCATCGCACGAGCGCCGGGCGCTTGCTGTCGAAAGCCCACCCGTCGATGAGGTATTGCATCCCGATCGAATCGTTGCGGGCGCCGAGGCCTTCCCGCTGGTACAGCTCGTGCGCTGCATCGACGCGCTCCCAGTCGAGTTCGATGCCGAGGCCTGGCTTCTCGGGAACCGTCAGGTAGCCGTCTTCGATCTCGAACGGCGCTTTGGTCACTCGCTGACCGTCCTGCCAGATCCAGTGAGTGTCGATCGCGGTGATGTTTCCGGGAGCGGCCGCCGCGACGTGGGTGAACATCGCCAGCGAGACGTCGAAGTGGTTGTTGGAGTGCGATCCCCACGTCAGACCCCAGGCGTCGCACAACTGTGCAACACGTACCGAACCGTTCATCGTCCAGAAATGAGGGTCGGCGAGCGGGATGTCCACCGCGCCGGATCGGATGGTGTGGCCCATCTCGCGCCAGTCGGTGGCGATCATGTTGGTGGCTGTCGGCAGACCGGTCGCGCGCTTGAACTCCGCCATCACCTCGCGGCCGGAGAAGCCGCCCTCGGGTCCGACGGGATCCTCGGCGTAGGCCAGCACGTCGCGCAGTCCGCGGCAGGTCTGGATCGCATCTTTCAGGAGCCATCCGCCGTTGGGGTCCAACGTGATCCGAGCGTCGGGGAAGCGCTCCGCCAGAGCGGTGACCGCCAGTGCTTCCTCGGCCGCCGGAAGGACGCCTCCCTTGAGCTTGAAGTCCTGGAATCCATAGCGTGCCTGCGCCGCTTCGGCAAGACGGACAACAGCGTCAGGTGTAAGCGCCTCCTCATGGCGGACGCGGAGCCACTCGTCGCCCGAGGCACTTTCGTCGGCGCTCGTCCGATACGCGAGATCCGTCTTGCCTGCATCGCCGACGAAGAAAAGGTAGCCGAGGGCCTGGACCTTGTCGCGCTGCTGCCCGTCGCCGAGCAAAGCCGCGACCGTGACGCCGAGATGGTGTCCGAGCAGATCCAGCAGTGCGGACTCGACGGCAGTGACGGCATGAACCGCGATGCGAAGATCGAATGTCTGGGCCCCGCGCCCTGCGGAGTCACGACCGGCGAAGGCCTTACGCATCGCACCCAGCACCGCGTTGTACGTCCCGATGCTCGCGCCTTCGACGATGTGTCGCGCGTCCTCGAGGCAGCGCCTGATCGGCTCGCCGCCGGGGACTTCGCCGACGCCGACGTTGCCGTCGGAGTCGGTCAGTACGACGAGGTTTCTCGTGAAGTAGGGAGCATGGGCGCCGCTGAGGTTGAGCAGCATGCCGTCGTGGCCGGCAATCGGGACGACCCGCATCTCGGTGACGACGGGGGTGGTCTTCGGTGCATTCATTGCGTGACCTTTTTCATCGTGAAGTCAGTGAGCGGGCTCACACAAGAGTAGAAGCGTCCAACGATTCCTGTCCAAGACAAAACAGACATGGTTCGATGCGTGATCGGTATCGTCAGCCAATTCCACGCAACGACTCCAGCACAGGCCACGATACCGATCGAGCATCGACGAGCCCCAAATTTGACTTGGACACGTATCAATCCGGCTTCTACCGTGAGTACCTATGAGCCAGGTCACGCCCAACAGGCGGCGGCCTATCGATCCAACAGGCAAGGAGTCACCCATGACGGCATCGTTGACACAGTCCACCGAACTCACGGGACAGATGATCATCGCAGGCGAGGCAGTGCGGGGCTCCGGCACCGAAGTACACGGCATCGACCCGAGCACGGGCGCCCAGCTCGAACCCGGCTATCACCACGGTGACCTCGGCAACGTCGAGGCAGCCTGCGCCGCGGCAGCCGCAGCGTTCGACGACTACCGCGCCACCTCCTCGGAAACCCGAGCACAGTTCATCGACACCATCGCCGACAACATCGCCGCCCTCGGCGAGACCCTGATCGACCGCGCTGTCGCGGAATCGGGTCTTCCCAAGGGCCGCATCACCGGCGAGGTCGGCCGCACTACCGGTCAGCTACGACTGTTCGCCTCCGTTCTGCGCGAGGGAAGCTGGAACGGCGCTCGTATCGACCCGGCACTGCCGGATCGCGCACCGCTGCCCCGCGCCGACATTCGCCAGCGCAAGGTCGCTCTCGGCCCGGTAGTCGTGTTCGGTGCCAGTAACTTCCCTCTCGCCTTCTCGGTGGCCGGCGGCGACACGGCCTCCGCTCTTGCCGCGGGTTGCCCCGTGATCGTCAAGGGCCACGACGCACACCCCGGCACGTCCGAGCTCGTCGGAAAAGCCATCGCCGACGCGGTCGCCTCCACCGGAATGCCGTCGGGCACTTTCTCGCTGCTCTTCGGCTCGGGCCGCGGACTGGGTACCGCGCTCGTCACCGATCCCCGCGTCAAGGCAGTCGGCTTCACCGGATCACGTTCCGGTGGAACCGCTCTCGTGGCTGCTGCGGCCGGACGCCGCGAACCGATCCCGGTATACGCCGAAATGAGCTCCATCAACCCGGTGTTCGTTCTGGACAATGCACTCGAGACTCGCGGCGCCGACCTCGGCCGTGCCTTCGTCGCATCGCTCACCCTTGGCTCCGGCCAGTTCTGCACCAATCCCGGTCTGGTCATCGCCGTCGACGGCCCCGGTCTCACGGCGTTCGTCGACGCCGCGGCGGCCGCGGTCACCGAGAGCGTCCCGACGACGATGCTGACGCCGAACATCGCGTCGAGTTATGCCGAAGGCGTTGCTGCACTAGGCAAGTCCGCAACCGAGCTCGCTCGCGGCACCGAGACCGATGCCCCGAACGCCTGCCGCGCAGCCCTGTTCGTCACCGACGCCGACAGTTTCGTCACCTCCGAGGTGGAGCAGCAGGAAGTGTTCGGGTCTTCGAGCCTGATCGTCAAGTGCTCCGATGCGCAGCAGGTCCGCGACGTGGCGGCGCTGCTCGAAGGCCAGCTCACCGCAACCGTCCACACCGACGAGGCCGATCACGCCGAAGCAGGCAAGCTGCTCTCGGTGCTCGAACTCAAGGCAGGCAGGATCCTGTTCGACGGATGGCCCACCGGGGTAGAGGTCGGACACGCGATGGTCCACGGCGGCCCCTTCCCGGCCACGTCGAGCTCCGCCACCACCTCGGTCGGATCCCTCGCCATCGAACGCTTCTTGCGACCCGTCGCCTACCAGGATGTTCCGAAATCATTGCTGCCCAGTGCAATCGCCGACGGTAATCCGGACAAGATCTGGCGCCGCGTCGATGGCACGCTCACCCAAGCTTGATCCCACCCACACCCAGCCAGGAGAACGCAATGCTCGACGGAGTCCTCTTCTTCCCCGTAACCCCCTTCACCGAATCCGGCGAGGTCGACTACGACCTGCTGGCCGCTCACGTCGCCAAGGGCGTCGACGCAGGACCAGGCGGAGTGTTCATCGCCTGCGGTACCGGCGAATTCCACGCCCTCGGCGCCGAAGAGTTCGGCAAGATCGTCCGCACCGCCACCGACGTCGTCGCCGGTCGCGTTCCGGTCTACGCCGGTGCCGGCGGATCCGTCGCCCAGGCGAAGGAGTTCGCACGCAGCGCGAAGGCCAACGGCGCCGACGGCCTTCTTCTGCTGCCGCCGTACCTCGTCACGATGCCGCAGGCCGGACTCGTCGCGTACACCAAGGCAGTGACCGACGCCACCGACTTGCCCTTGATCGTCTACAACCGCGGCAACGCGCGCTTCACCGAGGCGTCCGCCGTCGAGGTCGCTCAGTTCCCCACCGTGGTCGGATTCAAGGACGGCACGGGCGATCTGGACCAGGTAGGCCGCATCGTCCGTGCAGTGCTGGACTCGCTGGAGCCGTCGGGCAAGCCCTTCCAGTTCTTCAACGGCCTACCCACCGCCGAGGTGTCGCAGCAGGCCTACCACGCCATCGGCGTGACGCTGTACTCGTCGGCGACGTTCGCCTTCGCTCCGGAACTGGCATTGGCGTTCTACCAGTCCATCCAGAGCGGTAACGAGAAGCTCACCGCGGCACTGCTGCGTGAGTTCTTCCACCCGCTGGTTCGTCTGCGCGACCAGGTTCCCGGATACGCGGTGTCGCTGATCAAGGCGGGCGTCACCATGGAAGGCATCGAGGCCGGCCCCGTTCGTCCGCCGCTCGTCGACATCAGCGCGCCTCATCTCGACGAGTTGACACAGATCGTCGCCGCCGGCCGTGCCGTGCTCGCCGAGGAACTGGCAGTGCACTGATGCGGGATCCGATCCGCATCACCGGCGCCCGGATCACTCCGGTCGCGTTCGTCGATCCACCCTTGCTCAACACCGTCGGCGTTCATCAGCCGTACGCGCTGCGGGCGATCATTCAGTTGGACACCGAGACCGGCCTCGTCGGTCTCGGTGAGACGTACGCGGACACCGCGCATCTCGCTCGTCTGGAAGCTGCCGCCGAGGCCATCACCGGCCTCGATGTGTTCGCACTCAACGAGATCCGCGCTGCAATCGATACCCAGCTGGCGTCGTCGACCATCACCGGCGGCGACGGGGTTGCCGGGATGATCACGACGGCCAGCACCACCGACCGGGTGTTCTCGCCGTTCGAGGTCGCATGCTTGGACGTGCAGGGCAAGGCGCTCGGCCGTCCGGTCTCCGACCTACTCGGCGGGAAGGTCAGGGACACAGTCCCGTTCAGTGCCTACCTGTTCTACAAGTGGGCGGCGCACCCCGGCGCCCAACCCGACGAGTGGGGCGAGGCCATCGATCCCGACGGCCTGGTGCGTCAGGCACAGAAGATGATCGGCGAGTACGGCTTCGGCGCCATCAAGGTCAAGGGCGGCGTGTTTCCTCCCGACGAGGAGATCGCCGGCATCAAAGCACTACGCGCTGCATTCCCCGAGCTTCCGCTGCGTCTCGATCCCAACGCGGCCTGGACCGTCGACACCTCGATCAGGGTCGCGTCCGAGCTCGACGGGATCGTCGAATACCTGGAGGATCCGACACCGGGCCTCGACGGTATGGCCGAGGTTGCACGGGAGGCGAAGATGCCGCTCGCGACCAACATGTGCGTCGTCGCGTTCGATCAGCTCAAGCCTGCGGTGGTGAAGGATTCGGTTCAGGTCGTCCTGTCCGATCATCACTACTGGGGCGGTCTGCAGCGATCGCGGCTGCTGGCCGGGGTGTGCGACAACTTCGATCTGGGCCTGTCGATGCACTCCAACAGCCACCTCGGCATCAGCCTTGCCGCGATGGTGCATCTGGCCGGCGCCACCCCGAACCTCACCTACGCCTGTGACACCCACTGGCCGTGGAAGAACGAGGATGTCGTCAAGCCCGGTGTACTGAAGATCGTCGACGGTGCGGTCGCTGTTCCCACCGGCCCCGGACTCGGCGTCGAGATCGACGAGGACGCACTCGCGGCACTGCATCAGCAGTATCTCGACTGCGGTATCCGGGATCGCGACGACACCGGCTACATGAAGAGCATCGATCCGACCTTCGAGAACACCTGCCCACGCTGGTAACTACGCAGACACGTACGGCGCCTCCCGACTTTTTCGTCGAGAGGCGCCGTACTGCGTTAGGTTGATACTCGATATGCGCAATTGCGGTGCCCTGCGATTCAAGGAGTGAATGAGGTTGTTCTCCCTCAATCGGCTGACCTGCTTCATCGCCGTGGCCGAGGAACTTCACTTCGGACGGGCAGCCGAGCGCCTGCACATGACGCAGCCGCCGCTCAGCCGTCAGATTCAGCAATTGGAGAACGAGGTCGGCGTCCAACTGATCGACCGCACCTCACGATCGGTGACGCTCACCGCCGCGGGGCTCGCCTTCCTACCTGATGCCCGACGCATTCTCGATCTCGCCGAGGGTGCCGTCCTCACTGTTCGACGAGTTCCCACCGGTGACCTGGGCACGGTGGTGGTGGGGTTCACCGGCGCATCCGCGCATGCTGTGCTTCCGCAGCTACTCGAGAAAGCCCGGCTGGAGTTGCCAGATGTGAAAATCGTTCTGCGTGAGATGGTCTCGGCCGTTCAGATGGAATCGCTCGCTATCGGCGACATCGACCTCGGGCTTGCCCGGCCGCCGCTGAAGCGTCCCGGGATCGCGTCCAGACCCGTGCTGCACGAATCGCTCGTCGCTGCGGTCCCCGTCGATCACCCTCTCGCCGAACTGGATTCGCTTACCATCGCCGACTTCGACGATCAGCCCATCATCATGTATTCGCCCATCGATGCCCGATATTTCCATGAACTGCTGATCAGTACGTTCACCGTCGTCGGCGTCCGGCCGCGGTATGTGCAGTACGTGACGCAGGTGCACACCATGCTGGTGCTGGTGAGGTCCGGTATCGGTATGGCGCTGGTGCCGGAGTCCGCGAAGACCATGCAGCCCGACGGCGTCGTGTTCCGCAGTGTCGCTTCGACACCCAAGCGCCCGGTGGAACTCGATGCGGCGTGGCGGCCTGACAGCGAGAACCCCGCTCTGCACAGATTCATGTCGGACGTCCTGCCTGCCCGGGAATGGACCTGAGCCGGTAGCCCTCCTCCTCGCCTCCGCCGAGTTCGAGGTTGTGTCGCGTTTCGTGCCGGTGTGGATGCGTAATTTCGATGTCGGCGGTGTGGGCGTGGGTTCGATCTGCAGGCGGGCATGACTGTGCCGCTTATAGTTTCGGGTTCTGTGGGTTTCATGGTTCGTCGTCGGGTTCGTCGTCGGGGTCGTGGTAGAGGTATTCCTGGGGGTGGTGGTAGTGGTTGATCACGCCGCGGCGGTCGGGGTCGACGCTTGCGGGTGGGTGCCATTGGGTGCGGCCGGGAGTGGGGTGCTCGGGTCCGGTGGTGGTGGTTGCCCAGTTGTTCGGTCCGTCGCCGACGAGGGGGTGGTGGATGTCGCAGCCGAAGGTGAGGGAGTCGACGTCGGTGTTGCCTCCGGTGTGCCATTCGTCGATGTGGTGGGCTTGGCACCAGGTGGCGGGGCGGGTGCAGCCGGGGAAGGTGCAGCCGCGGTCGCGGGCGATGAGCACGATGCGTTGATCGGCGGTGGCGATGCGTTTGCTGCGGCCGAGGTAGAGGGCTCGTCCGTCGGTGTCGTCGAAGATGGCGAGGTACTGGTGGGCGTGGGAGGCCATGCGGATGGCGTCGCGGATCGGGACGAGGGATCCGGTGCCGGTGACGGCGTGACCGGAAGCGGATTCGAGGTCGCTGCTGGTCATGGTGATGATGGCGGTGACGGGCAGTCCGCGGTGTTCCCCGAGGGTGCCGGAGGCGAGCATCTGGCGTAGGACGGCTTTGACGGCGTCGTGGTTGCGTTGGCCTTGGGTGCGGGTGTCACGTCCCGCCCGCCGATCGGCCTCGGTGTCGGTGTCGGTGTTGGAACTGGTCTCGGTCTGGGAACTGGTGTCGGTGTCCGCGCCGCTCCCTGTACCGGATGTACCGGAACCGGATGTACCGGAACCGGATGTACCGGAACCGGATGTACC
This sequence comes from Rhodococcus sp. (in: high G+C Gram-positive bacteria), assembly GCF_023264675.1. Lineage (GTDB taxonomy): Bacteria > Actinomycetota > Actinomycetes > Mycobacteriales > Mycobacteriaceae > Rhodococcoides. The sequence goes on from NZ_JAHFVG010000038.1 coordinate 56,081, forward strand.
GGAACCGGATGTACCGGAGCCGGTGGGGCCGGTGCCGTTCGGGTCGCTTCCGCCGCTGGGGTCCCCGCCGCCGCTGGGGTCCCCGCCGCTGCTGGGGCCGGAGCCGGTGGGGCCGGAGCTGCTGGGGTCGCCGCCCTCCGGTCCGCCATCTTTTGGTCCGCCATCTTTTGGTCCGTCTCCCGGGTCACCGCCGCCGGGCCCGTCGAACAGCGTCGGATCGCCGGGAACATGGTCGTCGTCGTCGCCGCCGTTCGAGCCGCCGCCGTCCCCGCCCGTGCCGTTCGAGCCGCTGCCGTTCGAGCCGCTGC
>NZ_JAHFVG010000004.1 GCF_023264675.1 Rhodococcus sp. (in: high G+C Gram-positive bacteria)
GGCGGCGCCGGGCCGCAAGAGGTCGGTCGCAGCCGCGCGAAGACACGTCAGGCCCGCGCGGCGAAGACTCGCCGGAAGCGGGGACGGATCGTCGGGGCGGTGCTCGGTCTGGTGGTTCTGCTCGCGTTGGCGGGCGGTGGCTATTACGTGTTCGACCGGCTGACCGGTGGTCCGGCCGCACCAGAGGATTACGCGGCGGGCAGTCAGGGCAATTCTGTCGTCGTCCGTGTCCATCCGGGTGATACCGCGGAGCAGATCGGCGCGGAGGCCGTCGAGAAGGGCGTCGTCGCCAGTACCGGCGCGTTCATGGGAGCCGCTGTTCAGAACACGTCGATTTCGTCGGTCCAGCCCGGGTACTACCTTCTTCCGAGCAATATTCCGGCCAACCAGGCTGTGGGCGCACTGGTGGATCCGTCGTCGCGAGTCGGAAGCGTCGTCATCTCCGAGGGGCGTCAGCTGCACGACGCGCGCGACGTCAACACCGGCGCGGTGAAGAAGGGCATCTACACACTGCTCTCGGAGGCCAGTTGCATCGACGCGACGGGCAGCGGAACCCCTACCTGCATCGGCTACGACGACTTCAACACTGCAGGCGCTGTCGACGATTCTTCGGCGCTCGGTGTCCCGACGTGGGCAGTTGATCAGGTTCGCGGCGTGCCGGACCGCGATCGACAACTCGAAGGCTTGATCGCCGCCGGAAGCTGGGATTTCGATCCAACGGCGCCCCCGGGCGAGATTCTCGCTCAATTGGTGTCGGAGAGTGCACAGACCTACGAGAGCACGGGAATCCTCGACGCGGGCACCAAGTCCGGTCTCGACCCCTACCAGACGCTGGTTGCCGCCTCGTTGGTCGAACGTGAGTCCCTGCCGAACGATTTCAGCAAGGTGGCACGCGTGATCCTCAATCGTCTCGCCGCACCTCAGAAGCTCGAGTTCGATTCCACGGTCAATTACGCCCTGGACACGACCGAGGTCGCGACCACTGACGCGGACCGAGCTGCGGTGACGCCGTGGAACACGTACGCCATGGAAGGACTTCCCGCGACACCGATCGCTGCGCCGAGTGTCGGTGCAGTCGAGGCGGTCGAGTCACCTGCCGACGGTGACTGGCTGTACTTCGTGACGATCAACCGCGCGGGCGAAACCCTGTTCACGCGTGACTACCAGGAACATCTCGCCAACATCGGCAAGGTCGAAGACGGTTTCCTCGAAAGCGGTCGGTGACGATGCGGGCAGCCGTACTCGGCAGTCCGATCGAGCATTCCAAGTCTCCTCGACTGCATCTCGCTGCGTATGCAGCACTGGGACTGAGCGAATGGACCTACGAGCGCATTCTGTGTACCGGTGAACAGCTTCCGGGTCTGGTGAGGTCACTGGGCGCGGAGTGGGTCGGATTGTCGGTCACGATGCCGGGCAAAGTCGCCGCCTTGCACTTCGCGGACGAGCGGACCGATCGAGCGATCCTGGCTGGATCGGCGAACACGCTGGTGCGAACCTCGACCGGATGGCGGGCGGACTGTACCGATGTCGACGGCGTCAGCGGCGCATTGCGCGGCGCAGGCGTGGTGGACCTGTCCGGAAAGTCGGCCGTCGTCGTCGGCGCCGGCGGTACTGCTCGTCCTGCTCTGATCGCGTTGGCTGAATTGGGCGCGAAGTCCGTGACCGTCGTCGCACGGTCCGTCGAGCGCGCGCGCGAGACCCTCGCGTGCGGGACGGCAGCGGGTCTCGACACCACATTTCTCGATCTCGACGACGCCGCTCTTGCACAGATGTCGTCCGAGTCCGCCGTTCTGGTGTCGACGGTTCCATCGGCCGGGGCAGCGCCGGTCGCAGCCGTGCTCGCACACGCGCCCCTCGTTCTCGACGCTATCTACGATCCGTGGCCGACCCCGCTCGCGCGCGCTGTCGAATCTTCTGGCGGGACCATCGTTTCGGGCCTGGAGATGCTCCTCAACCAGGCGTTCGGTCAGGTGGAACAGTTTTCCGGAATGCCTGCTCCGCGGGACGTCATGCGCGCTGCACTTTCCTGATTCCATCCACAGGGTGCGTACTTGTCCACAGGTCGATTTCCGACCTGCGGATTCACCGACAGCTGCCCCGAGTATCTGCCGCACGATCGTCGTTCATGACGACATTTCAGATCGTTCTGGTGGGTGCCGCGGGCATCGCGGTTGGGCATGCGAGCGTGGGGGCGGTTCGGTGGTCCGGACGGCAATCGAATCCGCGTTTCGTCGCGCCGATGGTGGCGTCGGCCTGGTCGGTTGCGGCAGTGATGGGCGTCGCGGTGATCGCGTATCCGTTGATTCTGTGGTGCGCGGTGCTTGCCGGAATCGACATCGGTTCGCGGCGGTTACCGAATGTACTCACCGGCGCGGGTGCGATCGCGGTGATGCTCTACGGGGCGGCCGTGCACCGGGCCGGGACGACGCTCGCGGGGTCGCTCACCCTGTTCCTCTGCTATCTCGTCGTGCATCTGTGGTTGCCGGCAGCGTTCGGAGCGGGCGATGTGAAGCTGGCGTTCACCACCGGCGGTGTCGCTGCGGCGGCGGGCATGGACGCCTGGGCGACGGCGGCTCTGCTCGCACCACTGCTCACCGGCCTGCTCGGTCTTGTGTGGACTGTCTTCTCGCGCGGTCGCCCGACGGTGCCGCACGGGCCCTCGATGTGCCTGACCACCCTGCTGGCAGTGGCCGCTGTCCCGGCGTGAAAAGATGATGCGGTGCTGCGCTGGATAACTGCCGGAGAATCTCACGGCCCTGCCCTCGTGTCCATCCTCGAAGGCATGGTCGCCGGCGTCGAGGTGACCTCCGAAGACATTGCCACTCAACTTGCCAGGCGTCGTCTCGGCTACGGCCGGGGCGCTCGGATGAAGTTCGAGGCCGACAAGGTGACCTTCGTCGGTGGGCTACGGCACGGACGGACCCTCGGAGGGCCCATCGCGATCGAGGTCGGCAACACCGAGTGGCCCAAATGGGAACAGGTGATGTCGCCCGATCCCATCGACGAGAGTGTTCTTTCCGATCTGGCACGCAACAGCCCACTGACCAGGCCTCGCCCCGGTCACGCCGACTACTCCGGCATGCTCAAATACGGCTTCGACGACGCACGTCCCGTACTCGAGCGGGCCAGCGCACGAGAAACGGCTGCTCGCGTTGCCATCGGGACCGTGGCACGTCACTTCCTGAGGCAGGCGTTCGGTGTCGAGGTGGTCTCGCACGTCATCTCCATCGGCGCCTCGGATCCCTATGTCGGGCCTCCGCCGGCGGGAGACGATCTGGAGGCGATCGATGCGAGCCCGGTGCGCGCGTTCGACAAGGCTGCCGAAGAATCGATGATCGCCGAGATCGAAGCCGCCAAGCGCGACGGCGACACTCTCGGCGGAATCGTCGAGGTGGTCGTGCACGGACTTCCCGTCGGCCTCGGGTCGTTCGTCAGTGGAGAACGGCGTCTGGATTCACGTCTGGCCGCAGCGCTGATGGGGATTCAAGCGATCAAGGGAGTGGAGGTCGGCGACGGTTTCGAGACCGCACGCAGGCGCGGTAGTGCGGCACACGACGAGATGACACCGGGCCCCGACGGAGTAGTGCGCTCGACCAATCGGGCGGGCGGCATCGAAGGTGGCATGACCAACGGTGAAGCACTTCGAGTCAGGGCGGCCATGAAGCCCATCTCGACCGTTCCCCGCGCGCTTGCGACCGTCGACATGTCGACGGGCGAAGAAGCCGTTGCCATCCACCAGCGTTCCGACGTCTGCGCCGTACCTGCTGCCGGAGTCGTCGCCGAGACAATGGTTGCGCTGGTCGTTGCGCAGGCCGCGCTCGAGAAGTTCGGCGGCGACTCGCTGGCGGAGACGGTGAGCAACGTCGACCACTACGTGAAGGGCGCTGCTGCCCGACCGCCGCGATGACTCCGTACGCGGTGCTCATCGGTCCTCCTGGCGCAGGCAAGTCGACCATCGGTCGACGGGTGGCGGCGGCGTTGGAACTCGACTTGATGGACACCGACGTCGAAATCGAGCGCAGCACGGGTCGAACGATTCCCGACATCTTCACCCATGACGGAGAACCTGCATTTCGTGCCATCGAGGAAGATGTCGTCGCAGGCGCACTGGCGTCTCATCGGGGGATCGTCTCGCTCGGTGGTGGATCGATCCTTTCCGAGAGGACGCGATCGCTGCTGGCGGACCAGATAGTGGTCTATCTCGAAATCAGTGTGGCCGAAGGACTCCGGCGCACGGGTGCGAATTCCGCCAGGCCTTTGCTCGCGGGCCCCGACCCGCGAGCCAAGTATCAGTCTCTGATGCGGATCAGGCGACCGCTCTACCGATCGACCGCGACCATCCGCATTCGCACCGACGGCCGAAGTCCGGCACGAGTGGTGGGTCAGGTCGTCGCGAAATTGAAGCAGTATCACCAGCAATCGGGTGGTGTTTCACCCGAAGCACACAACGAATCGAGTGGATGAGGTGAAACGATGACCGAGCCAGTACGTGTCATGGTCGAGACGGCCGCGCCGTACCCGGTGATCATCGGCAGGGGACTGCTGACCGATCTGGTGGCCGAGCTCGACGGCACGAGGACCGTGGCGATCTTCCATCAGCCGCCCCTGGCCGATACGGCCGAAGCCGTGCGAGAAGCATTGGCAGCCAAGGGGATCGATGCGCACCGCATCGAAATTCCGGACGCCGAGGACGGCAAGGAACTTGCCGTCGCCGGGTTCTGCTGGGAGGTGCTCGGCCGCATCGGGTTGACCCGAAGCGACGCCATCGTCAGCCTCGGCGGCGGAGCCGCAACCGATCTCGCGGGATTCGTTGCCGCCACCTGGATGCGCGGAGTAAAGATCGTGCACGTTCCGACGACGCTGCTGGCGATGGTCGACGCTGCGGTGGGGGGCAAGACCGGGATCAACACCGAGGCAGGCAAGAACCTCGTCGGCTCGTTCCACGAGCCGTCGGCGGTCCTCGTCGATCTCGCGACTCTGGAAACGGTGCCGAAGAACGAGATCGTCGCCGGCCTCGCCGAGATCATCAAGACCGGTTTCATCGCCGACCCGGTGATCCTCGATCTCATCGAGGCCGATCCGAAGGCCGCTCTCGATCCGGCGGGCACCGTGCTACCCGAGCTGATACGTCGTTCCGTCGAAGTCAAGGCGCGCGTAGTCGCTGCGGACCTCCGCGAATCGGATCTCAGAGAAATTCTCAACTACGGACACACGCTCGCTCACGCGATCGAGCGTCGCGAACGGTACCGGTGGCGTCACGGGGCAGCGGTAGCCGTCGGTCTGGTCTACGCCGCCGAACTCGGCAGGTTGGCCGGGCGTCTCGACGACGCAACGGCGGATCGGCATCGCTCGATCCTCGAACTAGTCGGACTACCGGTCGGCTACGACGGCGATGCCTTCGGCGATCTGCTCAAGGGCATGCAGACGGACAAGAAGAACCGGGCGGGAATGCTCCGGTTCGTCGTTCTGGACGGTCTGGCCAAACCTGGACGGCTCGAGGGTCCCGATCCGTCACTGCTCGTCGCCGCGTACTCGGCAATAGCAAAGGACAACACGGGGTCGTCTGGCACCGGGATTCTGCTGTAACCCGACTCGTGGCACCGGGGAAACACCGAAGCCGCAGGTGAGCGCTCGCTCACCTGCGGCTTCGGTGTTGTCGGTGCTAGGTGTTGTCGGTGTCAGGAGTTGTCGCGGTGTTTCTTTGCGTTCTCACGAGGCGCGTTCTCACGAGGCGTGCTTTCGCGCGGGTCGGTGTCGGGATCGACCGCCGAGAAGACCTCGGTGTCGGCGTTGTCTCCCGACCACTGCGACTGCTCCGGCGCCTCGGCGGGAGCTGATCGCTGTGAGTTCGCTCCGACCAGCTGACGATCGTGGCGTTCCTTGTCTCGTTCTGCATCGGTGGCCGCAAGCTTCTTCTTGGCCTCGCGTCCGGCGAGCAGTCTCCCGAGGAACACGGCGATCGTCGCTGGGATGAAGATCACCAGGATCGTGAAAGCCGCGCCCGAGGTCAGCTCGAAGAACAGCGAGTTCTGGCCGAGACTGAAGTCCACGATCAACTGAACGAGCCATGTCACGAGCCCTGCAACGAGCCCGCCGACCACCGCAGCCTTGAGCCACACCATGGTGAGGTCCGTGCCGTACTCGGGATCTGGGTTCGCTCGGCGATCCCGGATTCCGTCGACGCCTGCCCAGACGATCACCGCAATGAGCACTGCTGCAATGCCGAGCCAACGAAGCTGAGATCCGTGCAGCGGCCACTGCGTGACCGCCACCCCCAGAAGGATCCGAACCGCCACATTGACCAATGCCATACCGATTCCGCGTACCACCCACCCTGTCATGGGGGACAGCCTATCCGTACTCCGCAGTAGGTGTGGTCGACCCCACAGATTCGCCGACAGCGAGCGTCGTGGAAGCGGCGTTTCGGGCAGCGGTACGTTGTAGGAATGTCCGTAGATTTCGGCGGCCGACGTGCCGCGCTTCGGCGAAGGATGGAAGGCGACGATCTCGCCGCCGTCCTCGTCACCGACCTCCTCAACATCCGATACCTCACCGGGTTCACCGGGTCCAACGCCGCGCTGATCGTGTCGGCGAGCGACTCGCCCGGCAACGAGGACAACACGGTGGTCTGCACCGACGGCCGGTACGTGACCCAGATCGGGGAACAGGTTCCCGATCTCCGCGCCGTGATCGACAGATCCTCGGCCTCGTACCTCCTTCGCAGCGATGTGACTCCGACGTCGGCAGCGGTGGGATTCGAGTCTCATGTGGTGACCGTCGACCAGCATCGCGCCTGGACTGCACTCGACAACGCACCGAACCTCGTGCGAGCCCCTGGTCTGGTCGAAGAACTCCGTATGGTCAAGGACGAGCACGAAGTCGCGTTGCTTCGGGACGCCTGCCGCGCGGCGGATGACGCCTTCGCGATTCTGATCGAGCGCGGCGCTGTCGCGGAAGGCCGGACCGAACGTCAGGTCGCCCGCGAGCTGGAGGCGCTCATGGTGGAGGCAGGCGCCGACGGCATATCGTTCGAGACCATCGTCGCAGCAGGTGCGAACTCGGCTGTTCCGCATCACCGCCCGACGGATGCAGTGCTCGCCGACGGAGACTTCGTGAAATTCGATTTCGGTGCCCTGGTCGGCGGATACCACTCCGATATGACCCGTACCGTGGTGATCGGCACTCCGCAGGACTGGCAGCGCGATCTGTACGCACTGGTGCTGCGGTCGCAGACTGCAGGTCGTGAAGCCCTCGCGCCGGGAGTGAGCACTGCCGCGGTGGACGCTGCGTCACGTTCGGTCATCGAGGACGCGGGGTACGGCGAGTACTTCCTACACGGTCTCGGCCACGGTGTCGGACTCGAAATCCACGAAGCGCCGGGAATCGCGAAAGCAAGCACCGGTACACTGCTGAGCGGTGCAGCCGTGACCGTCGAACCGGGTGTGTACTTCTCCGGTCGCGGAGGCGTCCGGATCGAAGACACACTCATCGTTCGTGAGGGTGGTCCCGAGCTGCTGACCATGACCACGAAGGAACTTGTTCTCGTCTGACGCCTGGATACTTTCGGGCCGTCAGCGCAGGACCCTTCCGCAGCACGACCCCGCACGACCGAGCAAGAGAAGTGTCATCGCGCACGAACGCGCACAAGAATACGAGGAGACGTAGGCACCAGTGGCTTCCACCAGTGATTTCAAGAACGGACTTGTCCTCAGCATCGAGAACCAGCTGTGGTCGATCATCGAGTTCCAGCATGTGAAGCCGGGTAAGGGTCCCGCATTCGTGCGTACCAAGCTCAAGAACGTGCTCTCGGGCAAGGTCGTCGACAAGACGTTCAACGCCGGTGTGAAGGTCGAGACGGCCACGGTCGATCGCCGCGACATGACCTACCTCTACCACGACGGTTCCGACTACGTGTTCATGGACGGTGACACCTACGACCAGATCTCGATCAGCGAGGCGGTCGTCGGAGACAGCGCGCGTTTCATGCTGGAGAACATGCAGGTCCAGGTCGCCACGCACGAGGAAGCTCCGCTCTACGTCGAGCTGCCGGTCACGGTCGAGCTCGTCGTCAGCCACACCGATCCAGGCCTGCAGGGGGACCGCTCCACCGGTGGCACCAAGCCGGCAACGCTCGAGACGGGCGCCGAGATCTCGGTTCCGCTGTTCATCAACACCGGCGACAAGCTCAAGGTCGATTCTCGTGACGGCAACTACCTCGGGCGTGTGAACTCCTAACGTGTCGTCGAAGAAGCCGCAATCGCGTACCACCTCCGGTCGTGTCGAGGCACCCAAGAAGCTCGGTGCCCGCCACAAGGCACGCAAGCGGGCCGTGGACTTCCTCTTCGAGGCAGAGGCACGTGATGCCGACCCCGTCGACCTGGCCAAGGAAAGAATCGAACTCGCACGCGGCGACGATTCCATCGCTCCGGTCAGCGAGTACACCGAAACTCTCGTGGTCGGTGTCGCCGAGAACCTCGATCGTCTCGACAGCGTGATTTCCGATCACCTCAACGACTGGACGCTCGGCCGACTACCCGCCGTCGACCGCGCCATCCTGCGAGTCGCGGTCTGGGAGCTTTTCCACGCCACCGACGTGCCTCCCGTCGTCGCGGTCGACGAAGCCGTCGAACTTGCGAAGCAGCTCTCGACCGACGATTCGCCGTCGTTCGTGAACGGAGTCCTCGGTCAGATCGTGCTCGTCGCACCTCAGGTTCGTGCCGCCGCAGCCGCAGTGTCGTCGCGGCCTGCCGATGTGGAGACGAACGGCGAGGACCCAGTCCTGTAATACCGAGTCGAGTAATACGGCTCACGCGACGCTCCCCGAATGCCACCATCGGGGTGCGTCGTTGCTAGGCTGTTGCACCGTCAGACATCCTTTAACGATCCGTCCAGAGAGGCGGAGAAGGAGGTCGTAGTTTGCCTGCGCCCGAAGTGCCGAACGAACCCGTTTCACCGTCCAACTCCAGCTCGTCCCGCGAGCTACTGTCTGCAGCCGATGTCGGCCGGACGATTGCGCGAATGGCGCATCAGATCATCGAGAAGTCGGCTCTGGATTCGACCGATGCCCCCCGCGTGGTTCTCCTCGGGATTCCCACCCGCGGCACCACACTCGCCGAACGGCTTGCCGAGCGCATCGAGGTGTTCTCCGGAGTCCGGCCCCCGGTCGGTTCGCTGGATATCACGCTCTACCGTGACGATCTCCGGGGCAAGCCGCATCGCCCGCTCGAGCGCACCTCGGTCCCGTCCGGCGGTGTCGACGGAGCGCTGGTGGTACTCGTCGACGATGTCCTCTTCTCCGGCCGCACGGTTCGGTCTGCTCTCGATGCGCTGCGCGACCTGGGTCGCCCGCGGGCAGTCCAACTCGCCGTACTGATCGATCGTGGTCACCGAGAGTTGCCGCTGCGCGCGGACTACGTGGGCAAGAACGTGCCCACCTCCCGCTCGGAGGACGTGTCGGTGCAGCTGATCGAACACGACGGCCACGACGGCGTGAGTTTGTCGGCAGGGGAGGTCTCGAAGTGAAGCACCTACTGTCCGTCGCCGATCTGACGGCCGACTCGGCCACCGAAATCCTCGACGAAGCCGACCGATTCGAACAGGCGCTGCTCGGCCGCGAGGTCAAGAAGCTTCCGACGCTGCGCGGCCGCACCATCATGACGGTGTTCTTCGAGAATTCCACCCGCACCCGCGTCTCGTTCGAAGTCGCCGGGAAGTGGATGAGTGCCGACGTCATCAACGTCAGCGCCAGCAGTTCGTCCGTGTCGAAGGGTGAGTCGTTGCGCGATACCGCGATGACCCTTCGGGCAGCAGGTGCCGACGCCCTCATCGTCCGGCACCCGGCGTCGGGAGCAGCCCATCAGATCGCCGCCTGGACTGCAGGCCAGGGCGAGGGTCGAAGCGCCGGACACTTCGCAGGCTCCGCCTCCGGTGGCCCGGCCGTCATCAACGCGGGCGACGGAACCCACGAGCATCCGACCCAGGCTCTGCTCGATGCACTCACCCTCCGCCAGCGACTCGGATCCATCGCAGGCAAGCGTGTCGGAATCGTCGGAGACATCCTGCACAGCCGCGTCGCTCGCTCCAACGCAATCCTCCTGTCGACACTCGGGGCCGAGGTAGTGCTCATCGCGCCGCCCACTCTGCTGCCGATCGGTGCTTCGACGTGGCCGGTTCGGGTCTCGCACAACATCGACGCCGAACTGCCGACGCTGGACGCCGTGCTGATGCTGCGTGTTCAAGCCGAGCGCATGAACGGCGGGTTCTTCCCCTCGCCCAAGGAATACTCGATCACCTACGGCTTGTCCCAGAAGCGGATGGATCTGCTGCCGGAACACGCCGTGGTGCTGCATCCCGGTCCGATGTTGCGCGGGATGGAAATCGCGTCGTCGGTCGCCGATTCACCAAGAACTGCAGTACTGCAGCAGGTTACGAATGGAGTTCACGTGCGCATGGCGGTTCTGTTCCGGTTGCTCGTCGGTTCGGACGGGGGAGCCGAATGAGCGTGCTGCTGCGCGGAGTTCTCGTCTACGGCGAAGAGCCCGCAACCGACGTCCTGATCGCCGACGGCGCGATCGCAGCGATCGGAGCCGATCTGGACGCAGGCGATGCGGAGATCGTCGAAGCCGACGGCCAGATCCTGCTGCCCGGATTCGTCGACCTGCACACTCACCTGCGTGAGCCCGGGCGCGAAGACACCGAAACCATCGAAACGGGTTCGGCAGCAGCAGCGCTCGGTGGATATACCGCGGTGTTCGCGATGGCCAACACCTCGCCGGTCGCAGATTCGGTCGTCATCACCGATCACGTGTGGCGCCGGGGACAAGAAGTAGGACTCGTCGACGTGCATCCGGTCGGTGCCGTCACGGTCGGGCTCGGCGGTAAGCAACTCGCCGAAATGGCGACGATGGCAGCGGGCGTCGGCAAGGTTCGGATGTTCTCCGACGACGGCAAATGCGTCGACGATCCGTTGATCATGCGACGGGCACTCGAATACTCCAGTTCGCTGGGGGTACTCATCGCGCAGCACGCCGAGGAGCCCAGGCTCACCGTCGGATCGATCGCGCACGAGGGACCGACAGCGGCGCGCCTCGGACTGGCGGGATGGCCACGGGCGGCCGAAGAATCGATCGTCGCACGCGATGCCTTGCTGGCTCGCGATGCAGGCGCCAGGGTTCACATCTGCCACGCATCCACCGCCGGAACCGTCGAGCTACTGAAGTGGGCACGCGGGCAGGGGATCTCGATCTCGGCCGAGGTGACACCACATCACCTGCTGCTCGACGACTCCCGTCTGGAAACCTACGATCCGATCAACAAGGTCAATCCGCCGCTCCGCGAGGTGTCCGATGTCGAGGCGCTGCGCCGCGGGCTCGCGGACGGCACCGTCGACTGTGTCGCCACCGACCATGCCCCCCACGCCGAGCAGGACAAGTGCTGCGAGTTCTCGCAGGCGCGACCCGGGATGCTCGGTCTGGAAACAGCGTTGTCCATCGTCGCCGCGACAATGGTCGAACCGGGCCTGCTGGACTGGCGAGGTGTCGCGCGAGTGATGAGCGAGCGTCCGGCCGACATCGTCGGACTGCCGGATCAGGGTCGACCGATCGAGGTCGGCGAGATCGCCAACCTCGTCGTCGTGGACCCCGACGCCGCGTGGACGGTCAGCGGCAAGGGGCTGGCGAGTATTTCCGACAACACACCGTTCGAGGCGATGACCTTTCGGGCGAAGGTGACGACGACGCTCCTGCGGGGCCGCATCACCGCACGCGACGGTGCCGTCAGGGTAGCGGGAGAGGCATAGAGCAATGGACAGAGTTCTCATCGTCATCGGGTTCGTCGTCTTCTGGGTCGCGATGATCTCGTTGATCTTCTGGGGCTGGCGTGGTCGACAGAAACGGCAGGCCGAGTCGATCGGCACGTTCCCTCACGTCCCGGACGATCTCGGCGCAACACTGCTGGATGCATCGACGGGCTTGTACGTCGGCAGTACCGTCGCGCCCAGCTGGCAGGACCGCATCGCCGTCGGCGACATCGGACACCGCGCTACCGGCGAACTCTCTCGCCACGAGAAAGGGATTCTGCTGACGCGCACCGCGGAATCCACCATCTGGATCCCGCAGGAGTCGGTGCGCGCCATCAGAACCGAGCGCGGCTTGGCAGGCAAGGTCATGAGCAAGGACGGCCTTCTGGTCATCCGTTGGGAATTGCCGACCGGAACCGAGATCGATACCGGTTTCCGCGCGGACGACAAGCAGATCTACCCCTCGTGGGTGGACCCGAACACCGACACGAACACAGACGATTCGAAGGAGACAACCGCGTGAGCAGCGCAGTTCTTGTTCTGGAGGACGGCCGACTCTTTCGCGGCACCACCTTCGGAGCCGAAGGCCGGACTCTCGGTGAAGCGGTCTTCTGTACCGGCATGACCGGCTACCAGGAGACGTTGACCGACCCCAGTTACCACCGTCAGATCGTGGTCGCCACCGCGCCGCAGATCGGCAACACCGGCTGGAACCAGGAGGACGGCGAGGCAGCGAGTGCTCAGGATCCCAACAAGATCTGGGTCGCGGGCTACGTCGTTCGTGATCCGGCACGCCGCACGTCCAGCTGGCGGGCAACCGGTTCGCTCCAGGATCAGCTCGAAGCACAGAGTGTCGTCGGAATAGCCGGAATCGATACGAGAGCACTCGTACGGCATCTCCGCAGCCGCGGCTCGATGCGCGCCGGAGTGTTCTCCGGAGATGCACTCGGCACTCGGGACGAGATGCTCGAACAGGTGCTCGGTCAGCCGTCGATGCTCGGCGCCGACCTCGCGAGCGAAGTCACGACCGCAGCCGGCTACACGATCGAACCGTCAGGTGATCCCCGATTCACCGTCGTCGCCGTCGATCTGGGTATCAAGACCAACACGCCGCGTATGTTCGCCGAGCGCGGTATCCGCGTCCACGTCGTCCCTTCGGCTACCAGCATCGAGCAGATCCTCGATCTCAGCCCCGACGGTGTCTTCCTCTCCAACGGACCCGGCGACCCCGCTACGGCCGATGCGAATGTTGCGCTCACCCGTGAGGTGCTCGGACGGGATCTGCCCCTGTTCGGCATCTGCTTCGGCAACCAGATCCTGGGGCGCGCACTGGGGCGAAAGACCTACAAGATGAAGTTCGGCCACCGCGGAATGAACATCCCGGTCGTCGAACACACCACCGGACGAATCGCCATCACCGCGCAGAATCACGGGTTCGCCCTCGAAGGGGAAGCCGGTGAGGAGTTCGACACCGACTTCGGGCGTGCGCGCGTGAGCCACACCTGTGCCAACGACGGCACCGTCGAAGGTGTCGAATTGCTGAGCGGCAGTGCGTTTTCGGTCCAGTACCACCCCGAGGCCGCGGCAGGACCACACGATGCCGCGTATCTCTTCGATCGGTTCACATCTGTGCTCGAGGGAGTTGACAAGTAATGCCACGCCGTAGCGATCTGGGACACGTCCTGGTCATCGGATCGGGACCGATCGTCATCGGTCAGGCCTGTGAGTTCGACTACTCGGGAACCCAGGCCTGCCGGGTGCTTCGCGAGGAGGGGCTGCGCGTCAGCCTCGTCAACTCGAATCCGGCCACCATCATGACCGACCCCGAATTCGCCGACGCAACCTACGTCGAGCCGATCACCGCGGACTTCATCGAGAAGATCTTCGCGCGCGAGGCACTGCAGGGGCATCCGATCGACGCCGTTCTTGCAACGCTCGGCGGTCAGACTGCCCTCAATGCCGCTGTCGCGCTGCACGAGCAAGGAATTCTCGAGAAGTACGACGTCGAGCTCATCGGTGCCGACTTCGACGCCATCCAGCGAGGCGAGGATCGCCAGAAGTTCAAGGACATCGTCGCGAAGGTCGGTGGCGAATCCGCGAAGTCGGCTGTCTGTTACACGATGGACGAGGTTCGCGCGGCGGTCGAGGAACTCGGGTTCCCGGTCGTCGTCCGTCCGTCCTTCACGATGGGCGGTCTCGGCTCGGGCATGGCCTACAACGATGCCGATCTGACGCGTATCGCGGGCGGCGGCCTCGCAGCGTCGCCGACAGCGAACGTACTGATCGAAGAGTCCATCCTCGGCTGGAAAGAGTACGAACTCGAGCTCATGCGCGACGGACGCGACAACGTCGTGATCGTCTGCTCTATCGAGAACGTCGATCCTGTCGGCGTGCACACCGGCGATTCGGTGACGGTCGCGCCGGCGATGACACTCACCGACCGCGAGTACCAGGCGATGCGCGATCTGTCGATCGATATCCTCCGCGAGGTCGGCGTCGACACCGGTGGCTGCAACATCCAGTTCGCGATGGATCCGGCGGACGGTCGTCTCGTCGTGATCGAGATGAACCCTCGTGTGTCGAGGTCCTCGGCACTGGCGTCCAAGGCAACGGGCTACCCGATTGCCAAGATGGCCGCCAAGCTCGCCATCGGCTACACACTCGACGAGATCGTCAACGACATCACCAAGGAAACCCCGGCCTGCTTCGAACCGACGCTCGACTACGTCGTGGTCAAGGCGCCGCGGTTCGCGTTCGAGAAGTTCCCCGGCGCCGACGGAACCCTGACCACGACGATGAAGTCCGTCGGCGAGGCGATGTCGATCGGTCGTAACTTCACCGAGGCGTTCGGCAAGGTCATGCGTTCGCTCGAGACGAAACGTGCAGGCTACTGGACGGGCCCGGAGGTGGAGGCGGAGAGTCTCGAATCGCTCCTCGCTGATCTTTCGGTTCCCAAAGACGGCCGGATGTACGGCATCGAGAAGGCGTTCGCTCTGGGCGCCACCATCGAGCAGCTCTTCGAGTCGACAAAAATCGATCCGTGGTTTCTCGATCAGTTTCAGCAGATCCACGAGCTGGGTAACGAGCTGCGTGCTGCAACGGAATTCGACGAGGTGCTGCTCCGTCAGGCGAAGTACCACGGTCTCTCGGATCGGCAGATTGCCGCGCTGCGACCGGAACTCGTCGACGAGGACGGCGTCCGTGCGCTGCGGGACGAACTCGGGGTCCACCCGGTCTACAAGACCGTCGACACCTGCGCGGCCGAGTTCGAGGCGAAGACTCCGTACCACTACGGCACCTACGAGCTGGACCCGGACGCGGAGTCCGAGGTCGCCGAACAACGGGTGCGTCAGAAGGTTCTGATCCTGGGCTCCGGTCCGAACCGCATCGGTCAGGGCATCGAGTTCGACTACTCGTGCGTCCATGCGGCGCAGACACTCTCGGAGGCGGGTTACGAGACCGTCATGGTCAACTGCAACCCCGAGACCGTCTCCACCGACTACGACACAGCGGACCGTCTGTACTTCGAACCGCTGACATTCGAGGACGTTCTCGAGGTCTACCGGGCCGAGGCGGCATCGGGAACGGTGGCAGGGGTCATCGTTCAGCTCGGCGGACAGACACCTCTCGGCCTCGCCAAGCGGCTGAAGGCGGCAGGAGTTCCGATCGTCGGCACGAGCCCCGAAGCGATCGACCTCGCCGAGGATCGTGGAGAGTTCGGGCGCGTACTCACCGAAGCCGGCCTGCCTGCCCCAAAGTTCGGTACCGCGACGACGTTCGACGGCGCCCGCGAGATCGCCACCGGCATCGGTTATCCCGTCCTCGTCCGTCCGTCCTACGTGCTCGGCGGCCGCGGCATGGAGATCGTCTACGACGAGGCATCGTTGGCCGATTACATTTCACGTGCAACCGAGATCTCGCACGACCGACCGGTACTCGTGGACCGCTTCCTCGAAGATGCGGTGGAGATCGACGTCGACGCGCTGTGCGACGGCACCGAGGTCTACCTCGGCGGAGTCATGGAACACATCGAGGAAGCCGGTATCCACTCCGGTGACTCCGCGTGTGCGCTGCCGCCGATCACGCTCGGGCGCGCCGACATCGACAACGTGCGTCGCTCGACGGAGTTGCTCGCCAAGGGAATCGGCGTCAAGGGCCTGCTCAACGTGCAGTACGCGCTCAAGGACGACATTCTCTACGTGCTGGAGGCGAACCCTCGTGCCAGCCGAACGGTGCCGTTCGTCTCCAAGGCCACGGCGGTGCAGTTGGCCAAGGCGTGCGCTCGCGTCATGCTGGGGGAGTCGATAGCCGATCTGCGTGCCAGCGGCATGCTGCCCGCTCAGGGCGACGGCGGGACGACGCCGCACGACGCCCCGATCGCCGTCAAGGAAGCTGTGCTGCCGTTCAACCGTTTCCGCCGCGCGGACGGCACAGGGGTAGATACGCTGCTGAGCCCGGAGATGAAGTCCACTGGCGAGGTCATGGGTATCGACGCGGACTTCGGTACCGCGTTCGCCAAGAGCCAGACCGCTGCCTACGGGTCGTTGCCTGCTTCGGGTGCGGTGTTCGTGTCGGTGGCGAACAAGGACAAGCGGTCGCTGATCTTCCCGGTCAAGCGTCTGGCCGATCTCGGTTTCACGATTCTGGCCACGGAGGGCACCGCGGAGGTGCTGCGCCGCAACGGGATCGAGTGCGAGCAGGTCTACAAGCAATCCGGTGAGCAGGTTCCGGAGGGGCAGACGACCATCGTCGACCGGATCCTTGCGGGCGACATCGCGATGGTCATCAACACTCCGTACGGCAACTCCGGGCCACGTGTCGACGGATACGAGATCCGCAGCGCAGCAGTGGCGCAGAACATTCCGTGCATCACCACCGTGCAGGGCGCCTCGGCAGCGGTCCAGGGCATCGAGGCCGGCATTGCCGGTGGCATCGGCGTGCGATCGTTGCAGGATCTCCATGCTGCGCTCGCCGATCGGAATGCGTCGGCATGAGCAGTGGCGAGGGCTGGTTGGATCGGCTCCGTGCAGCGACGTCCGCACGTGGGCGCCTCTGCGTGGGGATCGATCCGCACCCAGGCCTGCTCGACGCATGGGGTCTGACTCGCGACGCCGACGGTCTCGAGAAGTTCGCGGAGATCTGCGTCGAAGCGTTCGTCGGTGAGATCGCCGTGGTCAAGCCGCAGGTCGCGTTCTTCGAGGCCTACGGCAGCGAAGGCTATGCAGTTCTCGAACGCACGATCACGGTGCTCCGCGACGCAGGAACATTGGTGATCGCCGATGCCAAGCGCGGCGATATCGGCAGCACGATGACCGCGTACACCCAGACGTGGCTCGGCACCGATTCGTCGCTGTCCTCGGACGCGGTGACCGTGTCTCCGTACCTCGGCTTCGACTCGTTGAACGAGACCTTCGATACCGCGCGACAGAACAGCAGAGGAGTGTTCGTGCTTGCACGTACCTCCAATGCCGAGGGGGCACAGCTTCAAGGGGCTGTGCTTCAGGGTGCAGCCGGCAGCGGTAGGTCCGTTTCCCAGTCTGTCGTCGACGGCGCAGCCGATGCCAACTCCGACGGGTCGGCCACCGTCGGACTCGTCGTCGGCGCGACGAGAGATCACGGCCTCGACCTGTCCGGTTTCACGGGCCCCATCCTTGCCCCTGGTTTGGGTGCGCAGGGAGCGAGCGTTGCCGATCTGGCTCAGATCTTCGAGGGTTCCACCGCGTTGTTGCTGCCCAATTCATCGCGGGGCGTCCTCGGAGTCGGTCCGTCGGTCGGTGCGCTTCAAGACGCCGCCAAGTCCCTCCGCGACGAGATCGAGGCGGGGTTGGCATAACGCATCGCCGATGGTCGAAACCCTCCGGGGGTGGGTTAGCGGACAGGCTCGATCGTCGGTAGCGTCGAGATTCGTTGCTGGTTACTGCAGGTTTGACGTAGCCGGCGATGTGCGCAGAGAACACCTACGCACTGCTCACCGACGAACCGATACGGAGGAACCGTGGCGCTTCCCCAATTGACACCGGAGCAGCGCACAGCCGCGCTGGAGAAGGCGGCTGTCGCCCGCAAGGTCAGGGCCGAGCTCAAGGAGCGTCTCAAACGAGGCGGCACCGATCTGAAGCAAGTATTGAAAGACGCCGAGACCGACGAAATTCTCGGGAAGATGAAAGTGTCGGCCTTGCTGGAGGCGCTGCCGAAGGTCGGTAAGGTCAAGGCACAGGAACTCATGACCGAGCTGGAGATCGCGTCCTCGCGTCGTCTGCGCGGTTTGGGCGATCGTCAGCGTAAGGCTCTGTTGACCAAGTTCGATTTCGAAGCCTGACACAAAGAATGATCGCGGAGGTATCACACGTGTCCGACAGTGACGCGTCACCGCACGGGAGGGGCCGGCTGATCGTTTTGGCCGGTCCCTCCGGTGTCGGCAAGTCCAGTGTTGTTCGTCTCGTCCGTGCGCTGCTGCCCGAGTTGTGGTTCAGCGTCTCCGTCACCACCCGCGAACCTCGGCCGGGGGAGGTGGACGGCGAGGACTACCACTTCGTCACCGCTGACGAGTTCGATCGGATGATCGAGAACGGCGAGCTTCTGGAATGGGCGAGCGTCCACGGCGGACTGCATCGTTCCGGAACTCCCGCTGCGGCCGTCGACCAGGCACTCGAACTGGGCAAGCCGGTACTTCTCGAGCTCGATTTGGCTGGTGCGCGTGCTGTTCGAGCCTCCAAGCCCGAGGCGACGCTGGTGTTCATGGCGCCGCCGACCTGGGACGATCTGGTGCAGCGCCTCACCTCACGCGCCACCGAGGAATCGGCGGCCACCGAGCGCCGTCTCGAGACCGCGAAGGTCGAGTTGGCGGCACAAGAAGAGTTCGACACAGTGATTGTCAATACCGATGTCGACCATTCTTGTGAAGAGTTGGTATCCTTGTTGGTCGGTAGGTCGTCGGTCGGTTGACCCGGCCTTCTTCGTACCCCGATTGGCCGCCGAACAGCGGTTACGCAGCACCAACGATGCAATTTCAGGAGATCACTAGTGAGCAGCATTCCAGCGGCCGTTTCCGACTTCGACGGGCGCAGCGCTCTTCCGGCTTACGACACGCCTCTCGGTATCACCAATCCTCCGATCGACGAGCTGCTCGCTCGCACGTCGTCGAAGTACGCTCTCGTGATCTACGCAGCCAAGCGCGCACGCCAGATCAACGACTACTACAACCAGCTCGGTGACGGCATCCTCGAGTACGTCGACCCCCTCGTCGAGCCGGGTCTGCAGGAGAAGCCACTCTCGATCGCTCTCCGTGAGATCCACGAGGACCTCCTCGAGCACACCGAAGGCGAATAAGAACCGGTAAGGATTCAGCCGTTGCGTGTAGTCGTCGGAGTAGGCGGCGGTATCGCCGCCTACAAGAGCTGTTCCCTTATCCGTAGCTTCACCGAGAGCGGTCATCACGTACGGGTGATCCCTACCGAGTCGGCGTTGGAGTTCGTCGGGCGAGCGACGTTCGAGGCGTTGTCCGGAAGCCCGGTGAACACCGGAGTGTTCGTCGACGTTCCCGAAGTGCCGCATGTTCGGCTCGGGCAAGAGGCGGATCTTGTCGTGGTGGCCCCCGCGACAGCGGACCTGATGGCGCGGATCGCGGGCGGTCGGGCAGACGATCTCCTCACAGCCACACTGCTCACCGCGCGGTGTCCGGTGCTTCTCGCCCCAGCCATGCACACGGAGATGTGGGAGCACCCGGCCACGATCGCCAACGTCACCACACTGCGCAGTCGGGGCGTTATCGTCCTCGAACCCGCATCGGGCCGTCTCACCGGCCGGGACACCGGCGCAGGCCGCCTTCCCGAACCCGACGAGATCTTCGGTCTGGCGATGTTGCTCGCCGAGCGTGCCGACGCACTACCCCGAGACCTCGAGGGCCGAAAGTTGGTCGTCACCGCGGGCGGTACACGTGAGCCGCTCGATCCGGTGCGATTCCTCGGAAACCGAAGTTCCGGCAAGCAGGGCTACGCACTCGCGCGGGTTGCGGCGCAGCGGGGCGCCGAGGTGACCTTGATCGCCGGGTTCACCACAGAGCTCCCCGATCCAGCGGCAGTGGACGTGGTGCGTGTCAAGACTGCTCAGCAGATGCAGACTGCCGTCCGCAAGTTCGCGGCCGATGCCGACGCCATCGTGATGGCGGCCGCGGTGGCAGATTTCCGCCCGGCGACTGTAGCGGGCAGCAAGATCAAGAAGGGTGCAAACGAGCCCGACTCCATTCCGCTCGTCCGCAACGACGACATCTTGGCGGGGCTGGTCGATGCTCGCCGAGCCGGGGAAATCGAATCGTCCACCGTGATAGTGGGATTCGCGGCGGAAACCGGCGACGAACACGGCGATGTGCTCACCTACGCACGGGCAAAGCTCGCGCGTAAGGGCTGCGATTTGTTGGTGGTCAACGCGGTAGGTGACGGTAAGGCGTTCGAGGTCGATCACAACGACGGATGGCTGCTCGGGTCCGACGGTTCGGAGTCCGCGCTGGGCGAAGGCTCGAAAGCGTTGCTCGCGGGCCGTGTGCTCGATGCGGTGGTCGACGTATTCGCGTCGGCTTCGAATCAGCAGTGATTTCAAAGGTGCACAGTCGCCGTTCGCACGACTAGTGTCGATGTGCGCCTGGTGTCCGAGTGATCCCGGCGCCGACACTTGCAAGTACAGGTTGGCCGAACGCGAGACGATGAGCTTGGACTCATCGCATTTCGTATCGGTCTGAAGACACACGTCGAGAGGAAATCCGTGAGCAAGTCCGGCAGTCGGCTCTTCACCAGTGAGTCGGTAACAGAGGGCCACCCCGACAAGATCTGTGACGCGATCAGCGATTCGATTCTCGATGCGTTGCTCGCCGAGGATCCACGCTCCCGCGTCGCGGTGGAGACACTCGTCACCACCGGCCAGGTTCACGTTGCGGGCGAGGTCAACACGACCGCGTGGGCCGACATCCCGCGGATCGTGCGCGAGAAGGTCCTCGAAATCGGATACGACTCGTCGGCCAAGGGCTTCGACGGAAACTCGTGCGGCGTCAACGTCGCCATCGGAGCGCAGTCACCCGAGATCGCCCAGGGTGTCGATCATTCCCACGAGGCGCGCGTCGAGGGACTTTCCGACGACGAGATCGATCGTCAGGGTGCAGGCGACCAGGGGCTGATGTTCGGCTACGCGAACACCGACACTCCCGAGCTGATGCCGCTACCGATCGCCCTGGCGCACCGGCTCTCGCGTCGACTCACCGAGGTGCGCAAGTCGGGTGTATTGCCCTACCTGCGTCCCGACGGCAAGACCCAGGTCACCATCGAATACGACGGCGACAACGCGGTCCGCCTCGACACCGTCGTCATCTCGACTCAGCATGCCGCCGACATCGATCTCGACAATCTGCTCACTCCCGACATCCGCGAGAAGGTTCTCGGTTCCGTTCTCGCCGAGCTCGACGTTCCTACTCTCGACACGTCGGACGTACGGCTGCTGGTCAACCCGACCGGCAAGTTCGTCCTCGGTGGTCCGATGGGCGACGCAGGCCTCACCGGCCGCAAGATCATCGTCGACACCTATGGCGGAATGGCGCGCCACGGTGGCGGCGCGTTCTCGGGCAAGGATCCGTCCAAGGTGGACCGCAGCGCGGCCTACGCCATGCGATGGGTAGCGAAGAACGCTGTCGCTGCAGGCCTCGCGGAGCGCATCGAGGTTCAGGTTGCCTACGCCATCGGCAAGGCTGCCCCGGTCGGACTCTTCGTCGAAACCTTCGGCACCGAGAAGACGGATCCGGCACGCATCCAGGCGGCCATCTCCGAGGTGTTCGATCTGCGCCCCGGCGCGATCATCCGCGATCTCGATCTCCTTCGCCCGATCTACGCGCAGACTGCCGCGTACGGCCACTTCGGTCGCACCGACATCGATCTGCCCTGGGAGTCGACCGACCGCGCAGACAAATTGCGTGCAGCCGCGGGTCTCTGATTCCGTCGCCTGCGCGCAGCGACAACAGGCACGAAGACGGTGAAACCCTGAGCGGGCCGTCGAAAGCAGCAGCACCCGAGCTACCCATAGCTCGGGTGCTGCCGCTTTTGCCATTGCCGCATCTCGATCGCGAATTCGACTATCTGATCCCCGCCGACATGGACGACGACGCGAAAGTCGGTGTACGCGTCCGGATCAGATTCGCCGGCCGTCTCGTCGACGGATATCTCCTCTCGCGAGTGGCGTCGAGCGATCACACCGGCAAGCTCGGGTACCTCGAACGCGTGGTCTCGCCCGAGCAGGTGCTGACGCCCGAGATCGCTGAGCTCGTCACCGCGGTGGCACATCGCTACGCAGGGACGCGAGCCGACGTGTTGCGCTTGGCGATACCGCCTCGGCACGCGAAGGTGGAAGGCGAACCTGTACCGGAGTCGCCGGTCGTCGAGCCGCCCGAGGCGGATATTTCGGCCTGGGACTCGTACGTCCACGGGCGGGCATTCATCGACGCGATCCGCGGCGGCCGAACTCCGCGAGCGGTCTGGCAGGCGCTGCCGGGAGAAGATTGGCCCTCTCGTATGGCGGACCTCGCAGTGACGACCGCGGCGTCGGGCCGGAGCGCACTGATCATCGTTCCCGACCAGCGCGACCTCGATCGTGTTCATGCCGCCTGCGAAGCGAAGGCAGGCCCGGACACCGTCGTCGCTCTCGCCGCCGGCCTCGGGCCTGCCAAGCGCTATCGTCGATGGCTTGCTGCGCTCCGGCGAGAGGTGAGCATCGTCGTCGGTACTCGAAGCGCGGTGTTCGCGCCGGTTCGAAATCTGGGTCTGGTGGCGTTGTGGGACGACGGCGACGACGGATACGCCGAACCTCGATCTCCCTATCCGCATGCCCGCGAGGTTGCGCTGCTGCGGTCGTACGGCACGGGTTGTTCCGTGGTGCTGGCCGGTCATGCCAGGACGGCGGAGGCGGAGGCCCTCGTCGATTCCGGGTGGGCTCACGATCTGATCGCCTCCCGCGACGTCGTGCGCGCGCATCAGCCTCACGTCGTGGCACTCGCCGACAGCGACCATGCCCTTGCCCGAGATCCCGGTGCCCGAGCTGCGCGGTTGCCCGCCATTGCATTCGATGCCGCCCGAGCGGCATTGAAGGATGGACTGGGAGTCCTGGTGCAGGTTCCACGCGGTGGCTACGTTCCGTCGTTGGCGTGCGGGAAATGCCGCAATCCGGCGAGGTGTCGACGGTGCAACGGGCCGCTGTCGTTGCCGTCGGCACCGGGTGCCGACGGGGCAGGAAGTCCGACATGCCGGTGGTGCGGGATTGCCGATACCAATCACCGGTGCACGGTCTGCGGCTCGCGGACTCTGCGCGCCGTGGTCGTGGGAGCTCACCGCACGGCCGAAGAGCTGGGCCGTGCCTTTCCCGGGGTGCCGGTTCACACGTCGGGAGGCGCAGCCGTTCTGAACTCGGTGCCCGCAGGCGCAAGTCTGGTGATCTCCACGGTGGGGGCCGAACCGTCGACCGAGGGTGGTTACGGGGCAGCACTCCTGCTCGACGGATGGGCACTGTTGGGAAGGGCCGACCTGCGTGCCGCGGAGGAGACTCTGAGACGGTGGATGACGGCAGGCGCGCTGGTGCGTGCCGGTAGTGACGGTGGTCGTGTCGTCGTCGTGGCCGAATCGGATGTCCCGACGGTGCAGGCCCTGGTGCGCTGGGATCCTGTCGGGCATGCACGAGGGCAGCTGGACGAGCGGGTCGAGGTTCGGTTCCCGCCGGCCGTGCACGTGGCGGCCGTCGACGGGTCGACAGCGGCTGTGGCGGATCTGGTGGAGACCGCGGAACTGCCGGAGGGCACCGAGATACTGGGTCCGGTGGATCTCCCCGAGGGACAACGACGTCCAGCAGGCGGGGGCGACGATTCTTTGTCCGGTGACGTTCAGAGGATGCTGCTGCGAGTGCCGCGAAGTGCCGGGGGTGCCCTCGCGCGTGCGCTGGCCGATGCTCAGGCTGTGCGCAGCGCGAGGAAGAACACCGAAGCTGTCCGAGTCCAGATCGATCCGATTCGGATCGGGTGAGAGAAGTCGGCGCCCCTTCGGGCGATCTCGGGGCTTAGAGTCTCGGGGAGGGTTCTCTCACACATATCTAAGGGGTCGGGAATGAAACGTAGGCAGTTGATTCGGCGTGTGGCAACGGGATTGGCGGTCGTGGCAGGGGCGCGATTGGCCGGGCCCGCGGTGGCTCAGGCAGCCCCTGGTACCGGCTCGGCCGATCTGCCGGGGTTGGGTATTCCTCTCGACCGTCTGCTGAAGATCGTGTCGCTGTCTCACGTGAACGATCCGGCGACGACGCCGATCTTTCCGGGAGATCCGGAATTCGTACTCGAGACGGCAGCCACAGTGGCCGAGGATGGGTACTACCTCCAGAACGTGAAGGAAGGCGAACATACCGGGTCGCACTGGGGTGCTCCGGCGCACTTCCAAGAGGGAGGTCTGACCGCCGATCAGCTCGTTCCCGAGGATCTGTTCCTGCCGGCGGTGAAGATCGACATTCGAGAGAAGTCGGCCGCCGATGCGGACTACGCGGTGACCGTCGCCGATCTGCAGGAGTGGGAATCGGCCAACGGCAGGATTCCCGAAGGTGCCGCGGTAATCCTGTGGACCGGGTGGGAGTCACGTTGGGGCACAGATGCCTACGTCAACGCAGATGCCGACGGTGTGACACACCAGCCGGGGTTCTCGGCCGACGCTGCGCAGTGGTTGATCGACAACGGTCGATTGGCGTCGCGTGGAGCGTTGGGAACCGACACCTTCGGACCCGACCTCGGTAACGACGAGACCTATCCGGTGTCGGTCAAGCTGTACGACCAGCACCGCATCAGTCTCGAAAATCTGCGCAATCTGGCCGCATTGCCGACCACGGGTGCTTACGTCCTGGTGGGAGGCGCTATCAACCGCGCCGGATCAGGTTCGCCTGCAACCATATTCGGGTTGATACCGCGCTTGCTTTGATGGCCGTGGCCGGTGCGCTCGTCGCCCCACCAGGCGAAGGGCGCACTGCGCTCGCCGAGGTTGTAGACCAGACGCAGACTTCCGTCCGAGTCGTAGGCGAAGACTCCGGCCTTCCCGTTCTTCTTCGCCTCGTACATTGCTCGGTCCGCATTGCGAAGGAGTGTGTCGGCGGTGACCGCCTTCTCGAAGACGTCCAGTTCCACCACTCCGACGCTCGCTCCGATGGACACGTTGTGACCTTCGATGTCCTGGGGGAGGCGCAGTGCGTCGACGATCGCCCGTGCAGTCCTACAGCCCGCATCGATACCGGCAGGGATGAGCACGGTGAATTCGTCGCCGCCGAAACGCGCGACGATACCGCCGTTACCCCCGTCCGTGACTGATTCGGTCAATCTGCGAGACAGAGTTTTCAGGGACCTGTCGCCGGCGCCGTGACCGAGTCGGTCGTTTATCGCTTTGAAATCGTCGAGATCGACCAGCAGCAGCACACCGATTTCGCCGAGCCGGTTGTGTCGATCGATTGCGTTGCCGAGATGTTCGTCGAAAGCCGATCGATTGAGCAGACCGGTCAGCCCGTCGTGATGGGCGCGATAGCTGAGCTCGGATTGTGCTGCCGACAGCTCGCGGAGCAAAGCATCGTTCTGCAACAGCGTCAGCACCTGGCGGATGAGTGAGAGGACGACCACGGTGAAGAACAACACGAGCACCACCGGATCGACCGACCCCGATGCGATCCACTGTGCGGCGACCGCTACTCCGATGACGGCCATCAACGCGTAGGGGACCAGCAGCTGGCTGCGATCGCTTGCACTCCATCCTCGTAGCGCACGCGTGGTCCCCGAAGCGGCGCGTGCATCGTTCGTCGGTCGGTGCACGCTCGGCGCCGATGCGGCGAGAGCGATGAGGATCGGGCCTGCGATGAAGCCGGCGTCCGCGATCAAGGGCATTTCCTCGGCACCTGCTGCGACGAGGTAGGCGTACAGGCTGTCCGAGACGGACAGGGCCACGAGCCCGGCTGCGAGCAGTACAAGCTGCATGCGATACCGCCTGAGTATGCGCGGAACCACTGCAAGCAGACCCACCATGATGACGAGCACCAGATCGGTGACCGGATACATCAACGCCAGCATGAATTTCAGTGAATCGGATTCGTCGGAACGAGCGACCTGACCGAGAACGGTGGCCCACGACAGGACGAAGAGTGACCCGACGACCACCATCCCGTCGAGTAGCGACGTGATCCAGGCATGAGTACTGCTCAGCCTCGATCGCCGCACCGGTCGGATGACTACGGACAACAGTGCTGGCACGGCGAACACGGGGAAGAGGAAGAACCCGATATCGGCGAACGAGGGCGACGGCAGTGGTATGTGAAGCACCGACCGATACAGGCCCCAGAACAGAATTCCGCCGGACCAGCTCGCCATACCTGCTGCCATGAAGACGCGCCAGCGTCGTTCCGCTCCTGTTCTGCGCCGTCCGGTGTACCAGCACGTTGCAGTCGCAGCGACGCCACCGGCAAGTTGCGCGAAGTCGTCGAGCGCCACGGCGAATGCCTTCGGAACGACACCGAGCGTGATCACCGCGACCACCACGACCACAGCACTCAGCGAGGCGATGGTGCGCCTGCTCAGCGATGTGGCCATGCTGTGGCTCCCTCGTCCGACGGGTAGGTGCGCCGATGCGCGCGTTCGCATATCGGCGCAGCGGTGGTGCGGCCTGCGACCGGGTTGTCTCGGTATCGGTGCCCGCCGGTGAATCGAGAAACCTTCGGTGCGAACAGGCTATCCGGTTCGGCGTCACTTGACTGGTCTCCTCCGAGAGTTTGTCGTCAAAAGTCTTGCCAAAGATGCATTGTCGATATATCGTCAATATGTCCAACAAACACAGAAGGAGTAAGGACATGGAAAACCATTACGAAATGCAGCGTTGGCCCTGGTTGGGCCTCGGTGAACGTGCACAGCGGCGACAGCCGTTCCAGATGTGGACCCCGCAGGATGCGGACGGTCCAGGCGAGGAGCAGCATCGCTCACACGGTCGCGGACGTCGCGGCGCAGACGAAGGCCGCGGACGCGGCGGACGAGGAGGTCCGCATCCGCGCGGCGGATTCGGACCAGGAGAGTTCGGTCCTGGCGGTTTCGGGCGCGGTGGTTTCGGGCCGGGCGGTGACCTCGGACGTGGCAAAGGGCGCGGAGGTCGCGGCAGGCGCGGCGACGTCAGGGCGGCAATCTTGTTGCTCCTCGCCGATGCACCGATGCACGGGTACGAGCTGATTCAACAGATCGTCGCCAAGAGCGAAGGCGCATGGAAGCCGAGCCCAGGCTCGATCTACCCGGCACTGTCTCAGCTCGAAGACGAGGGTCTGGTCATGATCGACAAGGTCGAGGGGCGCAAGACGGCCGCCCTCACCGACCAGGGTGCAGCCTTCGTCGAGGAAAACCGCTCCGATCTGGGCGCGCCATGGGACGACGTCAGAAGCAGCGTCGGCGGAGACGCCATGGACCTGAGGGGTCTCATCGGGCTGCTCATGGGGGCTGCGGGCCAGGTGGCTGCCGTTGGAACTCCCGCTCAGGTGAAGGTTGCCAGCGACGTTCTGGCGGATGCGCGCCGAAGTCTCTACCGCATCCTCGCCGAAGACGGCGACGCCGACGGGACCGGGCCGGAGCAGCCCGAGGGCGACGCATGATCGATGGGTGTCTCCGGGCACCCGAGCGGATCCCTAGAATAGGTATTTCGTCGTAAGAATCCGAAATACCTATTCGTGGGAGCTCACTGGTGCGAGTTGTGTTCGCAGGAACGCCTGAACCGGCGGTTCCGTCGTTGGAACGGCTCATCGAGTCGACCAGACACGACGTGATCGCGGTGGTGACTCGCCCCGACGCAGCCGCGGGGCGAGGACGAAAGATCGGTCGATCGCCCGTGGGGCAGCTGGCCGATGCCAACGGAATTCCCGTGCTGACTCCGCAGCGGCCCTCCGAGCCCGAATTTCTCGATGCCCTCGCAGCGCTGGAGCCCGATGTCTGTCCTGTAGTTGCCTACGGAGCCCTCCTGCCGAGACCGGTGTTGAACGTCCCGCGCTTCGGGTGGATCAATCTCCACTTCTCGCTGTTGCCTGCCTGGCGCGGCGCCGCGCCGGTCCAATCCGCCATCGCTGCGGGCGACGACGTCACCGGTGCTTCCACCTTCCTCCTCGAGGAAGGTATGGACACCGGACCGGTTCTCGGTGTCGTCACCGAAAGAATTCGTCCCACCGACACCGCCGGTGATCTGCTCGGCAGACTTGCCGTCAGCGGAGCCGAACTACTAGAGGCCACCCTCGACGCCATCGAATCGGGGGAGGCGTCAGCGGTTCCCCAGTCCACGGACGGAATCTCGCGCGCGGCCAAGGTGACGGTGGAGGATGCTCGCATCGACTGGGCGAGGCCGTCGGCTGTCGTGGATCGCCGCATCCGCTCGGTGACGCCTGCACCGGGAGCGTGGACGACCATCGGCGATGTGCGACTGAAGCTTGCTCCGGTCCACACCTCCGACGAGGAACTTGCCGTCGGGCACGTGCTGGTGCGTAAGGACGGTGTCTTCGTCGGAACCGCGGATCGCGCAGTGCTGCTCGGCGACGTACAACCTCAGGGCAAGAAGTTGATGAAAGCACTGGACTGGGCGCGCGGCGCTCGCCTGACAGACGAGGCGGTAGCCCGATGAACTCGGAAAACAAGGAACCCCAGCCTCGCCGCAACGGCGGTGCGTCGGGCAAAGGCAAGCGTCCGCAGCGAACTCCCGGATCCAGAGGTGGGCAGGGCTCGCGGCCGCAGCGCGGAGGCGGGCCCGCATCGACTCCGCCGATCGACCCGGCGCGTCTCGCAGCACGCGATGTACTGAAAGCAGTCCGAGAACGGGATGCGTACGCAAACCTCGTGTTGCCAGGCCTGCTTCGCGAGCGCAAGCTCGACACCCGCGATGCAGCGCTGGCAACAGAGCTCGCCTACGGCACATCGCGTGCCCGAGGATTGCTCGACGCAGTCATCGAAAGTGGCTCCGGCCGAACGATCTCCGACATCGACGGTGGTCTTCTGGACATACTCCGCCTCGGTGCATACCAACTGTTGCGCACGCGGGTGGCTCCGCACGCTGCCGTCGCCACGTCGGTCGACTTGACGCGAAGCGAATTCGGCAGCGGCAAAGCAGGTTTCGTCAACGCCGTGCTGCGCCGAGTATCGGAGAAGACTGCGGCGCAGTGGGTGGAAGAATTGGCTCCCTCGGCCGCACAGGATCCCGTGGGGCGGTTGGCATTCGAGCATGCTCACCCCACGTGGATCGCGCAGGCCTTCGCCGATGCGCTCGGCGCCGACGCCGGAGAGTTGGCAGCGGTCCTCGAAGCCGACGACACGCGGCCGGCAGTACATCTTGTCGCTCGGCCCGGTGAGATCTCCGCCGAGGAGCTAGCGCTGGTCACGGGAGGCGACGAGGGAAAGTACTCGCCGTACGCGGTGTATCTCGACGGCGGTGACCCCGGCAAGCTCGACGCCGTACGCGACGGTTTGGCGGGGGTGCAGGACGAGGGCAGTCAACTGGTCGCACGTGCACTCACGTTGGCTCCGCTCACCGGACCCGATGGTGGACGCTGGCTCGACCTGTGCGCAGGTCCAGGAGGTAAAGCTGCGCTGCTGGGCGCTCTCGCCGAGATCGACGGCGCGCATCTCGACGCAGTCGAGCCGACACCGCACCGCGCCGAGCTGGTTCGCAAGACCACCAAAGCGCTGCCGGTGACGGTCCACACCGTCGACGGCCGAGACCCTGGGCTCGACAGCGGCTACGACAGAATCCTCGTCGACGCGCCCTGCACCGGTCTCGGCGCGCTCCGCCGGCGCCCCGAAGCGCGGTGGCGTCGTTCACCGAAGGACCTCGCACCGCTGGTGACGCTTCAGAAGGAACTGTTGGCGTCGGCGCTGAATCTGGTTCGGCCAGGGGGAGTGGTGGTGTACTCGACGTGCTCCCCGCATCTGTCCGAAACCACGGCTGTCGTCGCCGATGCTGTTCGTCGGTACGGCGCGGTCCAACTCGACGCCCGCACCCTGGTGCCGGACGTGCCTCAGATCGGGGACGGCCCGTCGGTGCAGCTGTGGCCGCACCGTCACGGAACGGACGCGATGTTCTTCGCTGCTCTGCAGCGGCCGGTCGACTGACCGACGTCGCCGGTTCGTGCGCAGATCGCGGTTGCAGTCATCGATGGTTACGCGGACGAGTGCGGGTCCGGCCGTGGATAACGCCGTTCACCATCGGGCGGGTCAGAAACTCGTGCGGAAAACCCGAATCGGTCGAGCTCGCGTCGTCGAGCCGCCGGCGGTGCTCGTCGTCGAGCACGATGTCGAGTGCGCCGAGGTTGCGGTGCAGTTGCTCCGGTGTTCGCGCGCCGATCAGCGGGCTCACCACAGCCGGGTTCTCCAGCGTCCACGCAAGAGCAACCTGAGCTGCACTCGCTCCGATGTCGTGGGCAACCTCGACGACGACATCGGCTATCGCCAATCCCCGGTGCGTGAGCGTCCGATGAGCTTTCGCGTGATCCCGTCGGCCACTACCCGGCGATTGCGGCCCTGGCTCGTCCAGGTCGGCAGCGCTGTACTTACCGGTGAGCACTCCGCCGCCGAGCGGAGACCACGGGAGAACACCGAGCCCGAGTTCGGCCGCCATCGGAATCAGGTCGCGCTCGGTGGTCCGCTCGATCAGGCTGTACTCCACCTGCAGCGCCGCGAACGAGGGCCAACCGCGAAGTTCGGCGATGGTCTGCATCCGTGAGATCTGCCACGCGGGCGCATCGGACATTCCTAGGTAGAGCACTTTTCCGCTTCGGACCAGTTCCCCGAGGGCTGCGATGATTTCGTCGGCAGGAGTAAGCCCGTCCCACGCGTGGACGTAGAGCAGGTCGATGTACTCCGTCCCCAGGTTCCGCAGACTCGCCTCGACCGACGAGATCAAGCTCTTGCGGTTACCGCCACCGGCATTCGGATCCGACGGATTCCGCGTCCCCGCATATTTGGTGGCGATGACCACGAAATCACGACGTCCGCGGACGAACTCGCCCACATATTGCTCGGATTGACCGTCCGTGTAGATGTTCGCGGTGTCGACCATGTTTCCGCCGGCATTCACATATTCCTCGAAGATCTTGCGGGCACTCGCCTTGTCCGCACCCCATCCCCATGCGTCGCCGAAGGTCATCGCCCCCAACGAGAGAGGAGACACACGTAGCCCGGACCGTCCGAGCAGTCGGTAGTCCTCCAGTGACGCCATCGTCCAGTCCTCTCCTCGGTGTTCGGTTCTGCGATCGACGGTGCCACCGGCGCCGACGAGTGTGAAGGGAGAGAACATCCTGGGAAGAGGAGTACCAGGCCGATCGGAGACACATCGCCTAGCCTGGAACAGATGAAGTCGACGCCGTCACCGATCGCGCGGCAGGAGCTTGCTGCGTTCCTACGTGCTCGGCGCGAGAAGTTGACGCCGCCGGACGTCGGGCTTGCGCCCCGGATCGGGCCTTCGCGGACACCCGGGTTACGACGCGAAGAGGTCGCAGCGCTCGCCGGCGTGAGCGTCGATTATCTGATCAGACTCGAGCAGGCGCGCGATGTGCGTCCATCGGCACAGGTGGTGCGCTCGTTGTCCGTCGCGCTGAAGCTGTCGGTCGATCAGACCGGCTACGTGTACACCCTTGCGGGTCATCGACGACCGGAGCGGGCCGATCGTCAGGACGTGCCCGCCGGCCTGGCGCAGCTGATCGAGGACCTGAGCCCACTCCCCGCCATGGTGCTCGATCACCGACTCGACATATTGGCCTGGAACAGCACCATGTCGGCATTGCTGCTCGACCTCGACGGTGTTCGGGGCCGAGCACCGAACGTCCTGCGGATGTGCTTTCTGGACAGTCGTTTCGTCGGTTTCTACGGCGATCGAGACGACGTGGTGCGCGGCGCCGTCGCAGACCTGCGTGCCGCGTGGGCCGATCACGCGCACGATGACCAGCTGGCAGCTCTGATTCACGAACTCGAAGCCGGCAGTGCAGAGTTCGCCGAGTACTGGGAGTCACGAGAGGTATCGGTCCGGGCTCGCGGGGACAAACCGATGAATCATCCGATCGTGGGCAAGTTGACCGTGAGCTTCGATGTGCTGAGCCCGCTCGGTGATCCCGATGTGCGTTTGATCGTGTATCGGGCCGCCGACAGTGCTTCCCAGCAGGCGCTCGACCGCCTCGTTCAGAGCAGCGCATCACCTCGACTGCGCACTGTGTGACGCCGCAGTGCGCATTTTTCCAAGACTGCCACCCGCGGGTCGCGTAACACTGACTGTATGGCAACCACCTGGGACAGCATCGTTGGATGGGCGACCGAACTTCCGAAGGTCGAGGTGTCGACCTCCTACAACACACCGGCGTTGAAGGTGGCCGGGAAGTTGATCGTCCGATTGCGGACGGAAGCAGAGGGCGGTGTGGTGGTCATGTGCAGCCTGGACGAGAAAGCGGCCCTGCTCGCCTCGGGTGACGCGGCGTTCTACACAACACCTCACTACGACGGCCATGGCTCGATACTGGTCGACCTCGACCGCGTCGACGCCGCCGAACTAGAGGAGTTGATCGTCGAGGCGTGGCGCAGCAAGGTGTCGAAGACCGTCAGAGAGCAGTACGACGAGACCCACTAAGCTGATCCACCGTGGCTGCTCCGATGATCGCACCGTCCATCCTTTCCGCCGACTTCGCTCGTCTGGGTGAGGAAGCGGCAGCTGTCGCTGGTTCCGACTGGCTGCACGTCGACGTGATGGATGCCCATTTCGTTCCCAACCTCACCCTCGGTCTCCCGGTGGTCCAGAGCCTGCTCGCGGCAACCGACATTCCGTTGGACTGCCACCTGATGATCGAGGATCCGGCACGGTGGGCTCCGCCGTACGCCGAGGCAGGGGCCTACAACGTGACCTTTCACGCCGAGGCGACCGACGATCCGATTTCTGTCGCCCGGGACATCAGGGCTGCGGGCGGCAAGGCCGGCCTGAGCGTCAAGCCCGGCACGCCCATCGAGCCCTACCTCGAGATCCTTCGCGAATTCGACACTCTCCTGGTGATGAGTGTCGAGCCCGGCTTCGGTGGCCAGTCGTTCATGCCCGAGGTGTTGAACAAGGCACGCATCGTGCGCAATCTCGTCGACGCCGGTGAACTCCGGTTGGTTGTCGAGATCGACGGCGGCATCAACGTCGACACCGTCGAACAGGCGGCCGAAGCCGGAATCGACTGTTTCGTCGCCGGTTCTGCCGTGTACGGAACCGCCGATCCGGCCGCAGCAGTTCGTGGACTGCGGGCGCAGGCGGGCAGAGCGTCGGCGCATCTGTCGATCGGATGACCCCCGTCGACGACGCCATGAAGTTGGCCGTCGAGGCGTCGGAATCGGCGCGTGGGCGGACGAGCCCCAACCCTCCGGTCGGTGCGGTCGTGCTCGACGTCGACGGCGCTGTCGTCGGAATCGGTTCGACGCAGCCTCCCGGCGGGCCACATGCCGAGGTCGTGGCGCTGCAGGGAGCGGGCGAACGTGCCCGAGGCGGCACGGCCGTGGTGACGCTGGAGCCGTGCAATCACGTCGGTCGTACCGGACCCTGTTCCCAGGCGTTGATTCAGGCAGGGATCGCGCGTGTGGTGTACGCCGTCGCGGATCCGAACCCCATCGCCGAGGGAGGCGCTCGTACTCTGGCCGCGGCGGGTGTCGAAGTAGCAGCCGGCCTCGGGGCCGAGACCGTATCCGCCGGACCGCTGCGAGCGTGGCTGCACAAGCAACGCACCGGCAGGCCCTTCGTCACCCTCAAATATGCAGCAAGCCTCGACGGACGCAGCGCTGCCGCCGACGGCACCAGCCAGTGGATCACCGGCCCGCAAGCGCGTGCCCACGTGCATGCCGAGCGTGCCAAACTCGATGCGATCGTCGTGGGAACCGGCACGGTCGAGGCGGACGATCCTCGGCTCACGGCTCGCCTGCCCGATGGCACCGACGCTCCGCACCAACCGGTGCGGGTAGTCGTCGGGACGCGTGCGATTTCGGATTCTGCGCGAATCCGAAGCGAAGAAGCGCCCACGACGTTCGTGCGCACCCACGATCCACTGTCTGTCATCGACGCGCTCTCCGAACACACGGACGTTCTGATCGAAGGCGGCCCGACACTTGCCGGCGCATTTCTCGCAGCAGGCGTCGTGGATCGGATCGTCGCCTACATCGCACCGATCGTTCTCGGGTCGGGCGCATCGGCACTGGGATACGCCGGTGTCGGAACAATTTCCGACGCTGTGCGGTTTTCGATCGAGAGTGTGAAGACTCTCGGGCCGGACATCGTCGTCACCGCAGTACCGAATCGATAGCGAACAAGCCGCACTGCGGATCGACCCGCGGTGTCGTTCCACGTACGACGTGACGAGGCCACACGGTCTTCACGGAACAGGAGTTGAGTAGAAGTGTTCACCGGAATTGTCGAGGAGCTCGGGGAGATCGTCGGGAAGGAAGAGCTGGCCGACGCCGCCCGATTCACCGTGAAGGGCCCGATCGTGACCTCCGACGCCGGTCACGGCGATTCGATCGCGGTGAACGGTGTGTGCCTGACGGTCGTCGACGTGCTCGCCGACGGCGCGTTCACTGCCGACGTCATGCAGGAGACGTTGAACCGATCCAGCCTGCAGCGTCTGGAGATCGGAAGTCGCGTCAATCTGGAACGCGCAGCGTCACTGAACAGTCGGCTCGGCGGGCACCTCGTGCAAGGGCACGTCGACGGAACCGGAACCGTCGTGAATCGGTCCCCGTCGGAGAACTGGACCGTGGTGAGGGTGGCGATGCCCACCTCGGTAGCGCGATACGTCGTGGAGAAGGGCTCGATCACTGTCGACGGTGTGTCGCTGACCGTGTCCGGTCTGGGTCAGGAGAGCGACGGAGGCCATTGGTTCGAGATCTCGTTGATTCCGACGACCCTCGATCTGACCACACTCGGTCGGTCCGACGTCGGCACGCCGGTCAACCTGGAGGTCGACGTCATCGCCAAGTACGTGGAGCGCCTCACGACCCTCGCCGAGTAGAGGTCGAAAGAGAAAGTACTGTTGACGGTGTATCCGTGTCGGCCGATTCACGACGCGGAACTGGACGTATGGAGCGTAGGACGTGACAAGGTTCGACAGTATCGAGCGTGCGGTCGCGGATATCGCCGCGGGCAAAGCCGTGGTGGTGGTCGACGACGAAGATCGCGAGAACGAAGGCGATCTGATTTTCGCCGCCGAGAAGGCGACCCCGGAACTGGTGGCCTTCATGGTCCGCTACACGTCGGGCTACCTCTGCGTCCCCCTGTCCGGTGACGACTGCGATCGCCTGGGTCTGCCGCCGATGTACGCCACCAACCAAGACAAGCACGGCACCGCGTACACGGTGACGGTCGACGCCAGGGAGGGAATCGGAACCGGAATCTCGGCGTCGGACCGTGCGGCGACGATGCGGCTGCTCGCGGATCCGAACACCGGTGCGAACGACTTCACCCGGCCAGGGCACGTGGTTCCGCTTCGCGCGAAAGAAGGCGGTGTTCTTCGTCGGCCCGGACACACCGAGGCCGCTGTGGACCTTGCGCGTATGGCCGACCTGCGACCCGCGGGCGTCATCTGCGAGATCGTCAGTCAGAAGGACGAAGGCGCGATGGCGCAGACGGACGAGCTGCGAGTCTTCGCCGACGACCACGATCTCGCGTTGATCTCGATCGCGGATCTGATCGCGTGGCGTCGCAAGCACGAGAAGCACGTCGTTCGAGTAGCCGATGCGCGAATTCCCACCGCTCACGGAACTTTCCGCGCAGTCGGTTACCAGAGCGTGTACGACGAAGTGGAACACGTCGCGCTCGTTCGAGGCGACCTGGCGGGCCCCGACGGCGATGGAAGCGACGTTCTGGTGCGGGTCCACTCCGAGTGCCTCACCGGCGACGTCTTCGGATCGCTTCGATGCGACTGCGGACCACAGCTCGATGCTGCACTGGACATGATCGCTCAGGAAGGGCGCGGCGTCGTGCTGTACATGCGCGGTCACGAAGGACGCGGTATCGGCCTGCTGCACAAATTGCAGGCGTATCAGCTCCAGGATGCCGGTTCGGACACCGTCGACGCGAACTTGCAGCTCGGATTGCCTGCAGATTCGCGTGACTACGGGATCGGCGCGCAGATACTCGTCGACTTGGGGATTTCTTCCATGCGGTTGCTCACCAACAACCCGGCAAAGCGTGTCGGGCTCGACGGATACGGCCTTCACATCACCGAGCGTGTTCCGATGCCGCTACGTGCGAATGCCGAGAACCTCACCTATCTGCGGACCAAGCGCGATCGTATGGGCCACGACCTCATCGGGCTCGACGACTACGAAAAAGCGCACCCGGCCACCGCAGTCGATCAAGCGGGGACCAACCAGTGAGCGGCGAGGGCGAACCCCGACTTCAGCTCGAGGGTGCAGCTGATCTGAAGATCGCGATCGTTGCCGGGCAGTGGCATCGCACCATTTCCGAAGCGCTGCTCGACGGCGCACAGAAGAAGGTGGCCGAGGCCGGGGTCACCGACGTCACGGTTGTTCGCGTTGCCGGTGCGATCGAGTTGCCCGTGGTCGCACAGACTCTCGCACGCACTCACGACGCCGTGATAGCGCTCGGCGTGGTCATCCGAGGCGGAACCCCGCACTTCGAGTACGTGTGTGATGCCGTCACAGCCGGGCTGACGAGGGTATCTCTCGACGAGGGCACGCCGGTCACCAACGGGGTGCTCACCACCGACGACGAGCAGCAGGCGCTCGACCGGTCGGGACTTCCCGGATCGAAGGAAGACAAGGGTGCGCAGGCCGCTGCTGCTGCGATCGATACCGCGCTGACGCTCAAGCACCTGCGCCAGCCATGGACGAACCAGGACTTTCGATGACGGCAACCGACCGCTGGGATCTCGAGGTGCGATCGGTGAAGTCGGCGCGCTACGCCATGGTCGCTGCCGCCGTGCTCCTCGTCTCGCACGTGACGGTGGCCATCCTGTTGCGCGTGTCGCCGACCGGTGTCTACTTCCGTACCGCCGATCAGTTGGCACTCGCCGGCATCGGCGTACTCCTCGCTGGGATTGCGCTGTTGCTGACACGTCCTCGCGTAAGAGTGGGCGCCGAAGGTGTCGCCGTGAGAAACATCCTGTCCGAGCGCCTCATCGAATGGGATCTGGTGCGCGGTCTGTCGTTTCCCGACGGTGCCATGTGGGCGCGAGTCGACATTCCCGACGACGAGTTCATCTCGGTCATGGCGATCCAGTCGAACGATCGTGATCGTGCTGTCGCGGCGGTACGTACTTTCCGTTCGTTGGAGGCAAAATATGCAACAACCGACGCCGAACTTCGTGACGCCGAACCCCATGACGCCGAGCGGTGATTCCCTGCTCGGTACTTCTCGTCGGTAGCTGCGGCTAACCTGGAATACGTGTCCGATCCAGCTACATATCGCCCGGCGACCGGAACCATCCCGGTCGAACCCGGCGTGTACAAATTTCGTGATCCCCACGGACGCGTGATCTACGTCGGCAAGGCCAAGAGCCTGAGAAGCCGACTCAACTCGTACTTCGCCGACGTCGCCTCGCTGCACCCTCGTACGAGGCAGATGGTCACCACCGCGGCCTCGGTCGAATGGACGGTCGTCACCACCGAGGTGGAGGCCCTTCAGCTCGAGTACAACTGGATCAAGGAATTCGATCCGAGATTCAACGTCCGGTATCGGGACGACAAGAGCTATCCGATGCTCGCGGTCACCATGAACGAGGAGTATCCGAGGCTGTTCGTCTACCGCGGGCCGCGTCGCAAAGGCGTGCGGTACTTCGGGCCCTACGCGCACGCGTGGGCCATTCGCGAAACGCTCGACCTGTTGCTCCGGGTTTTTCCCGCGCGAACGTGTTCGAGTGGAGTCTTCAAGCGTCACAAGCAGATCGGTCGTCCGTGTCTGCTCGGATACATCGACAAATGCTCGGCGCCGTGCATGGGGCGTGTGTCCGCCGAGGAACACCGGGTGATCGTGGAGAACTTCTGCGACTTTCTGTCCGGCAAGACCGACAAGCTGGTTCGCCAGATCGAGAAGAAGATGCAGGACGCGTCCGACGATCTCGATTTCGAGACGGCGGCCCGCCTGCGTGACGATGTCGGCGCACTGCGACGAGCACTCGAGAAGCAAGCCGTGGTGCTCGGCGACGGTACCGACGCCGACCTGGTCGCCTTCGCGACCGATCCGCTCGAGGCTGCGGTTCAGGTATTCCACGTTCGCGGAGGAAGAGTTCGTGGGCAGCGCGGCTGGGTGGTGGAGAAGGCAGGCGAGGTGATCGACGCACAACGGGACGACGATCAATCCGATCTGCCTGCGCTCGTCGAGCAGTTTCTCACCCAGTTCTACGGGCAGGAAGCGGCTCTCGCCACACGGACGCCGGGTGACGGCGACGATGGCAGCGCCAATGCCGTGCCCAAAGAGGTCCTGGTGCCGGTGCTTCCGGCGAACGCCGAGGAAGTTCAGCAGTGGTTGTCGGGCTTGCGCGGCTCCAACGTTCAACTGCGGGTCCCGCAACGAGGCGACAAGAAAGCCCTCGCCGACACCGTCGAACGAAATGCGAAAGAAGCTCTGCAGCAACACAAATTGAAGCGTGCGGGAGACTTCACGTCCAGGTCGGCTGCGTTGCAGGGAATTCAGGAAGCTCTCGATCTCGACTCGGCACCCCTGCGTATCGAGTGCATCGACATCTCGCATGTGCAGGGCACCGACGTCGTCGCTTCGCTCGTCGTGTTCGAAGACGGGCTGGCGAAGAAGAGCGACTATCGCCACTACGCCATCAAGGAGGCCGCCGGGGACGGGCATTCCGACGACGTGGCGTCCATCGCCGAAGTGACACGTCGACGATTCCTGCGTCACAGTGCCGACAGCGGTTCGGAATCCGGCGGTGATCTCTCGCCCGAGGCGTCGCTGGATCCACAGACCGGACGGCCGCGACGGTTCGCCTACCCACCCAACTTGTTCGTCGTCGACGGCGGTGCACCTCAGGTCGCTGCCGCGGCTGAGGTTCTCGACGAGTTGGGCGTCACCGATGTCGCGGTGGTCGGGCTTGCCAAGCGTCTGGAAGAGGTATGGGTACCGGGGGAGTCTGACCCGGTGATCCTGCCGAGAACCAGCGAATCGCTGTACTTGCTGCAGCGTGTGCGCGACGAAGCGCACAGATTCGCCATCACATTCCATCGCAGCAAACGTTCGCGTCGTATGACGGCGTCAGCGCTCGATTCTGTTCGCGGGCTCGGGGAGACGAGACGTACGGCCCTGGTGACTCACTTCGGATCGGTTGCGAAGCTCAAACAGGCATCGGTCGCGGAGATCACCGAAGTTCCCGGAATCGGAGAGACCACTGCCAGAGCTGTGCTGACTGCCTTGGGCGCGGAGTCGGCCCCCGAGGATCAGCCGGGCGAAGGACACGTGCCTGCTGCCGATGGTTCGGGTGCACCGGCGGCCGAGGTGGGGAATGATGGTCGAGAAGACGAGACAGGTGCACAGGTTCGGGGTCTGCACGAGACAACTTCGACAGGGCAGGCTTTGACGTGAGTGAACCAGACATCCAACACGCCGAACCGCTACGGGACTCGGTGGACGAGGAACATGATCGACCCCCGCCCGCGATCGAGGTGGCCCTGGTCACCGGACTGTCCGGAGCGGGACTCCGCACGGCAGCGAAGGTCCTCGAAGATCTCGGCTGGTACGTGGCCGACAATTTGCCTCCTGAACTGATCTCCAAGATGGTCGACCTCGGGCTCGAGTCCGAGCCTCGAATCGAGCGGTTGGCGTTGGTGATGGACGTCAGAAGTCGACTGTTCACCGGGGATCTCGGATGGGTAGTCAAAGAACTGGACTCCAAGGGCGTCCGCAATCGGGTGTTGTTCCTCGATGCAACCGACGCCGTACTCATCCGCCGCTTCGAATCCAACCGTCGCAGCCACCCGTTGCAGAACGACGGGCAGGACGGCACCCTCACCGAAGGCATCACAGCCGAGCGTGCGCGGTTGGCTCAGGTGAAGGCCGGCGCCGACGTGATCGTGGACACGAGCTCGCTGTCGGTCCACCAGCTGCGCCGAAAGATCGAGGCGTCGTTCAGTGGTTCCGAGGCCGCGATGATCGGGGTCACCGTGCAGTCCTTCGGATTCAAATACGGCCTTCCGATCGACGCGGACCTCGTGTGCGACGTCCGATTTCTGCCGAACCCACACTGGGTACCCGAGCTTCGGGAGCACACTGGGCGGGAAGCAGCAGTGCGAGATTACGTTCTGGGTCAAGATGGAGCGCAGGATTACCTGGATACCTTTCACCATCTGCTGCAATTGACGGTCGACGGGTATCGACGTGAGGGGAAGCGTTATATGACGGTGGCGGTCGGATGCACCGGTGGAAAGCACAGAAGTGTGGCAATGACCGAGGCGTTGGCGGCGTTGCTGGATCGCCACGACGATCTGTCGGTGCGTGTACTGCACCGAGACGTGGGTCGCGAATGAGCGAGGGGTCGATGCAGGCAGGGTCGGCGTCGCCGGACAGGGATTCGAGAAAGATCGTCGCATTGGGCGGTGGGCACGGCCTGTACGCGACCCTCAGTGCCGCTCGTAAGTTGGCCTCCGATGTGACGGCGGTGGTGACCGTCGCCGACGACGGCGGTTCGTCCGGCAGAATTCGTGCCGAACTGGGGATGGTGCCTCCGGGCGACCTTCGGATGGCGCTGGCCGCTCTGGCGTCCGAGGAACCAAGGACTCGGCTGTGGGCGGATGTACTGCAGCACCGATTCGGCGGATCGGGTGCACTGGCAGGACATTCCGTCGGCAATCTCATTCTCGCCGGCCTCATGGAGGTGCTCGGCGACACCGTGCTCGCGTTGGAGGAATCGGCTCGTCTGCTGGGGATAAGTGGAAGGGTGCTGCCGATGGCGCCGATTCCGTTGGACATCGAAGCCGATGTGTCCGGCCTCGAAGACGATCCGCGCGTGAGCCGCGTGATCCGCGGGCAGGTGGCGGTGGCCACAACGCCGGGCAAGGTCAGGCGGGTCCGGTTACT
The DNA here is from genome assembly GCF_023264675.1 of Rhodococcus sp. (in: high G+C Gram-positive bacteria). GTDB lineage: Bacteria > Actinomycetota > Actinomycetes > Mycobacteriales > Mycobacteriaceae > Rhodococcoides. Next base: position 40,888 of record NZ_JAHFVG010000004.1, read on the forward strand.
GCCGCACGATCCGCCGGCAACGCCTCAGGCCGTCCACGCCATCGCCGCCGCAGATATGGTGATTCTCGGTCCGGGTTCGTGGTTTTCGAGTGTCATTCCCCACGTTCTCGTCCCCGAGTTGCTCCGGGCGATGGCAGAGTCCGCAGCCACGAAGGTGTTGGTGCTCAATCTCGCGCCGGAATTGGGAGAAACCACTGGATTCTCTGCCGAGCGGCATTTACACGTACTGTCCCAACACGCACCTGATTTCGGAGTGGACTACATCCTGGTCGACTCCGCGTTCGTGCCTCCGGGCGCCGAGCGTGAGCACCTCGCTAGAGCGGCGACCAGGCTGGGAGCCGAGGTCGTCTACGTCGATGTCGCCGAATCAGGTACTCACGCTCATCATTTCGGAAAGTTGGCTGCGGCCCTCGGCAGGATCGTCTCCCCACAGGGCGACGCCCAGCCGAGTCCGCCGCCCAGAGAGGGGATCACTTCGTGGCCATGACAGCGGAGGTGAAAGACGAGCTGAGCAGGCTCGCGATCACCCAGGTGAGTTGCAGGCGTGCCGAGGTATCGGCGCTGCTTCGTTTCGCCGGTGGTCTTCACATCGTTGCCGGACGGGTCGTCGTCGAGGCCGAGGTCGATCTGGGTTCCATCGCCAGACGACTCCGTCGCGAGATTTTCGACCTGTACGGATACTCGTCCGACGTGCACGTTCTCAGCGCGGGCGGTCTACGCAAGAGTTCGCGGTACGTGGTGCGGGTGGCGCGAGACGGTGAAGCCCTCGCTCGACAGACCGGGCTTCTCGACATGAGGGGTCGTCCGGTCCGAGGACTACCTGCCCAGGTGGTCGGTGGAACGGTCGGGGACGCCGAAGCTGCGTGGCGGGGCGCATTCCTCGCCCACGGATCGTTGACCGAACCCGGCAGGTCTTCGGCGCTCGAGATCAGCTGTCCCGGGCCCGAGGCGGCGCTTGCTCTGGTCGGCGCTGCGCGTCGTCTCGGGGTCGCGGCCAAAGCTCGGGAGGTACGTGGCACCGATCGCGTCGTCGTCCGAGACGGCGAGGCAATCGGTGCACTCCTCACCAGGATGGGCGCCCAGGACACTCGTCTGGTCTGGGAGGAACGTCGGATGCGCCGCGAGGTGCGTGCCACCGCCAACCGTCTGGCAAACTTCGACGACGCGAATCTGCGCCGTTCGGCTCGTGCCGCCGTGGCCGCTGCCGCACGGGTCGAGAGGGCACTTCAGATATTGGGCGACGATGTCCCCGATCATCTCGCGGCTGCCGGGGCGCTACGCGTCGAGCATCGACAGGCGTCACTGGAGGAACTCGGCCAGCTCGCCGATCCACCGATGACCAAGGATGCGGTCGCCGGTCGTATTCGGCGGTTGCTGTCGATGGCCGACCGCAAAGCCAAGGACACCGGCATCCCCGACACCGAGTCGGCCGTCACAGCGGAACTTCTCGACGAAGCCTGAACCTCCTGGTCGACCCCGGAGTGAAGTGGGTGATGCGCGCGCGATAGTGCGCCGCACACTAGTGTGGAAACCGCACGTGGGCATATCCCCATGCGCGAAATACGACAATCGGTTCAACAACTTAGGAGCGAACAGTGACGATCCGGGTAGGCGTGAACGGCTTCGGCCGCATCGGACGTAACTTCTTCAGGGCGGTCGATGCGCAGAAAGCTCTGGGCACCACCGATATCGAGATCGTGGCTGTCAACGACCTCACCGACAACGCGACCCTGGCTCATCTCCTGAAGTACGACTCCATCCTCGGCCGTCTGCCGTACGACGTGAGCCTCGAGGGTGACGACACCATCGTCGTCGGTGACCAGAAGATCAAGGCGCTCTCGCTGCGCGAGGGACCGTCGGCACTGCCGTGGGGCGACCTGGGCGTCGACGTCGTCGTGGAGTCGACCGGCATCTTCACCGATGCTGCAAAGGCAAAGGGCCACCTCGACGCGGGCGCCAAGAAGGTCATCATCTCGGCTCCGGCCAAGGGTGAAGACATCACGATCGTGATGGGCGTCAACGACGAAAAGTACGACGGCAGTCAGAACATCATCTCCAACGCCTCGTGCACCACGAACTGCCTCGGCCCCATCGCCAAGGTTCTGGACGACGAGTTCGGCATCGTCAAGGGACTCATGACGACGATCCACGCGTACACGCAGGATCAGAACCTTCAGGACGGACCGCACAGCGACCTTCGTCGTGCGCGCGCTGCCGCTCTGAACGTCGTTCCCACCGGCACCGGTGCTGCGAAGGCAATCGGCCTGGTTCTCCCGCAGCTGCTCGGCAAGCTCGACGGCTACGCGCTGCGCGTGCCGATCCCGACGGGCTCGGTCACCGACCTGACGGCGAACCTGAAGAAATCGGCGACGGTAGCCGAGATCAACGCTGCGATGAAGGCTGCTGCCGAAGGCTCCCTGAAGGGAATCCTGAAGTACACCGAGGATCCGATCGTGTCCTCGGACATCGTCACCGACCCGCACTCGTCGATCTTCGATGCGGGCCTGACGAAGGTCATCGACGACCAGGTCAAGATCGTCTCCTGGTACGACAACGAGTGGGGCTACTCCAACCGCCTCGCCGACCTCATCGGACTCGTCGGAAAGTCTCTCTGATCACATGGCAGTCAAGACTCTGCAGGACCTGATCGAGGCCGGTGTGTCCGGCCGCGCGGTGTTGGTGCGCTCGGACTTCAACGTTCCGATCGAGAACGGTGTCATCACCGATCCCGGTCGTATCGTTGCCTCGCTTCCGACGCTGAACGCGTTGCTCGATGCCGGTGCGAAGCTCATCGTGACAGCGCACCTCGGGCGTCCCGACGGCAAGCCCGAAGCGAAGTTCTCACTGGCTCCGGTTGCGTCCAAGCTCGGCGAATTGCTCGGTCGGCATGTGCAACTGGCAGGCGACGTCGTCGGTCAGGATGCACAGGCGCGCGCCGAGGGACTGACCGACGGCGATGTTCTCCTTCTCGAGAACATCCGGTTCGATCCTCGCGAGACCAGCAAGGACGAAGCCGAGCGCGCAGCGTTGGCAGCGGAATTGGTCGCGCTCACGGACGGCGAAGGTGCGTTCGTGTCCGACGGTTTCGGTGTGGTTCACCGCAAGCAGGCGTCGGTCTACGACGTGGCGAAGTTGCTGCCGTCCTACGCGGGCAGCCTGGTAGCCACCGAGGTCGAGGTGCTGAAGACGCTGACCGAGTCCCCGGCCCGCCCCTATGCGGTCGTCCTCGGCGGGTCGAAGGTCTCGGACAAATTGGCCGTCATCGAGGCACTGGCACCGAAGGTCGACACCCTGGTGATCGGCGGGGGTATGTGCTTCACGTTCCTCGCCGCGCAGGGTCTGCCGGTCGGAACCTCACTGCTGCAGGAAGACATGATCGACACCTGCAAGGATCTGCTCGAGCGGTTCGGCGACGTCATTCACCTGCCGAAGGATGTCGTCGTCGCTGATTCGTTCTCGGCGTCCGCCGAGTCGAAGACGGTGCCGTCGCACGAGATTCCCGAAGGCTGGATGGGTCTCGACATCGGACCGGAGTCGGTCGAAAGATTCGGTGCAGTGCTTCGTGCCGCGAAGACCGTGTTCTGGAACGGCCCGATGGGCGTGTTCGAGTTCGAGAAGTTCGCAGCAGGTACCAAGGGACTCGCCGAGGCGATCGTCGCAGCGACGTCCAACGGTGCATTCAGTGTCGTAGGCGGTGGAGACTCGGCGGCTGCCGTGCGAGCACTCGGTCTGCCCGACGACGGTTTCTCGCATATCTCGACCGGGGGAGGCGCGTCGCTCGAGTATCTCGAGGGCAAGCAGCTTCCCGGTATCGCTGCTCTGGAGGGCTGAACACCGATGGCAAGAAAGCCGCTCATCGCCGGTAACTGGAAGATGAACCTGAACCACCTCGAGGCGATCTCGTTGGTGCAGAAGATCGCATTCTCGTTGCCTGCGAAGTATTTCGACAAGGTCGACGTGACGGTCATTCCGCCGTTCACTGACATCCGCAGCGTCCAAACGCTGATCGAAGGCGACAAGCTCCTGCTCACCTACGGCGCTCAGGACGTCTCCGCGCAGGAATCCGGGGCATTCACCGGCGAGATCAGTGGCTCGATGCTGGCCAAGCTCGGCTGCACGTTCGCAGTGGTCGGACACTCCGAGCGCCGTACCTTGCACAGCGAGGACGACGCGACGGTTCTGGCGAAGACGAAGGCTGCACTGAAGCATGGCCTGACGCCCATCGTGTGTATCGGTGAGGGCCTGAACATTCGTGAGGCCGGCGAGCACGTCTCGTACAACGTCACGCAGTTGCGTGGATCGTTGGAGGGTCTCTCTGCCGAGGACATCTCCAAGGTCGTCATCGCGTACGAGCCGGTGTGGGCAATCGGCACCGGCCGTGTGGCCAGTGCATCGGATGCGCAGGAAGTCTGCTCGGCCATTCGTGAAGAACTGAAGACGCTTGCGTCCGCCGAGGTTGCGGCAGGTGTCCGGGTTCTGTACGGAGGGTCGGTCAACGCCAAGAACGTCGGTGAGATCGTCGGCCAGCCCGACGTGGACGGTGCACTCGTCGGCGGAGCGTCGCTCAAGGCAGACGAATTCGCCACGCTGTCGGCTATCGCCGCAGGTGGACCGCTTCCCTGATCTGATCGACGGGTTGTAGTCGTTCGGAACGACGCTGCCGTGTCACCGCCTTCGACAGGCGGTGGCACGGCAGCATTCGTGGGGCAGGTAGGCTGTCAGACGGTTGTGAGCTGAATCGATGTGAGGCGGACATGGAACTGTTCCTGGATATTTTGCTGGTGGTCACCAGCTTGACGCTGATTCTTCTGGTGCTGCTGCACCGGGGTAAGGGCGGCGGCTTGTCCAGCCTGTTCGGCGGCGGCGTTCAGTCGTCCTTGTCGAGCTCGACGGTTGTCGAGAAGAACCTCGACCGCCTCACCATCTTCACTGCCATCGTGTGGCTCATCGCGATTCTCGGAATCGGCCTGGAAATCAAGTTCTCCTGAGTAAGCTCTAGCGGCCACGTCGACGAGCGCCCCGGGGCGCTGTGGACGATACTGAGTCCATGAGTACTTCTTCCTTCGAATCTGCCGGTTCGCCGGCGTTCGTCACTCCGACTACTCAGGGCCGTGAGCTGACAGAACCTCTGCGCGAGGACATCCGCTATCTCGGTGGGATTCTCGGAGACATCATTCGCGAGCACGAGGGCGACGATGTCTTCGATCTCGTCGAGCGTGCCAGGGTCGAATCTTTCGCCGTACGGCGTTCCGAGGTCGACCGTGACGATTCGCTCGGAATCTACACGGAAGCCGATGTAGCTCAGTCGATTCCGTTGATCAGAGCGTTCAGTCACTTTTCACTTCTCGCCAACCTCGCCGAAGATCTCCACCGTGAGCGAAGGCGAGCTATCCATCTCGATCGCGAAGATCCGCCGCAGGACAGCAGCCTCGATGCCACGTGGCTGAAGTTGGACGCCGCGAACCTCACCCGCGAGCAGATCGCCACGGCGTTGACCGATGCACTCGTCTCGCCGGTGATCACCGCCCACCCGACCGAGACTCGTCGGCGCACCATATTCGACGTCCAGTCGAAGATCACCGAGCTCATGCGCCGTCGAGAAACTGCAACGGCAGCGAAGGACGGCAAAGCGGCGGCAGCAGCCAAAGAGCTCGCTCTGGTGGATGTGCAGATTCGTCGCCAGGTGTTGACGCTCTGGGAGACAGCCTTGATTCGTCTGTCGCGCTTGCGCATTCAGGACGAGATCGAGGTCGGCCTTCGCTACTTCGAAACATCGTTGTTCGACGTCATTCCGGCACTCAACGCCGATGTACGCAGCGCGTTGCGCACGCGCTGGCCTGAGGACGATCTGCTGCCCCGGCCGATTCTGCGGCCCGGATCCTGGATCGGTGGCGATCGCGACGGCAATCCCAACGTGACCGCGGGTGTCGTACACACTGCAACTCATCAAGCAGGCCATGTCGCATTCGCGCACTACCTGGACCAGTTGGTCGCCTTGGAGAAAGAATTGTCGATGTCGGTGCGCCTGGTGGCGGTTACCGACGAGTTGGCTTCGCTCGCAACGAAATCCGGAGATCCTTCGGACAGCCGCAACGACGAGCCGTATCGAGTTGCGGTCAGGGGGATCCGGGCGAGGCTGTCGGCCACAGCCGTCGCGGTACTCGATTCGGTGCCGATAGCGGCGCTCGACATCGGGTCACCTGCCTACGCGGTCCCTCAAGATTTGCTCGATGATCTCGATACCATCGATCGCGCGTTGCGCGCCGACGGTGACGGGCTGATCGCCGACGATCGCCTGCTAGCGCTTCGGCAAGCGGTGGAGACGTTCGGATTTCACCTGCAGGCATTGGACATGCGTCAGAACTCCGAGACCCACGAGGTCGTCGTCGCCGAATTGCTGGCGTGGGCGGGTGTCCATCCCGATTACCTGTCCCTCGACGAGGACGAGCGTGTCGCTGTTCTGTCGCGCGAGCTGACCACGCGTCGGCCGCTCGTGGGGCCGACGGCCGAGTTGAGCGAACTTGCCACGAAGGAACTCGGCATCGTGCGCGCGGCGAAGGTCGCGATCGACCACCTCGGTCCCGAGACGATCCAGAACTACATCATCAGCATGTGTCAGTCGGTGAGCGACATGCTCGAGGCCACACTGCTTCTCAAGGAAGCAGGGATCTTCGATCCGGGCGTCGACGGTTCGGCGCCGACATCGAGTGTCGGGGTCGTTCCGCTGTTCGAGACGATCGAGGATCTTCAGCAGGGTGCTGCGACTCTTGTTGCCACGCTTGAAGTTCCGGTGTATCACGCGCTTGTCGCGGGAAGGGGAATGAACCAGGAAGTCATGCTGGGCTACTCCGACTCCAACAAGGACGGGGGATACCTGGCGGCCAACTGGGCGCTGTACCGCGCGGAGCTGGATTTGCTCGAAGCGTCCCGCAAGACCGGCATTCGATTGCGACTGTTCCATGGACGTGGCGGAACGATCGGTCGTGGCGGCGGCCCGAGCTACGACGCCATTCTCGCGCAGCCGCCCGGAGTGGTGCAGGGTTCGCTTCGGTTGACCGAGCAGGGCGAAATCATTGCGGCAAAGTACGCGGAACCGTCGATGGCCCGCAGAAATCTCGAGTCCCTCGTCGCGGGCACGCTCGAGTCGACGTTGCTCGATGTCGAGGGGCTCGGAGACGGCGCGGAGCCTGCCTACGACGTGCTCGACGATCTGGCGGCCCGAGCGCGCGCCGCCTACGGGCGTCTGGTGCACGAAGAGCCCGGATTCGTCGAGTACTTCCGTACCTCGACCCCTGTTGCGGAGGTGGGCGAACTCAACATCGGAAGCAGGCCTGCATCACGGAAGCCGACGAACTCGGTGTACGACCTCCGGGCAATTCCCTGGGTCATGTCGTGGAGTCAGTGCCGTGTGATGCTTCCCGGCTGGTACGGAACCGGGTCCGCCTTCGAGGAATGGGTGGACGGGGACGACAGCAAGCTCGCAGTGCTGACCGATCTGTATCGCAAGTGGCCGTTCTTCCAGACAGTGCTGTCCAACCTGGCGCAGGTCATGGCGAAATCCGATCTGGGCATCGCCGCGAGGTACGCCGAGCTCGTGCCCGACGAAGAGTTGCGGGCCCACATCTTCGGGATGATCGAGGCCGAACACGCCAAGACCATCGAGATGTATCTGAAGATCACCGGGCACTCGCGGCTCCTCGAGGACAACCCCGCGTTGGAACGCTCGGTACACAACCGATTCCCCTACCTCGAACCTCTCAACCAGATGCAGGTCGAGATGCTGCGCCGCTATCGAGCCGGCGACGACGACGAGCGTGTCAAACGGGGAATTCTGCTGACGATGAACGGCCTTGCCACAGCTTTGCGCAACAGCGGCTAGAAACGAGGACCGAAGCTGTCCGCGACGGCGCTTAGCGTCGTGGGCATGACTTCGTACAGCATCGAACCGTTCGAGATATCGATTCCGCAGTCCGACCTGGACGATCTGAATCGAAGGCTGGCCGACACCCGGTGGCCCGACGAGTTGCCCGGTGTCGGCTGGTCTCACGGCGTCCCGACCTCATATCTACGGGAGCTTGCCGGGTACTGGCGGGAAACCTTCGATTGGCGAGTTGCCGAGGCCGAGCTCAATCGGTTTCCGCAGTTCGTCGCCGAGGTCGATGGTCATCGTTTGCACTTCGTTCACGTCCGGTCCGAGGTCAGGGACGCGATTCCGCTCGTGTTGATTCACGGGTGGCCGTTCGCGGACTTTTCGGAGGTGATCGGTCCGCTCACCGATCCGGCGGCGTACGGTGCAGAGTCTGCCCAAGCGTTTCACGTTGTCGTTCCGACGCTTCCAGGGTTCGGGTTCTCGGGGCCGACGGTGCGGCCTGGCGAGGCGGACACCGCGGAGTCCGCCGCGTTGATCTCGCGGCTGATGGCCGAGCTCGGCTACGGCCGTTACGGCGCTCATGGAGGCGATGCAGGGTCGTTCATCGCGCCGGAACTGGGACGGATCGCGCCGGATCGAGTGTTCGGCGTCCACCTCAACGGGCCACTCACGATCCCGGCCTGGGACGAGGACGCCAGCGGATACTCGTCCGAGGATCAGCAGAAGATTGCCGACCTTCAGGATTGGAGCAGTGCGGAAACCTCGTCGTACGCGAGCATCCATTCGACGAGGCCCGCGACGCTTGCCCCGGCTCTCACCGATTCGCCCGTGGGTTTGTTGTCCTGGGTCGTGGATGTGGTGAACACGTATGTCGACCCTGCCGCTGCGACAGTCGACGACGCCATCGACCGAGACATGCTGTTGAAGAACATCAGCATCATGTGGTTCACCGCGACGATCGGCTCGTCGATGCGCCTGTACAAGGAATCGGGCGTCTGGGTAATGCCGTTGCGGTCGTCAGGGGTTCCGACGGGTGTTGCGGTATTCGCACGGGACTCGAGCATCAGGGGATTGGCGGAGAAGCAGAACAACGTCGTTCGGTGGACCGAGTTCGACCACGGTGGACACTTCCCCTCGATGGAGACCCCCGAGGATCTGATCGGCGATCTCCGTGAATTCTTCACATCGCTGATCGTGGAACCGGATGAGGACCTGTCGCGTCAGAACTGATAGAGCACGTTGGACGGGGAGGTTTCAGTGGCGCACTGCAGACGAGACATCGAATCGTGGCGCGACGGAAGCGCGTATCGCCCACCGCGGCGACGGGGTTTCGGCGACGAGGGACTGCGGGGCTCGTCCTTCGAGACGGATGACGCCGAGAAGGCGCCGGGAACGGACGTAGGCGGTGCCGAACCCGGTTGATCGGGAACGAGCACCGCCCACGCGGCCTGCGGAAAAGCGTGTCGACGACGAAATGCGTTCAGTCGGTGGACAAACCAGCTGCCGCGTCGGTGTCGAGAAACCACACCGTCGACTCGGAGCCGAGTGCGCCTGCCGACGGAACGTCCTCGGGGTCGGCTCCGCCGACCGCGGCGGCAACAGCGTCCGCCTTGGCTCCGCCGGACACCAACAGCCACACGTGCTTGGCTCGCTGAACCGCAGGCAATGTCAACGTGATTCGGACCGGTGGCGGCTTGGGGGAATGCTCGACGGCGACCACGTAGTGATGCTTTTCGCGGACGGCATCGGTGTGAGGAAACAGTGAATTCACATGTCCCTCACCGCCCATGCCCAACAGGTGAAGGTCGAATTCCGGAGTGTGATCTCCACCCGATCGCGAACCCAGGATCTGGGCGTACGCCACCGCCGCCACCTCGGGATCGCTCCCGTGCGGTCCGTCCGATGCCGCCATTCGGAACACCCGATCCGGATGCACGTCGACGTGGTTCAGCAGTGCTTCCGATGCCTGAACCTCATTGCGTTCCGGATCTCCGGCGGGCAGAAATCGTTCGTCGCCGAAGTAGATATCGACGTTCGCCCAGTCGATTGCGCCCGAGTCCTTTCGGAGTGCCTCCAGCAACGCCACTCCGGTCCCGCCGCCGGTGAGGACTACCGACGCCGATCCACGTTCTGCCTGTGCAGCAGTGACCACGTCGACGAACCGCGATCGCGCGGCGTCGACGAGCGCCTGTGCATCCAGATACTGCAGAACCGACGTTTTACTCATAGCTCACCTTCGACAGTCCGTTCAGTGCCAGTTCGTAGATCTCGTCGGTATCGAGCCGCCGCAGCTCCTCGGCCAGACATTCTCGCGTGCCGCGTCGTGCGAGCGCGACTTCGGCGTCGGGCTGGCCGGTTCGACGTAGTGTCGCGGTCTTTCCGGTCTGCGGCCGGGTGATGGAGATGCTGGTCGTCTCGCGTTCGAGTTCGACTCGAAGCTCACCGCTCTTGCGGTGCACCGGAACATCCAGTTTGTCGGCCAGCCAGCCTGCCAGGATGTCGAGAGCAGGCTCTTCGGCCAATCCCGAGACCGTTGCCGAGACAACCCTCTCGTGGGGAGCTTGATCGAGGGCAGTTGCCAACAACCCACGCCAATACGTGATGCGGCTCCACGAGAGGTCGGTGTCACCGTCGGTGTAGCTCTCCAGGCGGCTCTTGATGGCGGCCGTCGTGTCGGGGGCGTTGGTCGCGTCGGTGATGCGGCGAATCGCCAATCGGCCCAGTGGGTCCTTCGCCGGAACCTTGGGCGCCTCGTCCGGCCACCAGGCGACGATCGGTGTGTCGGGGAGGAGGAACGGGATCACGACACTGTGTTCCTGATCGACGAGCTCGCCGTTGAGTTTGAGAACGACGACCTCCGAGGCGCCTGCGTCGCCGCCCACCCGAATTTGCGCGTCCAGACTGGTTTCGGCGGATCGATCTCCGTGCGTGAGAACGATGACACGGCATGGATGTTCCCGTGATGCTTCGTTCGCGGCTTCTATTGCTGCTTCGGCCTTGGTGTTGTCGCGGCTGGCCACGATCAACGTCAGAACCCGGCCGATCGTGACTGCGCCGCCCGACTCCCGAAGTTCGACGAGTTGCTTACCGACTTCAGCGGTCGTGGTGGCGGGAATGTCGACTATCACGGTCTTCTCCATTCTCGTCCGGTGCGCGCCATCATTTCGTCGCCCGAGGTCGGGCCCCAGGTTCCGGCCTCGTATGGCTCGGCAGTTCCGCCGGCCGCCCAGTATTCGAGAATCGGATCGAGAATCTTCCACGACAATTCGACTTCGGCATTGACCGGGAACAGCGAAGGCTCGCCCAGCAGAACGTCCAAGATCAGTCGCTCGTACGCCTCGGGAGAGGATTCGGTGAACGCCTGCCCGTAGCTGAAGTCCATGCTCACGTCTCGTACCTGCATGCTCGATCCCGGCACCTTCGATCCGAAACGCATCGTGACGCCCTCGTCGGGCTGAACCCGGATGACGAGTGCATTCTGGCCGAGCTCCTCGGTCATCGTTGCATCGAACGGTAGGTGTGGCGCCCGTTTGAAGACCATGGCGATTTCGGTCACACGTCGGCCGAGCGCCTTACCGGTTCTGAGGTAGAACGGAACTCCGCCCCAGCGACGAGTGTCCACCTCGAGGGTGATGGCGGCGTAGGTCTCGGTGTTGGATTCGGAGTCGAATCCTTCTTCTTCCTTGAGCCCCTTCACCTTCTGGCTTCCCTGCCATCCCGCTGCATACTGGCCACGGGCCGAGGTTTCGCCCAGAGGTTCCGCGAGTTTGGTCGCCGAGAGGACCTTGATCTTTTCGGACTGCAGCTCGGCGGGGGAGAAGCTGACGGGCTCCTCCATCGCCGTGATGGCGAGAAGTTGTAGAAGGTGGTTCTGAATGACGTCGCGTGCAGCGCCGATACCGTCGTAATAGCCTGCGCGGCCGCCCAATCCGATATCCTCGGCCATCGTGATCTGAACATGGTCCACATAGTGCGCGTTCCAGATCGGATCGAACAGTTGGTTGGCGAACCGCAGCGCCAGAATGTTCTGGACGGTTTCTTTGCCGAGATAGTGATCGATACGGAAGACGGTGTCCTCGGGGAACACCCGATTCACCACCGCATTGAGTTCCTTGGCGCTCTGCAGATCGTGGCCGAACGGCTTCTCGATGACGACGCGCCGCCACTTGTCGTCGTCGCCCGATGCCAGTCCGGATCGGGAGAGCTGCTCGAGTACCACCGGAAACGCTCCGGGCGGAATCGACAGATAGAAGGCGTGATTGCCTCCGGTGCCGCGGGTTTCGTCCAACTCGGCCAGCGTGCTGGATAGTTGGTCGAAGGCTGCGTCGTCGTCGAACGATCCCTGGACGAACCGAAATCCCTCGGCGAGCGTGTCCCACACTTCTTCGCTGAACGGCGTTCGAGCGTGGTCACGGACCGCGTCATGCACGATCTTGGCGAAGTCTTCGTCCTCCCAATCTCGCCGAGCGAAACCGACCAGGGCGAAACCGGGGGGCAGGAGCCCCCGGTTCGCCAGGTCGTACACCGCAGGCATGAGCTTCTTACGGGCCAGATCACCTGTGACGCCGAAGATCACCAGGCTGCATGGGCCTGCGATCCGCGGAAGACGCTTGTCACGAGGGTCGCGGAGCGGATTCGACCACTCCGCGTCGGTCGTCGAACTGGATGCCTTCTCGTTCGTGTCTGCAGTGCTCACGTATCAGCTCTTCTGACCAGCTTGACGAAGCTGCTCGCTGGTGGCCTCCAGCAGTTCGTTCCACGACGCTTCGAACTTCTCGACGCCTTCGTTCTCCAACGTCAGGAACACGTCGGTGATGTCGATGCCGATAGCGGACAGCTTGTCGAAGACTTCCTGGGATTCGGGGCCCTTGCCGGAGATGGTGTCCCCGGTGACCTCGCCGTGATCGGCGACCGCGTCCATCGTCTTTTCCGGCATCGTGTTGACCGTGTTCGGCGACACCAGATCGGTGACATACAGCGTGTCCGGGTAGGCCGGGTTCTTGACACCCGTCGAGGCCCAGAGCGGACGCTGGGGGCGTCCGCCGGAACCGGCGAGCTCGTGGAAGCGCGGGGCTACCTCGAACGACTGCTGGTACGCGACGTATGCAAGGCGGGCGTTGGCCAGTGCAGCCTTGCCCTTCAACGCCTCGGCGTCCGGCGTGCCGATCTTGTCGAGGCGAGCGTCGATCTCGGTGTCGACGCGCGAGACGAAGAACGATGCGACCGAATGGATCTTGGACAGATCGTGCCCGGCTGCGCGAGCAGCCTCCAAGCCCTCGAGGTAAGCACCGATGACGGCCTCGTAGCGCTCGACGGAGAAGATCAAGGTCACGTTGACGCTGATGCCTTCACCGATGACCTTGGCAATGGCGGGGACGCCTGCCTCGGTTGCCGGAATCTTGATCAGGACGTTGGGGCGGTCGACGATCTTCCACAGTTCGATTGCCTGCGCGATCGTCTTCTCGGTGTCGTGGGCCAAGCGAGGATCGACCTCGATCGAGACACGACCGTCGACGCCTGCCGAGGACTCGAAGATCGGAGCGAAGATGTCACACGCGTTGCGGACGTCGTCCGTGGTGACCGTGCGGATGGTGGCGTCGACGTCGGCGCCACGCTCGGCGAGCTCGGTGACCTGGGCATCGTAAGCATTGCCCTTGCTGAGAGCAGCCTGGAAGATCGACGGGTTGGTGGTGACACCGACGACGCTCTTGCTGTCGATCAGTTCCTGCAGGTTGCCGGAGGTGATGCGGTCGCGGGACAGATCGTCGAGCCAGACGGATACGCCTGCTGCGGACAGATCTGCGAGATTCTTGTTCTGGGTCATTGTTGTTATCCCTTCACGTTGGTGATGGAGCGCTGAGCGGCAGCGGTGACGGCCTCGGCCGTGAATCCGTATTCGCGGAACAGCGTGTTGGCATCCGCGGACTCGCCGAAGTGCTCGAGCGAGATGATCTCGCCGAAGCCGCCGACGATCTTCCACCACGGCATCGCGATGCCTGCCTCGACCGAGACACGAGCCTTGACGGTCGGAGGAAGCACCTGGTCGCGGTAGTTCTGATCCTGGCTTTCGAACCATTCGACACACGGCATGGAAACGACGCGCGCAGCGATTCCCTGAGCTTCGAGTTGCTTCTGCGAATCGACGGCGTACTGCAATTCCGAGCCGGTGGCGATCAGGATGACGTCGGGAGCGGCCTTGGACGACTCGACGAGTACGTAGCCGCCCTTGGAGACGCCCTCGAAGCTCGTGCCTTCCTGGATGGGAATGCCCTGACGAGTCAGCGCCAGCCCGACGGGGCCGCTGCTGCTCGACTTGGCGAGAACGGCCTGCCACGCGAATGCCGTCTCGTTGGCGTCGCCCGGCCGGACGACGGAGAGGTTGGGGATCGCGCGAAGAGCAGCGAGATGTTCGACAGGCTGGTGGGTGGGGCCGTCCTCACCGAGGCCGATCGAGTCGTGGGTCCACACGTAGATCGGATCGATGTCCATGAGCGAGGCCAGGCGCACGGCCGGACGCATGTAGTCGGAGAACTGCATGAACGTTCCGCCGTAGGCACGGGTCGGACCGTGCATGACGATGCCCGAGAGGATCGACCCCATCGCGTGCTCACGAATTCCGAAGTGAAGCGTGCGCCCGTACGGCTCGGCATCCCAGTCGTCGGTCGAGATCGACGTCGGTCCGAAGGACTTCGCGCCCTTGATGGTCGTGTTGTTGCTGCCGGCGAGGTCGGCGGAGCCGCCCCACAGCTCGGGCAGTACCGGTCCGACGGCGCTGAGTACCTCACCCGATGCCGCGCGTGTCGCGATGGCCTTGCTGCCCGGCTCCCAGGTCGGAAGAACATCGGTCCAGCCGACGGGCAGTTCGCCTGCGGTCAGACGATCGAGCAACTTCTTTCGCTCCGGCTCGCGAGCAGCCCAGGCGTCGAACTCGGTGTTCCACTCGGCATGAGCCTTGCGTCCACGCTCCTGCAGTCCCCGAGTGTGCGAGATGACCTCGTCGGTCACCTCGAACTTCTTCTCCGGGTCGAAGTCGAGAGCCTTCTTGACCTTCGCGATTTCCTCGTCGCCGAGGGCAGCGCCGTGGACGGCTCCGGTATTCATCATCGTCGGTGCCGGGAAGCCGATGATCGTGCGAAGCACGATGATCGACGGCTTGTCGGTCACTGCCTTCGCAGCCTGAATGGCCTCCTCGATGGCGGTGACGTTCTCGCCGCCTTCGACTACCTGCACGTGCCAGCCGTATGCCTCGTAGCGAGCGGCGGTGTTCTCCGACAGAGCGATGTCGGTCGCGTGCTCGATGGAAATCTTGTTGTCGTCGTAGAACAAGATCAGGTTGCCGAGCTGCTGGGTTCCGGCAAGCGAGGAAGCCTCGGAGGTGACTCCCTCCTCGATGTCTCCATCGGACGCGATGACGTAGATGAAGTGGTCGAACGGGCTTTCGCCGAGCGCAGGCTCGGGATCGAACAGTCCGCGTTCACGCCGCGAGGCCATCGACATGCCGACGGCCGAAGCCAGACCCTGTCCCAGCGGACCGGTGGTGATCTCGACGCCGTCGGTGTGGCGGAACTCGGGGTGTCCCGGTGTCTTCGACTTGAACGTGCGAAGCGATTCGATGTCGATCAGTTCGAGACCGAACCCGCCCAAGTAGAGCTGTAGGTACAGCGTCAGGCTCGAGTGTCCGCAGGAGAGTACGAAGCGGTCACGTCCGATCCAGTGGGTGTCGGTCGGATCGTGGCGCATCGTGCGCTGGAAAAGTGTGTAGGCAAGCGGGGCCAGGCTCATCGCTGTTCCCGGGTGACCGTTGCCGACCTTCTGAACCGCATCCGCAGCGAGGACTCTGACGGTATCGACCGCCCTTGTGTCCAAGTCCGTCCAGTCGCTGGGGTGGTGCGCCGTGGTGAGGACGTCAATATCGTCTGTGATCGACACGAGCAGAGGTCTCCTGACATTCGTACGAGTGAGCTGACCGACCTGGCCTTCGCGTGCCCGATCGCCGTGGATCGAAAACACGTCGACCACCAGCCTAGTTCCGCTCGAGCCTACTGTCGTGCCTTCCCCCTCTTGGCGTCCATCGTGTTACCGGGAGGCGACACCTTGCTCACTTTGGGTGCCCTGGGAATTGGTGACGGAAGGCTGGACGTCTACCATCGCCTGTAGTAGTGCACACCGGGCATCTGTCATGTGTGCGCGCCGTTCATGTGTTTCTAGGCCGTGCAAGGAGTCGTAGTGCGAATTGGGCAGCAGCCGGGCGGCCACGGATTCGCTGGCAGCCCGCGGCAACCCGATGATCACGCGACCAGCGCCGACGGCGAACAGGTCGGTGCAGATCAGGCACCCGAGGCTCCGAAATCCGCAGGCAGGAGAGCGATCGCGCTCCTGCTCGCCTACGTGGCGCTCACCAAGCCGCGAGTCATCGAACTGTTGCTGGTCACCACGATCCCGGCGATGCTGCTGGCCGATCGAGGGCACGTACAGCCAGGCCTGATCCTGACCACTCTGTTCGGTGGAATGCTGGCCGCAGCCAGCGCGAACTGTCTGAACATGGTGGCCGATGCCGACATCGACAAGGTCATGGCGCGCACCGCCAAGCGTCCGTTGGCACGCGGTGCGATGCCGGTCTCACATGCCTTCGTCTTCGGCGTGACACTCGGGGTCGTCGCATTCTTCTGGCTCTGGTTCACGACCAACCTGCTCAGCGGCATTCTCGCTGTCGTCACCATCTGCTTCTATATCTTCGTATACACACTGGTCCTCAAGCGTCGGACCTCGCAGAACGTGGTGTGGGGAGGTGCGGCCGGCTGTATGCCGGTGATGATCGGCTGGTCGGCGGTCACCGGAACCATCGGATGGCAGGCACTGGTGATGTTCCTCGTCATCTTCCTGTGGACGCCGCCTCACACCTGGGCGCTCATGCTTCGCTACAAAGAGGACTATCAGGCAGCCAACGTGCCGATGCTCCCTGCTGTGGCGTCGGAGACCAAGGTCACCAAGCACATCGTGGTGTACGCGTGGGCAACCGTTCTCGCGACGTTGGCTCTCGCTCCTGGATCGGGCGTGATCTACGCCGTGGTGGCGCTTGCGTCGGGAATCTGGTTTCTCGTCGTCGCGCACCGCCTGTATGCCGGGGTCCGCGGCGGGACCCCGGTCAAGCCACTCAAACTGTTCATCCTGTCGAACGAATACCTCGCGCTGGTCTTCTGCGGTCTTGCAGTCGACTCGGTGATCGGCTGGGACACCCTCTCGCAGTTGCTGTCCTGACCCGCGCCGGAGTCGCTCACGGCACCAATACGACCGATCCTGTGGTCCGCCGAGATTCCAGGGCGGTGTGCGCCGCCGCGGCATCGGCCAAGGGGTAGCTCGCGCCGACCCTGATGTCGAGGACACCGTCCACCACCGCTTTGAACACCGCACCGGCACGCCATTCGAGTTCGCTACGGTCCCGGACGTAGTGTCCGAGCGTCGGGCGCGTCAGAAAGATCGACCCGGCCGAATTGAGGCGTTGTGGGTCGAACGGCGGTACCGGGCCACTCGCTGCTCCGAAGAGGGCGAGGGTTCCGCGGATACGGAGCGAAGCCAGGCTCTGCTCGAAGGTGGCAGCACCGACCCCGTCGTACACCGCGTGTACTCCTTCGCCGTCGGTCAGTGCACGCACCCGCTCCGCGATGTCGTCCTCGTACCGCAGGACATCGCGTGCACCGGCGGACAGGGAGAGTTTTTCCTTTTCCGGCGTCGACACGGTGGTGATCACCTGAACACCTTTGGCCACTGCGAGTTGCGTCAAGAGCAAACCGACCCCTCCGGCTCCCGCATGAACCAGAACGGTCTCGCCGGAAGCGGCGGGGTAGGTGGACTCGATCAGATAGTGAGCCGTCATGCCTTGTAGCAGGGCCGAGGCGGCCTTCTCGGCCGGAACGCCGTCGGGGACCGCCACCGCGACGCGCGCCGGAACGACGACTTTCTCCGCGTAACTGCCGGGCGCCGACGCCCAGGCAACACGCTGCCCGACGACGAACTCCGTGACGCCGGGGCCGACGTGTTCGACGATTCCGGCGCCTTCGTCACCCGGGATGTACGGGAGCGGCCGGCTGTACTGCCCGCTGCGGAAGTAAGTATCGATGAAATTTATGCCTGCTGCTTCCACCCGGACCAGCAATTCGCCGGTCCCGGGGACAGGCTCGGGCAGTTCGATCGGTGTCAGAACGTCGGGGCCGCCGTTTTCACGGATCTCGATTGCACGCATGGGTTCGTTTCTACACGCCGGCACCGAGCAGGCTGGTGACGACCGAAGGTTACCGGGCGGTACCATCGGCCAATGGCGACCGAAGCAGAGAACACAGACGGCGGGGCAGTGAGCGAAGGGGCAGAGCCGAAGATCGAGGTGCCGGCCGGCGCTCTTTCCGCAGTGAAAGCGTTCGTCGGTGAACACGGTGGCACCGGCAATGTCGTAATTCAACCCATCGGACGCGTGGGCACACGGGTAACTCTCGTCGGTGCCGATGGTGTTCTGGGAGATCAGGTCGTGGCGAACAACGACATCGCCCATGCATTGGTGAAGGAAGCAGGCGCACTTACCGAGTCGGAATGGGACCGTGAACTGGTCAGTTCCGTCAATCCGGCGCCAGGTCACTACCGAAAAATGGCGGGATGGGTGGCGCGCCAGACCAGGTTCCCGAAAGCGCGAAACGCGGCGCTCGAAAAATAGTCCGAAAACAGGGGAACCGATCGCATCGGCAGCGCGTCCGTATAAGTGGGAGAGGTAGTCGGTCATCTGAGGGGGAGACCGGCTGCCTCTCCTCTCGTCTGCAGTTGGTTGCCGTCAGCGGGGGTCGGCGTCGGCCACGTCATCGGCGTGCTCGGCCACCGTCACCGCGGGCGTCCTTACTCGGCACGCTGCCCACACCGCCGCTGTTGCAGCCGTGCACGCACCTGCACCCGCGACGTGTACGGCCACGAGTGCCGCCGGGACGTCGGTGAAGTATTGGACGATTCCGACGAGTGCCTGTGACAGGACGAATGCGAGCAAAACCTTCAACCTGGTTTTGATCGTCTCCGAGGCCTTGACCGCGTAGAGCCCGAATCCCAGGCCGACGAGCAGAGCCAGATACGCCACCAGCAGCTCGGCGTGGAGGTGGACGAGAGTCACGATCTCCACTTCGAAACGCGGCACCGGTTTGTCGATGCTCTTGTCCCCCGCGTGGGGTCCTGCGCCGGTGACCATCGTGCCGGCCACGAGAACTGCTGCAAGCAACACACCGGACAATCCGGTCAGCATGCGCAGCGGTTCGGGAACGACCTTGATCGTCTCGGCTGCGTCGTCGGTCTCGCCGACCTTGAAGTAGAGCAGCGAGGCCAACCAGACCATCGCCATCGATGCCACGAGGTGAATCGCCACCGTCCACCAGAGCAGTCCGGTGAGGACGGTGAGACCGCCGATCACCGCCTGTGCGACGGTACCGAGGGGCATCAGCCAGGCGAACCGAATCACGTGGCGTCGGCGTCGCGCGCGCGTGACCGCCAACACGATTGCGGCTGCGGAGAGAACGACGACGAACGTCAGCATTCGGTTCCCGAATTCGACGGCCTGATGCAGCACCGGAACTTCGGACACTCCGACCGGGGTGAAGCTGCCGGGGAAGCACTGCGGCCAGGTCGGGCATCCGAGCCCCGATGCCGTCACACGCACTATCGCGCCGGTGACGGCGACTCCACCCTGGGTGAGGATGACGATGAACGCCAAGATCTTCTGCACCCGTAGCGACGGCAGAGGTAGCAGGTCGACAGCACGGAGAAACGCTCGATACAGCACGTAGCGATGGTAAACGGCGGTCAACTACAGAGTGTCGTTGACCCCTGATGTCGTCGACCTGGTGGGTTCCCGAACTCTGAGCGAGGAAGCGGTCAGGTGAAGCGGAACGTGCGCACTGCCAACCACCCGGCAACGACAGCCCAGCCCGCGAGCACGATGATTCCGAACCAGTCCCACGAACCCGAGACTGCCTGTCCGAGTGCTTCGGCCAGAGCGCCGGAGGGGACGAGGCGTGCAACGGTATGCAGAGCAGTCGGCAGATCGTCGGACAACACGACCAGCGACCCGATGCCGAGCATGATGAACCACAGGATGTTCGCCAGTGCCAGCACGATCTCGGCGCGCAGAGTTCCACCGAGCAGCAGGCCGAGGGTCGCGAACGTGACGGTCCCCAGTGCGATCACCGCTGCGCCGGATGCGAGCCCGATTAGGTCGGGTCGCCAGCCGAGCAGCAGCCCGATCGAACCGAGGACGACCGACTGGAGAATCACCACCAGCATGACCGCGACGCTCTTGCCTGCGATGATTCCCCACCTCGGCAGTGGAGTGGCACCGAGGCGTTTGAGTGCTCCGTAGCGACGGTCGAATCCGACCGCAATTGCCTGGCCGGTGAATGCAGTCGACATCACGGCCACCATCATCACCGCAGGCACGACCTGATCGACGGGGTGATCACCCATGGCGCCGAGCGGAAGCAACGAAAGGCCGATCAGCAGCGTGATCGGAATGAACATCGTCAGGAGCAACTGCTCACCGTTGCGCAGCAGCAGTTTCAGCTCGAGCATCGACTGGGCGGACAACATGGTCCACGGCGAACTCGGACTCGGATCCGGCTCGAACAACCCGTCGTCGAATCTGTTGGTGGTCAGGCGAACATCTCGCCGCGCTGTCATCGTCTGAGCTCCCTGCCGGTCAATTCGAGAAACACGTCTTCCAGGCGCCGCTGGTCGACCTGCAGTTCGGTCGCGAGGACATCCTGCTGCGCGCACCACGAGGTGACGGTGACGAGAATTCCTGGTTCGATGACGCCCTCGATCACGTAGGAACCCGGAGTCTCTTCGATCGGATGGTATTCGTCGGGAAGTGCAGCATCGAGCTGTGACAGTTCCAGTCCCGAAGGCGCGCTGAAGCGCAGTCGACCTTCGGCGCCTTGTTTGGTCAGTTCGGACGCGGTACCCGAAGCGACGATGCGGCCGTGGTCGATGATGACCAGTTCGTCGGCCAGTTGCTCGGCTTCGTCCATGAGATGAGTGGTGAGAAGTACGCCGACTCCGTCGCGACGCAATGCGTCGATCAACTCCCACACCAGGAGTCGTGCCTGCGCATCGAGACCCGCAGTTGGTTCGTCGAGGAATACGAGTTCGGGGCGCCCGACGATGGCGCACGCGAGGGCGAGACGCTGCTGCTGACCACCGGAGAGTCTGCGGTAGGGAGTCTTGACGGCACGTTCGAGGCCCAGGCAGTCGAGCAACCAATCCGGGTCGAGCGGATTTGCCGAGTACGAAGCGACGAGTCGAAGCATCTCGCCTGCTTTGGATCCCGGGTACGCGCCGCCGCCCTGCAGCATGACGCCGATTCGCGGACGAAGCTGGGACGACTGAGTGATCGGGTCGAGACCGAGAACACTGACGGTCCCGCTGTCCGGAACGACGAATCCCTCGCACATTTCGACCGTCGTCGTCTTTCCGGCCCCGTTGGGACCGAGCAGCGCGAGAACTTGACCGCGGTCGACGGTCAAACCGAGTCCGTCGACCGCAGGTACATCGCCGTAGGTCTTTCGTACGTTCGTCAGTTGCACAGCTGGGTGCGTCGACGTCGACGCACGTCTTGTCATGTTGGCACCGGCGATCACGAGGAACCAGCGTATTCCCCTGCGGGTAGCGCCGATTCCTCCGGTCCAGAGTTGGCGCGCCACGGCATGCGTCGTCGCGTCGTCAGATACAGGATGCCGATGGTGAGGATCGTCACGATCGCTGCCTGCACGATCTGGAAGGGCAGGTACTCGCTTCCGTTCGGCATGAGGATCACGCTGACGATGGAGGAGAACACGATGGCGGGCACGCGGAACGCCGGTCTGGTCGCCCAGGCCGCGAGTGGGGTGACCGCCCAGAGCAGATACCACGGCTGAACCACCGGAAAGAGGAGGACGAGAGCTGCGAGGGACACGCCGAGCGCCCCGACCGGATGCAGTCGTCCCTTCAAGACCGCGACGAGCATTCGCAGGGCAACGAAACCTGCCACTACCGCGGCGATCGGACGGGTGAGTCCGAGCACAGCAGTGGTGTGGTCGCCGAGTCCGAGCAGCACACCGGTGAATCCGGTGCCGAGGCCGAGGATCGTCGGGATCGACATCCAGCTACGCACGACCCCGGCCGTGCCCAACGTGCCGATCCAGCCGAAACCCAATCCGCTGATCACGCTGACGCCGCCGATGATCACGACGCTCACGACACCGAGCAATGCGGCCGCCGATGTCACTCCGCGGATCGATCCACCCCACCGTCTGGCGAGTGCCATTCCGACGAACCCCAACGCGATGAGCGACGGAATCTTGACCGTCGACGACAGCGCGATCAATCCGGCACCGGAGAGAAGGAGAACCAGGTTCATCCCGCGAATGGGCGCCGTCGACTCGATCGCACGCAACGCCAACTCGGTTCCCGCGAGCATGAGGCCGATCATCAAGGCTTCGTTGTGGATACCGGCCACGAGATGGAACAGCAGCAACGGGTTCGCCGCCCCGAGCCACAGTGCGCTGACTGCCGCGACGCCGCATCGTTTGGCCAGGCGGGGGAGCGCCCAGACGATCAATGCGACACCGGCAAGCGCGAGCAGCCTGTGCAGAAAGATTCCCGCGACGATGTTGTCGCCCGTGAGCCAGGTGATCCCACGGCCCATCCACAGGAACAACGGTCCGTAGGGCGCAGGCGTGTCTCTCCAGATGTTCGGCACCGTGCGCGTGAGTACGTTGTCGACACCGAGTGCGCCTGCGGGACCGATGGCATAAGGATCGAGGCCCCGCGCGGTGATCTCGCTCTGCGCCAGGTACGAGTACACGTCGCGGCTGAACATCGGAGGTGCGACGCACAACGGCAGAATCCAGAGGAGAAGGGTCCGGTCGAGCTGGGACCGTGTCAGTCGTCTCGGCACATTTCCGTCACGGAGACGACCCACGGCGAATCGGCCCAGAAGCAGCCACGCTATGACGACCATGACGGTTCCGGTCATGGTGACGGTGAGAGCAGTCGTTGCCATCCGCGACGGGAGGCTGAGGATGCGGACGCCCACCACCGGGTTCTGCAACACCGGCTGTGCGCCCGCGCCGAGCGCGCCGACGGCCATCAGAATGGTCCCGGCTGCGCCGAAGCGGCGGATTCCGCGCAACTGAAGGTTCTCGGCCTTGTTCAGACCAGGAGCTTCCTTCTCGTCTCCATGCAGTACGGACACGCTGGATGCCGGTTTGATCGCATCCAGTCCGACGATCTTGCGAAACGGTTCGACGACGCGATGCCGAAAAAACGAAGTGGGCAGTTCGGATCGGGGGCCATCGGACTCGGCGATGGCCACCTTGCCGGGCGGGGTTGTATCGCTGGTGCCCGGATTCGATGGCGTCGGCGCCGCCGGAGACTCCTCCGCGCTCGGCTCGTCTGGGATCGGTGGCACGTTGGCAGCGTAGCGGTGAGTGCGTCCGCGACCGGACACGCCGTGGATGTGGGGTCGAATCGTGCCCCTCCCAACCACGGGCGGGTGCCGGATATTCCCTGGTACTGCACGCGCGTGAAGAAGGGCACCCTTGCTGGACCAGCACCGACAATTCCGTCACACTGGTGTTGTGAAAACAACGTCTGCACCGTCGCGCATGGAAGAAGGCGCTGCTCTCGGCGCTGTCGTCCCGGCACACGGCTCGGCCGCCGTTGGTCACGAAGGACAGACTCGAAGTGCTGTGGTCACTCTACTTCTCGAAGAAGGGCCCATCACAGCGTCGGATATCGGCACCCGTCTCGGATTGAGCGCTGCCGGCGTTCGACGTCACCTCGAAGCCCTGATATCCGGTGGTGAGGCGCGTGTGGCACCGTCGGCTGCAGTTCGCGGTCGTGGGCGCGGGCGACCGGCCAAGCACTTTCAGCTGACGGCAGTCGGGCGCAACCGCCTCGGCCATACCTACGACGATCTTGCCGGTGCCGCCATGCGGCAGTTGCGCAAGATCGGTGGCGATGCAGCCATCGAAGCGTTTGCGCGCCAGCGTGTCGACGCGATCGTGGCCGACGTCGAACCGGTGTCGGGCGACGGCGCTTCCGATCTGGAGGAAGCTGCAGGTCGTATCGCCGAGGCCTTCACCGCGGCGGGATTCGCAGCGTCGACCAGAGTCGTCGGCAACGGAGTTCAGATCTGCCAGCATCACTGCCCTGTTTCTCACGTGGCATCGGAGTTTCCGGAGCTGTGTGACGCCGAGCGTGAGGCGTTCGCCGAACTGCTGGGTACGCACGTACAGAGACTGGCAACCATCGCCAACGGCGATTGCGCCTGCACCACCCATGTTCCGCTGTCGGCTCCCCAAGACTTGGGCGTTCCGCAGAGCCCGGGTACGCCGCAGGCCTCGAATATTCCACAAAAGCGCACTACCCCCTCCGTAATGTCCGGTGCACAGCCCCGCACCGGAGATCGAACAAGCCTCCGGAAGGAGCTCGCATGACCGTCACACCAGATCAGGTGACCCCGGCACCGCCGCTGACTCAGGACGAGACAATTGCGTCGCTGGGAACCTACGGGTACGGCTGGGCCGACTCCGACGTTGCAGGCGCCAGCGCGCAGCGCGGTTTGTCCGAGGCCGTCGTTCGCGACATCTCGGCCAAGAAGAGCGAGCCCGAGTGGATGCTGGAGGCCCGCCTCAAGGCACTCAAGACGTTCGATCGCAAGCCGATGCCCAACTGGGGATCGGATCTCGACGGCATCGATTTCGACAACATCAAGTACTTCGTGCGCTCGAGCGAGAAGCAGGCTGCGACCTGGGACGATCTGCCCGAGGACATCAAGAACACGTACGACAAGCTCGGCATCCCCGAGGCCGAGAAGCAGCGCCTGGTGTCCGGCGTCGCCGCACAGTACGAGTCCGAGGTCGTGTACCACTCGATCCGCGAGGATCTCGAAGCGCAGGGCGTTCTCTTCCTCGATACCGACACCGCACTGAAGGAGCAGCCGGAGCTGTTCCGCGAGTACTTCGGCACGGTCATCCCGGCCGGAGACAACAAGTTCTCGGCGTTGAACACTGCCGTGTGGTCGGGTGGATCCTTCATCTACATCCCGCCGGGCGTGCACGTCGACATCCCGCTGCAGGCCTACTTCCGGATCAACACCGAGAACATGGGCCAGTTCGAGCGCACGTTGATCATCGTCGACGAGGGTGCCTACGTGCACTACGTCGAGGGTTGCACGGCGCCGATCTACAAGTCGGACTCGTTGCACTCCGCGGTGGTGGAGATCATCGTCAAGAAGGGCGGCCGTTGCCGCTACACCACCATCCAGAACTGGTCCAACAACGTCTACAACCTCGTCACCAAGCGTGCGAAGGCCGAAGCGGGCGCCACGATGGAGTGGGTCGACGGCAACATCGGCTCCAAGGTCACGATGAAGTACCCCGCTGTCTGGATGACGGGCGAGTACGCCAAGGGTGAAGTTCTGTCCGTCGCGTTCGCCGGACCGGATCAGCACCAGGACACCGGCTCGAAGATGCTGCACCTCGCGCCGCACACATCCTCGAACATCGTCAGCAAGTCCGTTGCGCGTGGTGGTGGTCGCACGTCCTACCGCGGACTGATCCAGATCAACAAGGGTGCATACGGCTCGCGTTCGACGGTGAAGTGCGACGCATTGCTCGTCGACAACATCTCTCGATCGGACACCTACCCGTACGTCGACATCCGCGAGGACGACGTCTCGATGGGTCACGAGGCAACCGTGTCGAAGGTCAGCGACGATCAGCTCTTCTACCTGATGAGCCGTGGTCTGACCGAGGACGAGGCGATGGCGATGGTGGTTCGCGGATTCGTCGAACCGATCGCTCGTGAACTCCCGATGGAATACGCGCTCGAGCTCAACCGGCTCATCGAGCTCCAGATGGAAGGGTCGGTCGGTTAAGTGAGCAAGCCGCTGACAGAAGGCACCGAAAGCGGAGTGATCGGCGCAGTTGCGCAGGAGAACCCGACTGCCGGTGCACGAGAAGACAAGTCGAAACTGGTAGCGAACAAGGGCGCGCAGTTCACCTCGTACGACGTGAACGCGTTCGAGGTGCCCTCGGGACGCGACGAGTTGTGGCGTTTCACGCCGCTGCGTCGTCTCCGCGGGTTGCACGACGGCTCCGCCGTCGCCACGGCCGTCGCCGATATCGCGGTGACCGCGGCCGATGGTGTCGTCGTCGACTCGGTCGGGCGAGACGATGCCAGGCTCGGCGTCGCGGGCGTGCCGGCGGACCGCATTGCGGCGCAGGCGTACTCGGCGTTCACCGAGGCAACCATCGTGTCGGTTGGGTCGGAAGTCGAGCTCGCCGAACCGGTACAGATCACCGTCACCGGGCCAGGCGTCGACGCAGTGTCCTACGGGCACCTGCAGATTCGTCTCGGCAAGTTCGCCAAGGCCACAGTCGTGATCGACCAGGTCGGGAGCGGAACCTACGCCGAGAACATCGAATTCGTCCTCGACGACAGTGCGAACCTGTCGGTCGTGCTGCTTCAGGACTGGGAATCGGATGCGGTTCACGTCGCTGCGCACCACGCGCGCCTCGGTCGTGACGCAGTGCTACGGCATTACAACGTTTCGCTCGGCGGAGATCTGGTGCGCGTCAGCCCCACAGTGCACTACGACGCGCCCGGCGGCGATGCAGAACTGCTCGGACTGTACTTCGCCGATGCAGGGCAGCACCTCGAACAGCGTCTGCTGGTCGATCACACTGCCCCCAAGTGCAAGTCGAACGTTCTGTACAAGGGTGCGTTGCAAGGCGAGACCGGCCCCGGTTCAGTCGACGCGCACACCGTGTGGATCGGTGATGTCCTCATTCGTGCCGGAGCCGAGGACACCAGCACATTCGAGTTCAACCGCAACCTGGTGCTGACCGACGGTGCGCGCGCCGATTCGGTACCCAACCTGGAAATCGAAACCGGTGAGATCCTCGGAGCCGGACACGCGAGCGCCACCGGCCGATTCGACGACGAGCAGCTCTTCTACCTGCGCGCTCGTGGTATCTCCGAGGACGCAGCGCGTCGACTGATCGTGCGTGGGTTCTTCCACGAGATCATCAACCGCATCCCGGTGCCCGCTGTTCGTGAGCGCCTCGATGCCGCGATCGAGACCGAACTCGCCGTCACCGGCGTCTGATCATGTGCAGAGAGTCCTGTCTCTCTCCGAATACTCGAAGGAATATTTGATGTCCACGCTCGAAATCCGCGACCTGCACGTCAGCGTTGCGAACTCGGATGCCACCGCAGACCCGATCGATATCCTCAAAGGTGTCGATCTGACGGTGAAATCCGGTGAAACTCACGCGATCATGGGACCGAACGGCTCCGGCAAGTCGACGCTGTCCTACGCGATTGCCGGCCACCCGAAGTACACCGTCACCTCGGGAACCATCACCCTCGACGGCGAGAACGTCCTGGAGATGACCGTCGACGAGCGCGCTCGCGCCGGACTGTTCCTCGCGATGCAGTATCCCGTCGAGGTTCCCGGCGTTTCGATGTCGAACTTCCTCCGAACCGCTGCGACGGCCGTCCGCGGAGACGCGCCCAAGCTTCGCCACTGGGTCAAAGAGGTCAAGACCGCGATGGGTGAGCTGGAGATCAAGGACGAATTCGCCGAGCGAAGCGTCAACGAAGGCTTCTCCGGCGGCGAGAAGAAGCGTCACGAGATCCTGCAGCTGGGACTTCTGAAGCCGAAGATCGCGATCCTCGACGAGACCGACTCCGGGCTCGACGTCGACGCACTGCGCATCGTCTCCGAGGGTGTCAACACCTACAAGGAGCGCGGCTGGGTCGATTCCACCGGCACGGCGGTGGGCGGCGGAGTGCTGTTGATCACGCACTACACGCGCATTCTTCGCTACATCAAGCCTGATTTCGTCCACGTTTTCGTCGGAGGCAAGATCGTGCAGTCCGGTGGCGCGGAGCTGGCCGACGAGCTCGAATCGAACGGCTACGCCGCATTCACTGAGGCTGCAACCACAGGAGCATGAGTATGGCCGGGAGCGGAGCACACGGAGCAACCCTGCTGAACGCGCCGGGAGCGTCGAGCGACATCGAGTTCGACGTCGCGACCATTCGCGCGGATTTTCCGATCCTGTCCCGCACGGTCCGCGACGGCAAACCGTTGGTGTACCTGGACTCGGGCGCTACTTCGCAGCGGCCGGTTCAGGTGCTCGACGCCGAGCGTGACTTCCTGGTCACCTGCAACGCAGCGGTGCATCGTGGCGCACACCAGTTGGCCGAAGAGGCAACCGATGCCTACGAGGGAGCGCGCGCTGCCATCGGCTCGTTCGTCGGCGTCGATGCATCCGAACTCGTCTTCACCAAGAATGCGACCGAGTCGTTGAATCTGGTGACGTACGTTCTCGGCGACGACCGCTTCGACCGTCACGTCGGCCCGGGGGACGAGATCGTCGTCACCGAGCTCGAGCACCACGCGAATCTTGTTCCGTGGCAAGAATTGGCACGTCGAACCGGTGCCACGCTGCGGTGGTACGGAGTCACGGACGACGGTCGGATCGATCTCGACTCTCTCGAGTTGACCGACGCGGTGAAAGTCGTGGCGTTCACTCATCAATCCAATGTCACCGGTGCGGTGGCTCCGGTCGAGGAACTCGTGCGTCGGGCCCGTTCAGTGGGCGCACTCGTCGTGCTCGACGCGTGCCAGTCGGTGCCGCACATGACGGTCGACTTCCACGAACTCGACGTCGATTTCGCAGCGTTCTCCGGCCACAAGATGCTTGCTCCGTCCGGAGTCGGCGTGCTCTACGGAAAAGCTGCACTGCTCGATGCGATGCCACCCTTCATCACCGGCGGATCGATGATCGAAACCGTCACGATGGAGAAGACCACCTACGCGCCACCGCCACAGCGATTCGAAGCAGGCGTTCCGATGACCTCGCAGGTCGTCGGTCTCGGCGCGGCTGTCGGGTACCTCGAACGCATCGGAATGAGCGCGATTGCTGCCCACGAGCACGAGCTCGTCGGCGCGACCTTGGACAAGTTCGCGGACCTCGACGGGGTGCGGGTCATCGGACCGACGGCCAACGTCGACCGCGGTTCGGCAGTGTCGTTCGTCGTCGACGGTATCCACGCGCACGATCTCGGCCAGATACTCGACGACGAGGGCGTCGCAATTCGCGTCGGACATCACTGCGCCTGGCCACTGCATCGTCGATTCGGCGTCGCAGCGACAGCACGGGCATCGTTCGCTCTCTACAACACGTTGGACGAGGTGGACGCTCTCGTCGCCGCCATCCAGCGGGCACAGAGCTTCTTCGGAACGGGAGGAGATGCCTGAGATGCGTATGGAACAGATGTACCAGGAAGTGATCCTCGACCATTACAAGCACCCACACGGTCGCGGTCTGCGTGAACCGTTCGGTGCCGAGGTGCACCACGTCAATCCGACCTGCGGAGACGAAGTCACGTTGCGCGTGCACATCGACGACGCCGGAACCGTCGCCGATGTCTCGTACGACGGCCAAGGGTGTTCCATCAGCCAGGCAGCCACGTCGGTACTCACCGACCAGGTCGTCGGCCTGTCGGTCACCGAAGCCCTGAAAGTCGTCGAAGCATTCGGCGAAATGGTCGGCAGCAGGGGCAGCGTGGAAGGCGACGAGGACGTCATCGGTGACGGAATCGCATTCGCCGGAGTGTCGAAATACCCCGCGCGCGTCAAATGTGCGTTGCTCGGGTGGATGGCTTTCAAGGACGCGGTTGTTCGAATAGTCGAAGAAACTCCCGCACGATCTTAAAAGGACGACAATCATGACGGATGCACAGCCAGTTGCAGACAACGCAGCAGCGGAAGAGTCGAGCGCCGCGCCGGTGACGTTGACTCCCGAGGAAATCAAGGTGCTCGAAGACCTGGAGGAAGCGATGCGCGACGTCGTCGACCCCGAGCTCGGCATCAATGTCGTCGATCTGGGATTGGTCTACGACATCAACATCGACGCCGAGGACATCGTCACCATCGATATGACCCTCACGTCGGCGGCGTGCCCGCTCACCGACGTCATCGAGGATCAGGCCAGGGGAGCGCTCGTCCGGAGCGGACTGTGCTCCGAGTTGAAGATCAACTGGGTCTGGATGCCGCCGTGGGGTCCGGACAAAATCACCGACGACGGTCGCGAGCAGCTCAGGGCACTCGGCTTCACGGTCTGACCGATATCGGTGTCCTGGATCGCTGCGGCGTCGGTCCACCAAGAGTGTGGGCCGACGCGTCGCGCGTCAGGCGCCTTTTCGCTCCTCGGTGTCTTTCGATGACGTGCTCTTGGCGGTCGTTTTCTTGGCGGCTGCTTTCTTCGCCGGCGCCTTCGTAGCAGTGGCCTTTTTCGCCGGTGCCTTCTTCGCGGCGGTCTTCTTGGCCGGTTCGGCGCCGGCACCTCCCGACGACGAGGCCTTGGCGTTCTTTCCTGCGGCTTCGACGCTGCGTTGCAGAGCAGCGACCAAGTCGACCACCTCGGCATCTTCGCCGTCGTCGGACGATTCTTCCTCGGTGTGCACCACTTTTTCGCCGCCGTTGGCAATGGTGTCGTCGATCAGCTTGCGCAGTTCTATCTGGTAGTCGTCCGTGTATTCGGTCGGGTCGAAATCCGAAGACATACTCTCGACGAGCGAGGTCGCCATCTTCACCTCCTGCGGGCGTGCATTCGGGGCGTCGTCCAACGATGGAAATTCAGCGGCGCGGACCTCGTCGGGCCACAGCAGCGTCTGGATCACCAGGACGTCGTCGCGCACCCGTAGCGCAGCAAGCCGAGTTTTTTGGCGCAGGGTGAAGTGGACGAGCGCGGTCCGTTCGGTTTCCAGCAGTGTCTGACGCAACAGCACATACGCCTTGGGTGACGAAGAATCCGGTTCGAGGAAGTAACTCTTGTCGAACAAGATCGGATCGATCTGGTCGGTCGGCACGAACTCCAACACAGGAATTTCGTGTTTCTCGGCCGCCGGTAGCTTGTCGAAGTCCTGGTCGGTCAAGATCACGCGCTCACCGTCGGGGGAGTCGTAGGCCTTGTCGATGTCCGCGAATTGGACGGACTTTCCACATTCGCTGCAGATGCGGTCGTATTTGATTCGGCCGCCGTCCTTGCCGTGGACCTGATGGAACCGAATGTCGTGCGTCTCGGTTGCCGAGTACACCTTCACCGGGACATTGACGAGCCCGAAGGCTATCGATCCCTTCCAAATGGAACGCATGGGGTTCATGATTCACGAGAACTGCCTGTGGTGTCGACCCAATGGGGCGAGAACGCTCGAATTGGCCTTGCCCGCTATCGCGAACCGACGACCGTGCGAGCGATCGCGACCCGTGCGGCCATGGGGAGCGTGGGAAACATGCGGACCATCGCGTTCATGGTGCCGACAGGATCCGAGCGACCGGACAGGTATGACGCCTGAAGTGCTGTCGGTAGGTCGAAGAAGCTGGCGAAGAACTGCGGAACCAGAGCCGGATCGAGATCGAGCGCAGTCCGGAGCCCCAAGTTGCGCAATCTTTGTACGGCCCAGATTTGAAGTGACCCCACTCGCCGACCGTGACGGAGCGCGTCGACGAGAGTGTCGACGGCCCCGAGAGATGCGGCCACGCTGTAGCCGGTGGCAGGGTGCATCATCGACGAGCGCGAGCCGAATCTGACGATGTCACGTTCGGTCGATGTCCGAGGCGGTGACTGGACGGGGAACCGAACTCGTTCGACGGGTTCGGATCCCGAGAGGACGAGTCCGCGACCCCGCAGTCGCGTGAAGAGTCGCTTCTGGAGTGTCCGTAGTTCCAATGCGGGCATGCCGACCAGACATGTCTCCTCGAGCAGGATCGACTCGTCGTTCAGTCGAACGGCGTACAGAAAACTCGGTACATCACCGGGATCGGTGCCGTTGTCGCAGCGCCAATCCATGAACCAGGCCCCTCCAGCTTCCAGCAGCGGCTCACCCAGCTCCCGCGGGACGATCACGCCGTAGGCCGTTTGTTCCGCGAGACCGGACATTCCCGTCGTGCCTCGAGCATCGACGACAGCTCCACCCGAGATCACGGTTCCGTCGGTGAGCCGGACCGTGCGCGCCGTGACCTCATGGGCGGTGCCGGCCACTATTCTCGCGTCGTCGACGGTCAAGGCCGTGTGCAGTGCCGCTGTGTCGAGGACGCAGTAGGTCCGATCGATGCTCTGCCTCCGGGTGGTCCACGCTGCCGGGTCGTCCGTGCTCGAACTGATCGCGGACGCCGGGAGCCAGAACGGGAGTTCGTCTCGCCACGCCGAGTAGGTCGGCGTCCAGTGTCGATGGGGATGCGAGTCGACGGCGATCACATCGAGGCCGTGCGCACTTGCCCGATGTGTCAGTGCCCGACCTGCCGGGCCGAGGCCGACGACTACCAATTCGGCCACTTGCTCGAGGGCCGGAGCGTGTGACCGGCTCACAACCCGCCGGTTGCGAGCAGGCCGCCATCGACCCGAATCGTTTCCCCGGTGATCCAGGACGACTCGTCGGAGACGAGGAAGCCGACGAGACTCGCCACGTCTTCCGGGTTCCCCAGACGCTTCATCGGATACACCGCTGAAGCCTGGTCCTCGCCGCCGGCCACCAAAGCTTCCGCGAACTTGGTCTTCACCACACCGGGCGCCACAGCGTTGACCCGAATCGATGGACCGAGCTGCCAGGCGAGTTCTTCCGTGAGCCGGATCAACGCAGCCTTGGACGCTCCGTACGCGGCGATGACCCCGGTGGAACGCAGCCCGGCCACACTCGCGACGTTGACGACGGCACCGCCGTGTTCGCCCATCCATCCGCGGAAGGCTTCCTGGATGAATCCGAGGGTGGCAACGACATTGGTGTCGAAAATTTTCTTCACGCCGTCGAGATCGGCGTCCATGAGCGAGCCGTACACCGGGTTGATGCCGGTGTTGTTGATCAAGATGTCCAGTGAACCGAACTTCGCGATGGTCTGGGTCACTGCGTCCCGACGTGAGTCTGGATCGCCTGCGTTGCCTGCGATCGTCAGCACTTCGGCGCCCTCACCTCCCGCTTCGAGGAGATCGCGCGCCGCGTCCGCCAATGGTTCGGGCTTGCGCGCCGTGATCGCGACCCGTGCTCCTCGGCTCAGCAGTTCGGCGGCGATTGCCTTGCCGATTCCCCTGCTGGCTCCGGTGACGAGCGCCACCCGGCCGACCATATCTCTGTGTTGTTCAGTGTTCGCGGCAGTCATGGGCCAGACGTTACCGGGGTCACCGTCCGACTTGGTGGGAGCATGGCCGTCGAGGGTCTAAAATGAGTGGTTGCTCGTGCCGCATTCCGGCACAGTCCACGTTCCATCACATTCGTTCAACCCGAGGAGCACCCGCGTGATCACCGCCACCGACTTGGAAGTTCGTGCCGGTGTCCGCACGTTGCTCTCGGCCCCAGGACCCGCCCTCCGCGTTCAGGCCGGTGATCGAATCGGTCTCGTCGGCCGCAACGGCGCAGGCAAGACCACGACACTGCGCATCCTGGCAGGCGAGGGCGAGCCGTACGCGGGTCAGGTCGTGCGCACGGGTGACCTCGGCTATCTCCCTCAGGATCCCAAGGAGGGCGACCTCGACGTCCTGGCGAAGAACCGCGTTCTGTCCGCCCGTGGCCTCGATACCTTGTTGCAGCAGATGGAAAAGCAGCAGGCGCTCATGGCCGAGGTCGCCGACGAGAACCGTCTCGATCGCGCGGTGCGCAAGTACGGCGAGCTGGAGGAGCGCTTCGCATCGCTCGGGGGATACGAGGCAGAGAGCGAAGCCGCGCGTATTTCCAACAGTCTGGGCTTGCCGGACCGGATCTTGAATCAGGCACTGCGCACCCTGTCCGGCGGTCAGCGTCGTCGGGTGGAGCTTGCTCGGATTCTGTTCGCAGCATCGGACGGCAGTGGAGGCCGTTCCGAGACGACGTTGTTGCTGGACGAGCCGACCAACCACCTCGACGCCGACTCGATCACCTGGCTCCGGGGGTTCCTGCAGAGCCACGAGGGCGGATTGATCGTCATCAGTCACGACGTCGAACTGCTGGGCGACGTGGTCAATCGAGTCTGGTTCCTCGATGCGGTCCGTGGCGAGGCAGACATTTACAACATGAACTGGAAGAAGTACATCGACGCACGCGCCACCGACGAGCAACGTCGTCGTCGTGAACGTGCGAACGCGGAGAAGAAGGCAGGCGCACTGCGCGTGCAGGCCGCGAAGATGGGCGCCAAGGCAACCAAAGCTGTTGCGGCACAGAACATGGCGAAACGTGCCGACAAGTTGATGGCCAACCTCGATGCCGAGCGAGTCTCGGACCGGGTCGCGCACATCAGGTTCCCCGAGCCTGCACCGTGTGGCAAGACACCGTTGATGGCCAAGAACCTGACGAAGATGTACGGCTCGCTCGAGATTTTCGCCGGCGTCGATCTCGCCATCGACCGCGGCAGTCGCGTCGTGGTTCTCGGCCTCAACGGCGCGGGCAAGACGACGCTGCTGCGTATCCTCGCAGGCACCGAGAAGTCGGATTCGGGCCAGATCGACCCAGGCCACGGCCTGCGAGTCGGCTACTTCGCGCAGGAACACGACACGCTCGACGATGCTGCGTCGGTGTGGGAGAACATTCGTCACGCGGCGCCCGACACGGGCGAGCAAGAGCTCCGTTCGCTGCTCGGTGCGTTCATGTTCACCGGCCCCCAATTGGAGCAGCCGGCGGGTACGTTGTCGGGCGGTGAGAAGACCAGGCTTGCCCTCGCCGGGCTGGTGTCGTCGGCAGCGAATGTCCTGCTTCTCGACGAGCCCACCAACAACCTCGACCCGATCTCGCGCGAGCAGGTGCTCGATGCATTGCGCAGTTACAAGGGTGCCGTCGTCTTGGTCACTCACGATCCGGGTGCAGCCGAGGCGCTGTCGCCGGAGCGAGTGATCCTCCTTCCCGACGGTACCGAGGACCACTGGTCGCAGGAATACCTCGAACTCATTCAGCTCGCCTGACCGGGCAGTACCGGGATTTTCGACGGGGTCAAGAGTTTTCGGCTTTTTCCTCGTGCCGGAGGTGAGCGTCCTCTACCCTTGATCGTGTGGGGGAGATTCGGTGAGTGCGGGTCCTGAGGTTGGCTCCACGGGCTCCGCTCCTGGTCGTCGCTGACTGGAGGAACCCATGGCACGTACGCGAGTTCGATCGACCGGAAAAATCGACGGCGCCGGTGGACGTGATGATCCGCGGGGATCGGTCTACGTCAAAGGTGCTCGTATCACCGGTGATTCACGCGATCGGTTGCAGTCCTCTCTCAAGGATCTCTACGAGAGTGGCGCCAGCATCAGGTCCCTGGCCACCAGTACGGGGCGCTCGTACGGTTTCGTGCACAAAGTACTCGCGGAGTCGGGCACAGTCCTCCGTGGGCGCGGGGGACCCAACCGCAAACGCGCGCAATAAGGGGTCTGCTCCGTTCTTTCAGAGCGGAGCGTCGGACTTGCGGACCGACTCCTCGACCAAATCGAGTACGGCGGAGAGGTTTTGACCTGCCTGACCAGATGCGATGCGTGCAATGAGGCCGTCGAGTACGAGATCGAGGTACTCGACCATGACGTCCTGCGGCACGTCGTCGCGTAGCCGTCCCGCAGTCTTCTGCGCTTCGAGCCGAGCGTGGGTGGCGTCGGTCAATTCGGCTGACTTCTCGGACCAACTCTCGCGGAACTCGGGATCGGTGCGGAGCCGTCGTGCGATTTCCAATCGGGTGCCGAGCCATTCGAAGCTGTCCGGTTGCTCCAGGATGTCGCGCATCACCTGAATGAGGCCCTGGGTAGCGGCAACCTCGGCCATGCGGCGCGCGTCTTCCTGAGCCAACGCGAGGAACAATCCGTCCTTGTCCTTGAAGTGATGGAAGATTGCGCCGCGCGAAAGCCCGGTTGCCTCTTCGAGGCGTCGGACCGTTGCGCCTTCGTAGCCGAATTCGCCGAAGCATTTGCGCGCGCCGTCGAGAATCTCGCTTCGCCGCGCAGCCAACTGGTCTTCACTGACCTTGGGCACTGTGTCGTTCCTACTCTCGATGAGAAAGTCCTCGAACGGCGATGGGCCCGGAAGAACTTCACTTCCGGGCCCATCGCCGCGCGATCGGATCAGTACTTGTCGGCGAGTAGCCGATCAGCCCCTGATCATGTTGCGAAGAACGTACTGCAGGATTCCGCCGTTGCGGTAGTAGTCCGCTTCACCGGGGGTGTCGATGCGGACGACGGCGTCGAACTCGACCTTGGTGCCGTCGGTCTTCGTGGCGGTGACGGCCATCGTCTTCGGGGTGACGCCCTCGTTCAGCTTCTCGACGCCGACGATGTCGAACGTCTCGGTGCCGTCCAGCTTGAGCGATTTCGCGCTCTCGCCGACCGGGAACTGAAGGGGGACAACGCCCATTCCGATGAGGTTGGAGCGGTGAATACGCTCGAACGACTCGGTGATGACGGCCTTGACTCCGAGCAGCGACGTGCCCTTGGCAGCCCAGTCACGCGAGGAGCCGGATCCATATTCCTTACCACCGAGAACGACCAGCGGGATACCGGCTTCCTGGTAGTTCTGCGCCGCATCGTAGATGAAGGACTGCGGTCCACCGTCGAGGGTGAAGTCGCGGGTGTAGCCACCCGAGACGTCGTCGAGGAGCTGGTTCTTCAGTCGGATGTTGGCGAACGTTCCACGGATCATGACCTCGTGGTTACCGCGGCGCGAGCCGAGCGAGTTGTAATCCTTGCGCTCGACGCCGTGCGAGTCCAGGTACTGGGCTGCAGGCGTGCCGGCCTTGATGGGGCCTGCCGGACTGATGTGGTCGGTGGTGACCGAATCGCCGAGCAGTGCGAGGACGCGGGCGCCCTTGATGTCCTCGACCGGAGCCGGGTCCATCGTCATGCCGTCGAAGTACGGAGGCTTCCGCACATACGTGGACTTCGGATCCCACTCGAACGTGTCGCCCTCGGGGGTCGAGAGGTTCTGCCAGCGGCTGTCTCCGGCGAAGATCGTCTCGTAGGACTTGCTGAACATGTCGCGGCTGATCGAAGACTGGATGGTCTCTTCGATCTCCTGCGAGGACGGCCAGATGTCTTTCAGGTACACGGGGTTGCCCTCGTGGTCCTTGCCGAGCGCGTCGGTCTCGAAGTCGAAGTCCATCGTTCCGGCGAGGCCGTACGCGATGACCAGCGGCGGGGACGCCAGGTAGTTCATCTTGACGTCGGGGGAGATGCGACCTTCGAAGTTACGGTTGCCCGACAGCACTGCAGTGACCGAGAGGTCGTTGTCGTTGATCGCCTTCGAGATCGGCTCCAGCAGCGGCCCGGTGTTACCGATGCAGGTGGTGCAGCCGTAACCGCCGAGGAAGTAGCCGAGCTTTTCGAGGTACGGCCACAGGCCGGCCTTCTCGTAGTAGTCGGTGACGACCTGAGATCCCGGAGCCATGTTGGTCTTGACCCACGGCTTGGTGGACAGACCCTTTTCGACGGCGTTGCGGGCGAGCAGCGCTGCGCCGAGCATGACCGACGGGTTGGACGTGTTGGTGCAGGAGGTGATTCCGGCAACGACGACGGCGCCGTGATCGAGAACGAACTCGCCACTCTCGTCGGTGACGACCTTGACCGGCTTGCTCGGGCGCCCCTCGGAGCCGTATGCAGCGGACTGCACGTCGACCGCTCCGTCGTCCGCGAAGGACAACGTGGCGGGATCGGAGGCCGGGAAGGACTCCTCGACTGCCTCGTCGAGCTGCGTGTGCTCGGTCGGGTAGTTCTCCTCCACATAGTTGTGGATGTCCTTGCGGAACGCAGTCTTCGAGTCCGACAGCAGGATTCGGTCCTGCGGGCGCTTGGGACCTGCAATGGACGGCACGACGTCGCCGAGGTCGAGCTCGATGTACTCGGAGTACACGGCCTCGTCGTCGGGGTTGTGCCACATGCCCTGCTCCTTGGCGTACGCCTCGACGAGCGCGAGCTGCTCGTCGCTGCGGCCGGTGAGGCGCAGGTAGTTGATGGTTTCCTCGTCGATCGGGAAGATCGCTGCGGTGGAACCGAATTCGGGGCTCATGTTGCCGAGCGTCGCGCGGTTCGCCAGCGGGACCTCGGAGACACCCTTGCCGTAGAACTCGACGAACTTGCCGACGACGCCGTGCTTGCGCAGCATCTCGGTGGCCGTGAGAACGACATCGGTGGCGGTGACGCCGGGCTTGATCTCGCCCGAGAGCTTGAAGCCGACAACGCGGGGGATGAGCATGGAGACAGGCTGGCCGAGCATGGCGGCCTCTGCCTCGATGCCGCCGACGCCCCAGCCGAGCACGCCGAGGCCGTTGACCATCGTGGTGTGCGAGTCGGTGCCGACGCAGGTGTCCGGGTATGCCTGACCCTTGCGTGTCATGACGGTGGGTGCCAGGTATTCGATGTTGACCTGGTGGACGATGCCCATTCCCGGGGGAACGACCTTGAAGTCGTCGAATGCGCCCTGGCCCCAACGGAGGAACTGGTAACGCTCGCCGTTGCGCTCGTACTCGAGGTCGACGTTGCGCTCGAGGGCATCGGCGCGGCCGAAGACGTCGAGGATGACCGAGTGGTCGATGACCATGTCGGCGGGAGAGAGCGGGTTGACCTTGTTCGGGTCGCCGCCGAGGGTGGTGACGGCCTCACGCATGGTGGCAAGGTCGACGACGCAGGGAACGCCGGTGAAGTCCTGCATGATGACGCGTGCAGGGGTGAACTGGATTTCGATGCTCGGGTCCGCGGATGGGTCCCACGAAGCGATCGAACGGATGTGGTCGGCGGTGATGTTGGCACCGTCCTCGGTGCGAAGGAGGTTCTCCGCGAGGACCTTCAATGCATAGGGCAACTTCTCGGCACCGGGAAGGGCCGACAAGCGGAAGATCTCGTACGAGTTCTCTCCGACTTCGAGGGTGCCCTTTGCACCGAATGAATCATTACTGGCGGTCACTTCAGCTCCACTCGTCTATGAGGCACACCGCCGACGGGGCTGTGTCGACGGTTGAAGCGAAACGTTCTTGGTGGTTGATCAGCGCGTGCGTAGATCGTCCACGTGAACGTTTCGACGGCAAGTCTAACAGTACGCTTGTCCTGTTGAAAACGCAGGGCAGCTACACCGCTGTACGCAAGCCCTTGCGGTGTCGATCTTCGTTGAGGTAGAAGCGCGCCGCAATGCAGGACAGCCTCACCTATCGATGGCTGAGGAGGACGAGAACGTGACGCCGTCGGTGAGTCACGTAAGGTTCGGGCGGTCGCAGTCGTACCCTTCACCCGGGCGTTGTGGCCCCCAGCTGTTGTTGTTGCCGATCCTCGACATCGTTCTTCGGCAGTGCCTCGTTCTCGATGAGCTGGTCATCGAGAACCACGGTCACCGATGGAGCGGATAGCACGTTGTATTTCGACTGGACGAGAGATGCCTGAACCGATTCTTGCCTTTGTACCCCTTGCCGCCGACGTGCCACCCGGTATCGACGTCGATGCGATCGTCGCCGAGGTCGCGGCGACCGGAGTCAGCGCTCCGGCCGACGTCGAAGGTGGTCTGCTCGAGGCGGTACAGCGAGCCGAGCAGCATGGAATTGCGCTGAGCGTCGTCGTGGTCGACCAGAATCCGCGGCACGATTCGCAGCTGCGTGACCTGGCCACCGCGGTCGGTGCCCGGGACGGCGGAACGGTTCTGGTGCTCAGTCCCGGCCAGGTCGGATCTTTCAGCGACTCCGTCAGCCGCGTCGTGCTCGAATCCGGCCAGGACCGTACCTACACCGGTGATCCGGTGGTCGCCGCGGACAATTTCGTCGACACGCTGGTCGATCCGCAGACGCATTGGACCTTGATCACAGTGGCCTTGCTCGTTGTGGTTGCCGCCGCGGGAGCAGTGACCGCCGCGGTCAAGGTTCGCCGGCGATCCGCGCCTGCTCGATCCGGTGACCATGACGCCGCTACATCGGACGAAGCGCCGAACCGAACATCTTGATCGAGCAAATCGCGTCCGGTACCGAATAACCGGATCGATCTTTCTCCCTGTGCTCCACCCGCCGGCGGGTGGAGCATTTTCGTTTGCAAGGGAAAAAGTCCAAAAAACTGTTTTCCTCATAACACGTGTTCAGCGCATTTCCGCTGGTGAAATTACCAATGTGTCATTTGTTACTGGAGTTTCTTTAGTGCGCAAAGTGTCGTACGGTGCCATTGGCACTGCTGGGGAAGGAGTGTCGCAGAGGGCAGAGGTCTATCCGAGAACATTCGGGAGACTGCTGCTTCGGGTGTGGCTGACGTGGTCGACACCTGTCGTGTAGCTGCGTGCTCTCTCCCTGCCCGGGCAGCATGATTTTCGGACCCACTCGGACCCGTTCTCATTGCTTGTTCGGCGCCG
Organism: Rhodococcus sp. (in: high G+C Gram-positive bacteria); assembly: GCF_023264675.1. Taxonomy (GTDB): domain Bacteria; phylum Actinomycetota; class Actinomycetes; order Mycobacteriales; family Mycobacteriaceae; genus Rhodococcoides. The sequence goes on from NZ_JAHFVG010000004.1 coordinate 81,131, forward strand.
ATGTCCCTGCAGAGAGGATGTCGCGAGCGCCGGGACCGAGGGAGACATTTGTGAGTCGACGAGCATTCGGCGGCACTCGCCGCAGCGCGTTCTCGAGCACGGTGCGACTACTGGTGGGTGCTGGACTGGTCGCTGCATTGTTGGCTGCGGCGTCCGGCACGGCTGCCGCAGTTCCGCCGCCGCCGCCCAACCCGTCGGATTCCGATATCGCCGCGGCCGGCACGCGTGTCGAAGATCAACTCGGTGCCGTCGGCGCTCTGATCAACCAGGTCGCCGCCGCCAACGAGCAACTCGCACAGCTCGATGCCGACGTCGCGGTCAAGCGCGAGGATGTGAACAAGGCGCTCGTCGATCTGCAGAATGCGCGTGATGCCGCCGATGTGGCCGCGCAACTGGTAGGCATCGCTCAGCAGGCGCTCACGGACGCCGGTACTCAAATTCAGGCTGCCCAGCAGAAGTTCAACGACTTCGCCGTCTCGAGCTACACCCAGGGCACCGGTGTCGCCTCGGTATCGTCCTTTCTCGGCGCAACCGGTCCGGAAGACGTGCTCGATCGCGCCCAGGTTCTCAAGGTCCTGTCCAACAACCAGAATGCCGTTCTCGACGGTTTGCAGCGAGCGCGAACCGAACAGGCGAACCGCGATTCCACCGCGCGAGAGAGCAAGCAGCAGGCCGATGCCGCTGCATCCGATGCGGAATCGAAGAAGGCCGAGGCCGAGGACGCCATCGCCGCGGCGCGGGTGGCCCTGCAACAACAGGCCGACGAGAAGGTCGCCATTGAGAGCCAGCGCGATTCTGCGCAGAGCCAGCTCGATGCAGCTCGAACCGACGTCGCCGGTCTGCAAGATCAGCGTGTCGCCTACACATCCTGGGAGCAGCAGAAGGCAGCCGAGGATGCAGCCATCGCCGCGGCAGCGTCGGCTGCCCGTCAGGCCGCGGTGCAAGCCGCTGCGCGTGTGGCGGCAAATCAGGCCGCATCCGCGGCAGCGGCGGCGGCAGCGGCCGGTCAGCGCTCTCACACGGATATCGACGACGACGATTCCGACAGCAGTGGCGGCACGACCACGACAACACCGAAGAAGCCGCGCAGCTCGGGTCAATCGACACCGTCGGTCACCGGGAGCGCTGCGGTGGAACTGGTCATCGATCGCGGAATGTCTCAGCTCGGGGTTCCCTACTCGTGGGGCGGCGGAGACGAGAACGGGCCTACCAAGGGAATTCGCGACGGCGGTGTCGCCGACACCTACGGCGATTACAACAAGGTCGGGTTCGATTGCTCCGGTTTGATGATCTACGCGTTCGCCGGACTCGGAATCTCACTCCCGCACTACACCGGCTACCAGTACACGGCAGGCAAGCAAGTGCCGACCTCCGACATGAAGCGCGGCGACATGCTCTTCTACGGTGCGAACGCGAGCCAGCACGTCGCGTTGTACCTGGGCGACGGCAAGATGCTCGAAGCCCCTCAGTCCGGCGACGTCGTCAAGATTTCGCCGGTTCGGTACGGCGGTATGACTCCGTACGCCGTCCGCATGGTGTCCTGACACCGCGCGGCGCACGCGATCGCAACCGCAGTCAGCTCGACCGGCCGGCCAGAGCCTTGACTGCTCGGCGGAGCGCACCCGACACCTCGTCCGAGACACGACGATCACTCGGGGTACTAGGCTCCGGTTCGAGCGCCGGTAGCCTGGGGCGGGAATCTACGGCGCGTGCGAACATCACCGGGACACGGTCGATGGGGACAACAGGACGTGCCCGCGAAAATTTTCGAGCGAAAGCGGTGAATTCTTGGTGGCATCACGTGACGGCGCCGAATCTGTCAGCAGCGTGTCGACGCGCGTCGAGTCCGAAGACGGTGACGCGAAGGACAGTAGGTCGAATGTCGGCGAGTCGAACGGCAGGGCGCCGAGCGGGGGCGGGTCGACCCGGACGGACGCCGCCGGGCTGGCCGAGGACGTCAAGATTCTCGAAAAGGCCGTGTACGAGGTCAAGCGAGTCATCGTCGGTCAAGACCGTCTGGTCGAGAGAATCCTCGTCGGACTCCTCGCGCGCGGACACGTTCTGCTCGAGGGCGTGCCCGGTGTGGCGAAGACACTGGCCGTCGAAACGTTCGCCCGAGTGGTCGGTGGATCGTTCTCCCGCGTTCAGTTCACGCCCGACCTGGTGCCGACCGACCTCATCGGTACCCGCATCTACCGTCAGGGCCGCGAAGAATTCGACACCGAACTCGGTCCCGTCGTCGCGAACTTCGTTCTCGCCGACGAGATCAACCGAGCGCCCGCGAAGGTGCAGTCCGCGCTGCTCGAGGTGATGGCCGAGAGGCATGTCTCGATCGGCGGCAAGACCTTCCAGATGCCCGATCCGTTCTTGGTCATGGCGACGCAGAACCCGATCGAGAACGAAGGCGTCTACCCGCTCCCCGAAGCTCAGCGTGACCGCTTTCTGTTCAAGATCATCGTCGACTATCCGACAGTGGAAGAAGAGCGCGAGATCGTCTATCGGATGGGTACGACCGTCCCGACGCCGAAGCAGATCCTCGACCCCGCCGAACTGGTTCGCCTGCAGAACGTTGCGAGCTCGGTCTTCGTTCACCACGCTCTCGTCGATTACGTCGTCCGTGTCATCGCGGCGACGAGAACACCCGAGCAACTGGGCCTCGACGACGTTGCCAGCTGGATCGCCTACGGCGCGTCGCCGCGCGCCACGTTGGGCATCATCGCTGCGTCGCGGGCGCTTGCCTTGCTCCGTGGACGCGACTACGTGGTTCCGCAGGATGTTCTCGAAGTCATTCCCGATGTGCTCAGGCACCGGCTCGTTCTGTCCTACGACGCGCTCGCCGACGAGGTGACCCCGGAGGACGTGATCACCCGCGTTCTGCAAACCGTAGGGCTGCCGCAGGTTGCACCTCAGGCGGTCGGTGGACCGCAGGGACCGGTGCAGCAGCAGATGCCGAACCAGCCGCAGGGACCGAACCAGCCACAGGGGTTCGGGCCCGGTGGTCCGCAGGGGCCGTATCAGGGGCAGCCGCAGGGCCCCGGAGCGCACGTTCCCGGGCAGTTTCCCGGCAACGGCGCCGGACAGGGTGCCCCCCAGGCCCAACCGCATCAGACCCCGTCGCATCAGACCCCGTCGCATCAGCCGCCGGCGCCGTCACTGCAGAAGCCGACCGGAAACCCATCGGCCGCGGGTAGCCAGCAGCAGTGAGCGGGGCACTTGCCGGAGGGAAGAGCACACACGGACCCGGTATTTCCCGTCCGCCGGCGTTCCGTGCTGGTGAGCTCCGAGATCCATCTCTCGCCGCCGCGCTGCGCACGCTGGAGCTGACGGTTCGCCGACGTCTGGACGGGGTGCTGCACGGCGACCACCTCGGGCTCATTCCTGGCCCCGGGTCCGAGCCGGGCGACGCGCGCGAGTATCAACCGGGCGACGACGTCCGGCAGATGGACTGGTCGGTCACCGCACGTACGACGCATCCGCACGTTCGACAGTCGGTGGCGGATCGAGAGCTGGAGACGTGGATGGTCGTTGACCTCTCGGCAAGCCTCGACTTCGGCACCACCGGGTGTGAGAAGCGTGATCTGGCGGTCGCTGCGGCCGCGGCAATCACGCATCTGTCGGGCGGTGGGGGCAATCGAATCGGCGCCGTGGTCGCGACCGGTGCCGACACGACCCGAATTCCGGCCCGCGGAGGGAGGATCCACTCTCAGGCGATGCTGCGCACCATTGCTACGACGCCGAGTGCTGCCGACGGAGTGCGCGGTGATCTCCGCGTCGCGATCGAGTCTCTTCGGCGGCCGCAACGTCGCCGGGGTATGGCCGTCGTCATCAGCGACTTTCTGGGACCGATCGATTGGGAACGCTCGCTCCGTGCAATTTCCGCCCGTCACGACGTGCTGGCAGTCGAAGTAGTGGATCCGCGCGATCTCGAACTTCCCGATATCGGAGATGTGGTGTTGCACGACCCCGAAAGCGGGCGCACCCGCGAGTTCAGCACCACTCCGAAGTTGCGGGCCGACTATGCGGCCGCGGCGGCAGCGCATCGCGACGACGTCGAGCGTGCCCTGCGTCGATGCGGATCGCCGCGTTTGACGCTGCGTACCGACGGTGACTGGATTTCGGACGTGGTCAGATTCGTCAGCTCGCGGCGCCACACGCTGGGCGCAAGCGCAGTCAACACCGCTCGGGCGGGTCGCCGATGAGCCTTTCCGATTTCGCCTCTCCGTGGTGGTTGCTGTTCCTGCTCGTCGTCGTCGGTCTCGTCGTCGGGTATGTGCTGGTCCAGAGACGCCGGCACCGACACACTCTTCGCTTCTCGAACATGGAGCTCCTCGAGAAGGTTGCCCCGACCCGTCCGGGATATTGGCGGCATGCCCCGACAGCCCTGGTTATCGTCGGACTGTTGTTGCTCACCGTGGCACTGGCGGGACCGACGTCGGATCAACGTGTTCCGCGGAACCGCGCGACCGTCATGCTCGTCATCGACGTGTCGCTGTCGATGGAGGCAACCGACGTCGAACCGTCGCGGCTGGCTGCCGCCCAGGAGGCAGGCAAGTCCTTCGCAGAAGGACTGACACCGGGGATCAACCTCGGTCTGGTCGCCTTCGCGGGCACCGCGTCGGTCCTGGTGTCTCCCACGGCCAATCGTGAGGCGACGAAGGCTGCGATCGACAAACTTCAACTGAGCGAGCGGACTGCGACCGGCGAAGCGATCTTCACCTCGCTCCAGTCCATCGACACTCTCGGTGCCGTTCTCGGTGGGGGAGATGCGGCACCGCCGGCTCGGATCGTTCTGCTCTCCGACGGAAAGCAGACCGTCCCGGAGAATCCGGACGACCCGCGGGGCGGATATACCGCAGCACGCGCTGCCGCCGAGAAGAACGTTCCGATCTCGACGATCTCGTTCGGCACGAGCTACGGCACTGTCGACATCGAGGGCGAAGGAGGTTCCGAACGTGTTCCGGTACCGGTCGACGACCCTTCTCTGAAGGAGATTGCATCTCTGTCGGGAGGCAGCTTTTTCACGGCGTCGTCGCTGGAGGAATTGCGTGCGGTGTACGACACCCTCGAAGAGCAGATCGGATTCGAAATCACTCGTGGCGATGCAAGCAGGCCATGGCTGATTCTCGGAGTCCTTTTCACCGCAACAGGATTGGGCACAGCTTTGGTGCTCCGGCAAAGATTGCCCTGATTCCCTGTTATTACTCACCAGTAAGTTTCGCTTTGTCATTCCAGGACGAACAGATAGGTTGCAGGCATGTCCAAACCCGACTTCATCGCTCGATCGGTACTCGTCACCGGAGGTAACCGAGGCATCGGTCTGTCCATTGCTCAGCGTCTCGCAGCCGACGGCCACAAGGTCGCCGTCACACACCGCGGCTCCGGCGCACCCGAGGGTCTGTTCGGCGTCGTCTGCGATGTGACGGATTCCGACTCGGTCGACAAGGCGTTCAAAGAGGTCGAAGAAAAGCAGGGTCCCGTCGAGGTTCTCGTGGCCAATGCCGGAATCACCGACGACACTCTGCTGATGCGCATGACGGAGGAGCAGTTCGAGCGCGTCATCGATGCGAACCTGACCGGAGCATTCCGAGTTGCGAAGCGCGCCAACCGCGCCATGTTGCGTGCTCGTTGGGGCCGGATGGTATTCCTGAGTTCGGTGGTCGCGCTGGGCGGAGGGCCCGGGCAGATCAACTACGCGGCGTCCAAGGCCGGCGTCATCGGCATGGCCCGCTCGATCACCCGCGAGCTCGGGTCGCGCTCGATCACCGCCAATGTCGTCTCGCCGGGATTCATCGAGACCGACATGACCGCCGACCTACCGGACGATCTGCGCAGCAAGGCCAAAGAGTTCATTCCACTCCAGCGGTTGGGTCAACCCGAGGACGTCGCCGCCGTGGTGAGTTTTCTCGCGGGTCCGGATTCCGCCTACGTCTCCGGGGCAGTCATTCCCGTCGACGGCGGCATGGGCATGGGCCACTAGTTCACTTTTTCTCGTTTCGATTCGATCTGTAAGGAAGACACATGGGCGGACTGCTCGAAGGCAAGACAATTCTCGTGACGGGCATCATCACCGATGCATCGATCGCGTTCCATGCGGCAGCGATGGCGCAGAACGAGGGCGCGAAGGTGATCATCACCGGGTTCGACCGCCTTCGTCTGATCGATCGGATCGCGCAGCGGTTGCCGCAGCCGGTTCCCCCGGCGATCGAACTCGATGCCACCAACGAAGAGCACCTCGCTGCTCTCGCGGATCGTGTTCGTGAGCTCGCCCCCGAAGGTGTGGACGGAGTTCTGCACTCCATCGCGTTTGCACCACGCACCCTGATGGGCCCGGATGCCAAGCCGTTCCTCGAGGGACCCGGCCCCGACGCCTCGCGCGCATTCGAAATCTCGGCGTGGAGCTACGCATCGCTCGCCCGCGCCGTACTGCCCGTCATGAACGAGGGCGGCTCCATCGTCGGTATGGACTTCGATCCACGCACCGCGATGCCGTACTACAACTGGATGGGTGTGGCGAAGGCTGCACTCGAGTCGGTCAATCGCTACGTCGCCCGCGAGGTCGGTCAGGCCAAGCGCGTGCGCTCCAATCTCGTCGCGGCAGGCCCGATTCGCACACTGGCAGCCAAGGCCATTGCCGGTACCGCGACGGGCGACGCCCAGAAGATGCAGCAACTCAACGAGTACTGGGACGGCGCGTCACCTATCGGCTGGAACTACGACGATCCGACAGCGGTCGCCAAGTCCATTTGCGCGCTTCTCTCCGATTGGCTGCCCGGCACGACCGGCTCGATCATCTATGTCGACGGCGGCGCCAGCCACAACACGTACCTCCCCGACAACATGTAAGACTTGTCTCGCGTCCACGCCAGCCCTGCACGACGAAGTTCGTCGTGCAGGGATGGTGTCGTTTTCGGGCACAACGGCGGCTGGAAATGTTCTGCTCTCCGTGGGTCGTGCGGACCAGGTCAGACCGGAGCCTGCTGTTCGTTGGCGTGAGCGGTCGCAAAGTCGACATACCAGTCGACAAGTTCGGGAGAATCGACGTTTGCCGGGTCGACAACCGATGAGGGCAGCGCTCCCTGCATCAACCGTTTGAGAGGTACCTCGAGCTTTTTTCCGGTTTTCGTATGCGGTACGCCGGGTGCAGCAATGATGTCGTCGGGTATGTGCCGGGGGCTGGCGTTGCTGCGGATGATATCGGCGATCCGTTGCCGCAATGCGTCATCGAGTGTGCATCCCGGAGCGAGGACGACGAACAGTGGCATCCAATAGCTGCTGTCTGCCTGCTCGACGCCCAGGACGAGTGCTTCGTGAATGTCGGGTAGTTGCTCGACGGCTTCGTAGATGTCGGCGCTCCCCATCCTCACGCCGTGGCGGTTCAGAGTCGAGTCCGATCGACCGTGCATCGTCACACTGCCGCGATCGGTGACGGTGATCCAGTCTCCTTGGCGCCATACACCGGGGAACATCGAAAAATAGGCGTCTTGGTATTTCCGGCCGTCGGGATCATTCCAGAATCGGAGCGGCATCGAAGGCATCGGTTGTGTGACAACCAATTCGCCCACTTCGTTGCGCACCGAGTGCCCGTCGGCGCTGAAAGCTTCCAGCGCTACTCCCAGACAGGGTCCGGAGATCTCTCCGGCCCAGACAGCCAATGTCGGTGCGCTTCCGACCAGGCCGGTGACGATGTCTGTGCCGCCGCTGGTCGAGGCGATGCGGACGTTGGACCCGAGTTCGTCCGCCAACCACTCGGCCGTGCTTGCCGGTAGCGGAGCGCCCGTCACACCGATACTGCGCAACGTGGCGAGTGAACGTGATCCACGAAGACCGTTGGGGGAGTGCTTCTTGCATTCGAGCAGATAGCCCGGGCTGACGCCGAACAGCGTGACATCGAATTGGTCGACCATGTCCCACAAAGTGTTTGTGGACGGAAACGTAGGGCTTCCGTCGTAGCAGACGATGGTGGCGCCGACCAACAATCCTCCGACCAGACTGTTCCACACCATCCAGCTCGGTGTCGTGAACCAGAAGAAGGTTTCCCGCGCGCTGAGATCGAAGTGCAACGCGGAGGACTTGAGCTGCTCGAGCAGCACACCGCCGTGGCCATGGACAATACCTTTGGGCACCCCGGTAGTGCCCGAGGAGAACACCACCCACAATGGATGGTCGAACGACACGGGAATGGGATTCGATCCAGTGTCTTCTGCTGAGATCGCATCCGACCACGTTGTCATCCCCTGGACACCATCGGCGACATGCTCGATTCCGATTGCCAACCGAACGGACGGGAGTAACGCAAGCAGTTCCGCGGCCTCGTCGGCTCGATTGCGCACTTGACCACCGAAGCGGTATCCGTCGGCGGTGATCAACGCAGCCGGCTCCAGTTGTCCGAGACGCGCGTGCGCAGCCGGGACCGAGTAGTCCTGCCCGCAGGCCGCCCAGATCGCGCCGAGCGATGCGGTGGCGAGGAACGCGACCACTGCTTCGGCGATGTTCGGCAGGTACCCGACTACTCGATCACCAGGACCGATCCCGCTGTCTCGGAGTGCGACGGCCAAGGAACATACCTGGGTGCGGAGGTCCCGCCAGGTCAAGGTCTTGGTGGCGCCTCCCGGCTCGGTCGCGCCGATGATCGCGACGGCATCCGGCGCGTAATCTGCCTGTCGCAGAACATGTTCGGAATAGTTCACTCGAGATCCAGAGAACCAGGCTGCGCCTGGCATCACTGATGTGGCCAAGGCGGGGCCGGCCGTTGTAGCAGAGCGAACATCGAAATGGTCCCAGACGGCCTGCCAGAAGTCAGCGAGATTCTGCACGGACCATCGGTGCAGATCCGTGTACTCCGGCAGCTGAACGAGATGCCGGTTTTCGACGAACGCCGTGAACTCGGCGATTCTGGTGGTTGGTGTCAGATCGGGATTCGGTTGCCAGATCGGCTGGGTCATGTCACTCTCCTGCTGAAAGGGGAAGGCCGGTCATCGGGTTGGTGGGTCACGCAGAATCAGGGTGGGATCGGTGCGGCTCACTGCGTCGATTGCGGCAGAAGCTTCGCGTCGTTCGAGCGCACTGACCAGGTCCTCCATGACATCTGCCAGGGGGTCCAGATACAGGGCTGGGGCGTTGGTTTCGAGAATTGCTCGTATGTAGGAAACTCCGACGTCCATGATGCTCAAATACAGAGTGCTGAGCAGTATCGCTTTTCCAATGCCGGCCAGATGCGCATGCATGTTCCAGCATGCCCAGATGAAATCTGATGTCGCATCGGAGTTTCGAGCGCGACGAATCTCCCACAACAGATCGGAGAAGGTCTCTTGGTCGGAGAGCGTCATCTCCCGCATCACCTCGTCGATCAACAGAGGTGCGATGGCATTCCTGATCTGGACGGTTTCGGTGAACGCAGATTCGTCGTCGGCGGCTGCCCGAAACCATCCGTTCATCCGCGAGAGGGGGGAGGGGTCGCACGCAAACAGTCCTCCACCTGGCCCTGGCCTTGATGTAACGACGCCTCGAGCCTGAGCGAGTTTGATCGCTTCGTTGATGGTGCCGACCGACACGCCGCAGATTCTCCGCAGATCGTCCTTGCTTCCGATGCGGTCACCGGCATGGGCACCGGCGGACAATCGCGCGATCTGATGTGCAGCTTGCTCCGCGCGAGAACCGCCGAGTGAGACTCGTTTGGCCGATTCGGTTGAGTGGTGCCATATTCCGCGCTGGAAAGCGGGACCTTCGAAGTCATCCGGCTCGGCCTGGTCGGGGACCTCCTGGCCTCTTTCGTTCGCGTTCATACGATCCATCCCGCCGATCAAAATTTCCGATCACCCCCTTGACAAGTGACCTCCTTCACACCAGCCTATCAATAAATCATGACTAATTAACCAATCGCCACTGATCGAAGGAGCCCCATGACTGTCGCAGATGTCGTTGCCCCGTCCAGCTCGCCCACCGACGAGCGTGAACGCCTTGTAGCCGCCGCGCGTGATCTGGGCCCCTTGCTGGCGAAGAATGCCCGATACGCCGAAACCGGCCGACGCGTACCGCAGGACAGCGTCGACGCCATTCGCGCCGCCGGCCTTTTCGACCTCACCAAACCTGCACGATTCGGTGGATCCGAGGAGGGTTTCCGTACGTTCGTCGAGACCACCTTGGAGATCGGCAGGTTCTGTGGATCGACAGCGTGGGTGGTGGCGCTCTCGAACGTCACCTCGTACATGATCGGTATGTCACCCGAATCGGTGCAAGAGGAAATCCTTGGGACCGATCCCCACGTTGTCACCTGTGGAGTGATCACGCCCACCGCGACCACGGTCCGCGTGGACGGCGGCTATCGAGTTACCGGGCGGTGGGGATTCGCGTCGGCAAGTCTGCACGCCAGTTGGGCCGTGATGGGAATTCCCCTCACCGACGAAGAAGGTGACGTGATCGGCGCCGGCATGGGCTGGATACCCATGGCCGACGTCACCATCGACGATACCTGGTACGTCGCAGGCATGGCCGGGTCAGGAAGCAATACCGTCGTCGCTGACGATATTTTCGTTCCTGACATCCGCGTCCTGTCCGTAGCCGACATCATGAGTGGCAACTCGGCGTTGCCGTTCCCGGACGAATCGCTTTATCACTCGTCGCTTGTTCCAGCGCTGCTACTTGCGTTGGTCGGCCCGATGCTCGGCATGGCCGAAGGTGCCTACGACAGCGTGATGGCAACCCTGAAGAAGGGCAAACCTATTTCGTATTCGTTCTATGACAAGGCCGTGGATTCGCCTACCACGCAGTTGGGAATGGCGAAGGCGCGTTCGCTGATCGACCAAGCGCGACTGCTGGCTCTTCGTGCAGCTGACGATGTCGATTCTGCTGCTTCCACAGGCAGGCTGATGTCCGTCCTCGAGAGGTCGCGTGTTCGGATGGATTCCGCGCACGCTGCGCAGCGATGTCGCGAAGCGGTCGAGACGCTTCTCGACATCGGTGGCGCCGGCAGTTTCGCACAGGTGAATCCGTTGCAGCGCATATGGCGCGATCTCGAGACCAGCTCTCGACACGCTTTCATCAATGTCAACATCAACCAGGAAGTCTATGGACGTGCGCTCCTCGGAATCGAAGAGCAAGTAACCCCATTCGTCTGAATATTCTCGACTCCGTCGACGAAGGCAGCTTCGCCACTCAACCCACTATCTCGAGGTGAATTTTCGATGGACACAAACTTGTTCAAAGAAGCAATGGCGCGGGTAACCGGACCGGTAGCCGTCGTCACGGCTCACGAAGGCATGACTCCCCATGGCACAACCGTCAGTTCATTGGCATCGTTGAGTCTCGATCCGCCCATGATCTCGATTGCCCTCGACAACTGTTCGACACTACTCGAGATCGTGCGACGGACCGGGGCGTTCGGAGTCAATGTTCTCGCAGTGAATCAACCTGAAACAGCTGCCCGGTTCGCAAGCCGTCGGGACGACCGATTTTCCGCTGTGGCTTGGGAATTAGACGGCGGGCTGCCGAGATTTGCCGATTCCACCGCATGGTTGAAGTGTTCGGTCGACACCGAAGTTCCTGCCGGTGATCACGCACTTCTACTCGGGACGGTCGAGCAATGCTCGACCTCCGATTTCCCGCCCTTGGTCTACAGTCTTCGGACTTTCGGCACACACACCGCACTAGTTGATGCCTCGAACAACGCATCGGTCTGATTCCGATGTAATCCACGGCTCTCGAACGGACTTGAAGGAGTCACCATGACCAAAGCACCCACATTTGCCCACGTGGTATTGCAGACCGGCCAGTTCCAACAGATGCGGGATTGGTATTGCACCGTGCTGGAAGCGCACGTCGTTCACGAGGGACATGGCCTGTGTTTCACAACATTCGACGAAGAACATCATCGTATCGCGCTCCTTGACGCCCCTGTGCAGCCACGTGATCCTGGGGCAGCGGGAATGCACCACACCGCATACACCTTCGCCACGCTTACCGATCTGCTCGATCGATACGTCGCGCTCAAGGCCTCGGGGATCGAGCCGAAAGTTCCTATCCAACACGGGGTCACAACATCGCTGTACTACCAGGACCCCGATGGGAACTTCGTCGAGTTGCAGATCGACAACTTCGACGAACCCGATCAAGCGACGGCCTACATGAAGGGTCCGGAGTACAGCGACAATCCTGTTGGAATCTCGTTCGATCCGGAACTGATGCGCCAGGCAGTGGCAAGGGGAACCCCGATCAGCGACATCATCACTCAGACGTGGGCGCTCCGGACCAGTCCCGATCTACCCAACCCGATGATTGCCCTGACGAGCTGAACAGGAGACACACGATGAACGACCGATCCATCGAAACATCCCCAGACTCGGTCGTGGCCGAAATTCTTACACGCGAGCAGGAACGAATCGGCGCGATGAAGGTCGGGCGAACGACATACTTGGAATCGTTCTACGACGATCGTCTGAGTTATACCCATGCCAACGGCTGGCGTGACGACAAGAAGACACTGCTGGGACGAATGTCGGATGACGGCCTGGTATACGAGGAGATCGTTCACCGCATCGAGCACACACACGTGCTGGGCGCTGTCGCGTTACTCGCCGGTCGGATGCATGCCAAGGTCTCGATGCGAGGCCTGCGCCGGGAGCTCGATTCGCTGACGTCCAGCGTCTGGACCTGGTCCCGGTCCGAGGGGCGGTGGACGATGCTGTCATTCCATTCGTGCTCGGCTGAATCACTCTGACACGGAGGCCGAGAGTGGACCGCCGGTGCACTGCACCGGCGGTCGTCGATGGATGTCGCGAAGAGCACGTGCGGCCGGGTGTTGTCGGCCCGGTAATGCAAGCGGTCCATAGGACAGACTGCGTTGACGGACACAGCGGGGCTGAGCGCACAATGGACCGATGACGAAGAACATCACGTCCACGCCGACGGGCTTCGACGCCCTCCTCGTCCTGTCGTTCGGTGGCCCCGAGGAACCCGCCCATGTCAGGCCGTTTCTGGAGAACGTGACTCGAGGCAGGGGTGTTCCACCGGAGAGGCTCGACGCCGTGGTCGAGCACTACATGCACTTCGGAGGCGTGTCCCCGATCAATGCCCTCAACCGCGACATCATTGCAGCCGTGCAGTCCGAATTAGCTTCCGCCGGGATCGAATTGCCGGTGTACTTCGGAAATCGAAACTGGCACCCGATGGTCGAGGACACCGTCGAGCAGATGAAGAACGATGGAATCGAGCGCGCACTGGTGTTTCCGACATCGGCGTGGGGCGGCTATTCGGGATGCAGGCAGTACCACGAGGACATTGCGCGGGCACGGGATTCGGTAGGAATCGGCGCACCCGATCTCGTCAAAATTCGTCAATACTACGACCATCCGCTGATGGTCGCCGCGTTCGCCGATGCGATCACGGCGGCACTGGAGTCCCTGCCGTCGGAGGCTCGGGCCGGCGCGCGCGTCGTGTTCACTGCACACTCCATCCCCAGCGCTGCCGACAGAAACGCGGGTCCCCCCGATGACGGTGGTCACCTGTACAGCCGTCAGGTCGAAGAGGCGTCGAGGCTGGCGGCTGTCGCAGCCGGCATCGAGGGCTACGACCTCGTCTGGCAATCCAGGTCGGGACCGCCTCAGGTTCCGTGGCTGGAACCCGATATCTGCGATCATCTGGAATCGTTGGCGAACAAGGGATTCGACGCGGTTGTGGTGTGCCCGATCGGGTTCGTATCCGATCATCTGGAGGTCGTGTGGGACTTGGACACCGAGGCCGAGGAGAAGGCCAAGGAGTTGAACATGGCCTTCGCCCGGGCGTCGACACCGGGAACGGACGACCGTTTCGCGGACATGGTGGTCGAGTTGGTTCGCGAACATCTCGATGACGTACAGCCGCGGGGTATCGGTTCGGTGCCGCGCTACGGGTCGACACTCAACGGTGACCGGTGTGCACTGAGGTGTTGCGAGCAGCCGACGCGTCCGGTGCGCTCACCGGCTTGAGTGCAGTCGTCGGCCGACGTGCTCAGCGGCGCGGCACGCTTTCCTCGATGCTGCTGGCGACGGCACTGAGCCGTGCCGACCGGACGGACGACCACAATGGTCGAACGAGGTCTTCCCTGGCCGCTGCTGCGGAGGCGGTCGGGGCCTCGGTCGGAGACGAGTGGCGAGCTACCGCAAGGATCGCCGCCACCCGATCGGCGGATTCGAGAACGCGAAGCACACGCTCGGACGTCTCGGCCGGGTAGCGGTGCCGAGCAGCGTCGGCGATCGCACTCATGATGCGAGTGCGCGGATCGCCGAGTTCTTTCCTGGTGGGCAGGGCCTGCATCGAGCCGAGAGCCTCGGCAGCGCTTCGTACCGCGTCGCGCATGGCGTACTCGGCCTCACCGAGGGAGAAGTCTCGGATGTAGTGGTCGGGGATGTCGACCGGGTACACGGTCCAGCGCAGCACGTCGGGGCCCTCGACCACCGGCACGAGACCGAGTCCCCGCGACCCGACATGCCCGACGGCCACTGCCTCTCCCGCGGCGATGGCCGCCCATGAGAAATCCGACTTGGGAGGAAGATTCTCCACGGATCCAGGTCCGGGAAGCAACAGTTCGATCGCCGGGTCCGTGTCGGCGGACGCGCCTCGCGCCAGGTGGGTTCTGACCGTGGTGAGCAGTCCGGCGATACCGTCCGCGCGTGGGCTCGGCCAGCCGAGTCCGGTGGCCTGGGCGGTCTGTTCGTCCGCGGCACCGATCAGATGCATCGGAGCCCACTCGAACATCGCGTCGATCACGTCATCGGGCGCGCTGACGCCGGCCAGCCACGAACTGACCCAGACAGCAAGGCTTGCACTCGGAGAACTCACGACTAACCAGCATAGGTCGGTGCGACGCGATTCGCTCGTGACGCCGATGGAAACGATCCGGGGGTAGAAATGCGCTAGCGTTGTCGGCCGTGGCAGACATGTACGGCGGAGACATTCTTTCGGGGCACAGTCGCATGCGGAAGGTTCCGGCTCCTCAGGTGCCGGCCGAACGCGGATTGGTCGTGGAGGATGCGGCGACGGGCTATTGCGGTGCCGTCGTGGGGTTCGAGCGAACCTACGACGGCGATTTCGTGCGGTTGGAGGACTCGGCGAAAACCTCGCGGTTGTTTGCACTTCGCGAAGCGGCGTTCCTGATGGACGGCAGGCGAGTCACCCTCGTGCGCGCAGCCGCCGCCCCGAAATCTGCGGCAGCCACCAGAACGGCATCTGGATCGACGAAGGTGGAAAACCTTCGAGCGCGCACTGCTCGGGCGAGTCGGATCTGGGTCGAAGGCGTGCACGACGCGGCGTTGGTGGAACGCGTGTGGGGCCATGATCTGAGGGTCGAAGGGGTTGTGGTCGAGCATCTGGAGGGTCTCGACAATCTTGCCGAGCGTCTCGCCGAATTCGAGCCGGGCCCGAATCGCCGAGTGGGAGTTCTGGTCGACCACCTGGTGACCGGTTCGAAAGAATCGAAGCTGACGACGTCGCTCGGACCCGATGTGCTCGTTACCGGTCATCCATACATCGATGTTTGGGAAGCAGTGCGGCCCAAAGCTGTCGGCATTGCGGCGTGGCCGAAGATCCCACGAGGCGAGGACTGGAAAACGGGTATCTGCCGCGAGCTCGGCTGGGGCAGCCCACGCGACGGATGGCGTCGTGTGTATTCGGCGGTGTCGTCGTTCCGGGACCTGGAGGCGCCGCTGATCGGTGCGGTGGAGCAACTCGTCGATTTCGTTACCGAGGAGTAGCTTCAGGGCCACCGGCACCCGTGCGCTTTGTGGTTGTATGGACGGTGTGGCGGCGATCATCTGGCTCATCGCAGGAGTTCTTCTGGCGGCAGCGGAAGCGCTGACCGGCGACTTCTTCCTGCTCATGATTGCGGGCGGAGCACTGGCTACGGCTGGCGTCTCGGCGATCACGGATTTCCCGGTGTGGGCCGACGCCATCGTCTTCGGGGTCGTGTCACTTGCCCTCGTTCTCGGTGTCCGGCCGATTCTTCTGCGCAAGTTCGCCCAGCCGCCGATTCTGCACACCGGCATCGCAGCCCTGTCCGGGAAGAGCGCGCTTGTGCTGGAACAGGTCTCGGCCGATGCCGGTCAAGTGAAGATCGGCGGCGAAGTGTGGACGGCTCGCCCGCTCGACACCACCGAGGTCTACGCGCCCGGTACCACCGTGACAGTAATGGAAATAGACGGCGCAACCGCTGTCGTGTGGAGAGGACTGTAGTTGCCCATGGCTGCACTCATTGTTCTTGGCGTCATCGTCCTGTTCGTCATCGTGCTGGTGGCGAAGTCGGTGGCGCTCGTACCTCAAGCCGAAGCAGCGGTCGTGGAACGGCTCGGTCGTTATTCGAAGACGGTGTCCGGCCAGTTGACCTTTCTGGTTCCGTTCGTCGACCGGATTCGCGCGAAGGTGGACCTGCGTGAACGCGTCGTGTCGTTCCCGCCGCAGCCCGTCATCACCAAGGACAACCTGACGGTGTCGATCGACACCGTCGTCTATTTCCAGGTCACCAATCCTCAGGCCGCGGTGTACGAGATCAACAACTACATCGTCGGTGTCGAGCAGTTGACAACCACCACGCTACGAAACGTCGTCGGTGGCATGACTCTCGAAGAGACCTTGACATCGCGAGATTCGATCAACGGGCAACTGCGCGGTGTTCTCGACGAGGCCACCGGGCGTTGGGGATTGAGGGTGGCGAGGGTGGAGCTCAAGAGCATCGATCCGCCGCCGTCGATTCAGGAGTCCATGGAGAAGCAGATGAAGGCCGACCGCGAGAAGCGCGCGACCATTCTGACTGCCGAAGGGCACCGCGAATCTGCCATCAAGACGGCGGAGGGTGACAAGCAGAGTCGAATTCTCGCGGCCGAAGGTGCCAAACAGGCTTCGATTCTGACGGCTGAGGGTGAACGTCAGTCGAGAATTCTTCGGGCGCAGGGTGATCGAGCTGCCAAGTACCTGCAAGCGCAAGGCCAGGCGAAGGCAATCGAGAAGGTGTTCGCCGCTATCAAGGCAGGAAAGCCGACTCCGGAACTCCTTGCCTACCAGTACATGCAGACATTGCCGCAGATGGCGCAGGGCGACGCGAACAAGGTGTGGATGATTCCCAGCGATTTCGGTGACGCTTTGAAGGGCTTCGCGAAGACACTGGGTGCGCCGGGAGAAGACGGCGTGTTTCGTTTTCAGCCGAGTGACAATTCGGGCGTGGAGACCAAGCCCGAGGACGACTCGGAAGAGGTGGCCGAGTGGTTCGAGACGAAGAGCGATCCCGCTGTCGCCGAGGCTGTCGCAGCAGCGGAAGCTGTCGCGAGGACACCCGTCGACACTTCCCTTGCGCCTGACCCGAGCTTGACCAAGCGAACCGATCTCGGCGCGCTGTCGCCGGGACAACCCCAGCAGCAGTGGGCGCCTCCGCCCGTGGATCCTCAGTAGGGTCCGCGCCGGGGCGGGTCGAGCGTCAGGTGGTCAGTAGATATCCGACACCGCACACCGCAACGGCCCACATCACGCTGGTGAACGTCCCGATGATGAATTGTTCCGATGCGGAGGTGGCCGACGCCGCTGTCGCGCGGGTCGGTGACCGATCGTCCGGCGATTCGGCATCGTCGTTGGCTGCGTGGTCGTCGTTGGCTGCGTGGTCGTCGTTCGCTGCTTGGTCGTGGACGGTTGCGTCGTCGCTGCGTAGCTCCGGATAGCGGGCCAGTCCCTTGACGGCCAGAACGATTGCGATTCCTTCCGGCCAGCCCGTCAGCACCGAAGCGGCGACGGCTGTGCGCTCGAGTACTCCGATGGTGAGACCGCCGTGCAGTGGCCCTGGGGGGCCGTCGGGGTGCGGAGTTCCATCGCGCCGTGCAGCGTCGAATACCGCCGTGACGATCGGCGACCCTCCGACGACTGCCGCGGCAACCGTGACGGCGTAGGTGACTCCCAGGGCAAACCCGTGTACTGGATCGGCGACTGCAGCGGTGATGGCTGCCGCTCCCAACACGGCCGCCGATGCGGCGGCGGTGAGCCAGCGAGGGCTGCGCCTGCTGTTGGGCACCATCGACACGGCCGCGGACAGCGCCAGCAGGATCAGTGTTGCGATGGTCATTCGCTCTCCGGTTTCTCGGCGACGTCGACAGCGATCTCGTCATGGGCGAGGGCCTCGAGCAGATGGGTTGTCAGTGTCCGACCGCGTGCCTCGATGTTCCACCTGGCCACCGACAGACGCTGAGACATGGCCTGCTTGCTGATCCCGAGGGTCTCGGCGGCACTTGTCTGGGTGTGTCCCTCGCGCATGAGATCCGTTGCCCGATGTCCCTGTTCCGTGCGGTCGGCGATCAGTAGCGCGACGAGTGCGAGCGCTGTCTCGGCGTCGCGCCCGGCGCGTAGTCGGGCAGGGTCCGCTGCCGTGATCGCGACAGAGGCCGGAGCGGTTTTGGCGCGCGTGACGGCATCTCGGGCCGCCTCGAACGCCGGCCCACGTCCAGCCCGTGTGCTGGGAGGCAGTGGTTCTTCCACGGTCCCGACTCCGATTCCGACGCTCCATGTGCCTTGCTTGACCAGGAGCAGTGTGATGTCGACAACAGTGTTGGCGCCATTCGCTGTGGCGTCGATCACAGCCTGAACCTCGTCGCCTGCGGTTCTCTCGAACGGGCGAAGAAGTGAGGAAGTGTTCATTTCGTCGAGTAGATCTTCGACTCTGTCGACGTCACGTCTGCTGTGTCGCTGGTCGACGGTCATTACGAACATGGAGTAAAGGATATGGGCTTGATATAACCAAGTCAACGAAAATGGCTTGATATTTACCGATCAACTTTGAGTGCTTGACCCTCGGAGGCGCGTCGTGATGTGGAGAGCTTCCAATCCACCAGCAGACCGATGACACCGAGCGCGATACACGAGCCGGACAACGCCAGCATCAATGGATTCGCATTGCCGCCGAGCGCATCGCCGAGCACGACGATTCCGACGGTGCCCGGCACCACCCCGACAGCGGTGGCGAGTGCGAACGATGCGACGCCTATCGAGGACACTCCGCAGCAGTAGTTGACCACCGAGAACGGAACCGGCGCGATCAGCCTCAGCGAGCCGACCGCAAGCCATCCTCGGCGGGCGAGACTGTCGTCGATCTTACGAACGGCGGGATGGGTCATCCGCGTGGCGAACCACTCGCGTCCGACGATCCGGACCAGCAACAACGCGAGCACCGCGCTCACCGTCGAGGCTCCGACGGTGACGAGGATCCCGGTCACCGGTCCGAACAGAACGCCTGCCGCCAGGGTGAACAAGGTTCGAGGCACCGGGGCAACGGTGACGAGAGCGTGGACCGCGAAGAACACGAGGGGAAAAGCGGGCCCGACGGCGTGTGCCCATTCGCGCAGCTGTCCGACCGACGGGTGAGGCGACACTGCCGCCACGACAGCGAGCGCAAGAAGGAGTACGACGAGGCCGATCAACCGTGGATCTCGAAAACGCCTCTTCACGACCACCGACAGTACCGGTGACTTCGACTACACGAACCCCACCGAAACCACCTCCCGTGCAAACGTGAGGTGATCCTCACGATACTGTCGGATCGATCGCGGTACACATCACAAAAGTCGCCATTGTCGAGGAGCAGTCATCGTGCCCATTGCTTCACAAGAAGACGCTTCACAGGACGCTGCTTCCAGCAGCGCGTATGCCGCGTGGCAGAAGGCCGTTGCGGGTGTTCTCGCGAAATCGCGTCGCGTCGACGTCGCCGATCTACCGGCCGATCCCGAACATCTGCTCGACTCGACGACGTACGACGGTGTGACCGTCTCGCCCCTGTACGGGACGAGAGACGAGGTTCCCGAACGTCCGCTGCCCGGAGTGTTTCCATTCGTGCGCGGACGTGATGCGACTCGGGACGTGAACGCCGGTTGGAAGGTCAGCGCGCGCTTCGGCGTCGGGCAGACCGATCCCGAAGCCGTCAACACTTCGATTCTCGACGGGCTGAACAACGGCGTCAGTGCGGTGTGGCTGCGAATCGGCGGGGGAGACCTTCCAGTCGACGGTCTCGCTCGCGCACTCGACGGTGTCCTCTTCGATCTCGCGCCCGTGGTGCTCGACGCCGGTGACGAGACAGTCGCGGCCGCCACCGCGATCCTGTCGGTACTCGACACCGCCGAGGTCACCGATCGCACTGCGGTGCAGGTTCGTCTCGGCGGCACTCCGCTCACCTCGGCGTTCTCCGGCGGACAGTCCGCGACGTTGTCGGATGTCGTCACATTGGCCGAACACGCCGTACGCAGGCCGGAGACGGTTCGAGCGATCACGGTCGACGGCACCGCATTCCACAACGCAGGCGCCGGGGATGCCCAGGAAGTGGGTGCAGCGGTAGCAGCCGGTCTCGACTACCTGCGTGCGCTGACCGACGCGGGGCTGAGCGTTACCGATGCGTTGGGCCAGATCGAGTTCCGGTTCGCAGCGACCGACGATCAGTTCCAGACGATTGCGAAGTTCCGTGCCGCGAGGGTTGTGTGGGCGCGGGTCGCTCAGGTGTGCGGCTCGCCGTCGAGCGGCGGTGCGCCTCAGCATGCGGTGACGTCGGAAGCGATGATGGCCCAGCGTGACCCGTGGGTCAACATGCTCCGCACGACACTCGCAGCCTTCGGCGCGGGTGTCGGCGGCGCGGACGCCGTCACGGTTCTTCCGTTCGATGTCGCCATCGACGGCGGTGCCGCCGGAGTGTCGAAGACGTTCGCTGCACGCATCGCCCGCAACACTCAGCTGTTGTTGCTCGAAGAGTCTCACCTCGGTCGTGTACTCGATCCGGGTGCGGGATCGTGGTACATCGAGACGCTCACCGACGACCTGGCTGCCAAGGCATGGGAATTCACCCAGCAGCTCGAATCTGCCGGTGGTTACCGAGCATCGCTGGATTCGGGGGCACTCGCTTCGGCGATCGCCGAGACCGCCGAGACGAGGGCATCGGACATCGCACACCGCCGGACGCCGCTCACCGGGGTCAACGAATTCCCTAACCTGGCCGAGGCGCCGTTGCCGCCCAGCACAGCAACTCCGCGGGTCAAGCGCTACGGTGCCGCGTTCGAATCATTGCGTGACCGATCCGACGCGTACCTCGCCGAACACGACGCGCGGCCACTGGCGCTACTGGCACCACTGGGATCGGTGGCCGAACACAATGTTCGCACTACCTTCGCCGCAAACCTGCTGGCTTCCGGCGGCATCCACACGGAAAATCCCGGTCCGCTGACCGAGGCGACCATCGCCGAAGCCGTCCGTACCTCGGGAGCGCGTATCGCCGTCATTTGCGGTACGGACAAGCGATACGCGGACGAGGCGGCCTCCGCGGTGTCCTCGTTGCGCGAGGCAGGAATCGAACGGGTACTCCTCGCAGGCCCGGACAAGATCTTCACCGATGTCACCGGATCGGCGCGTCCCGACGGATTCCTCACCGCCAAGGTCGACGCCGTCGCCGTCCTCACCGAACTTCTCGAATCGCTGGGAGCCTAGAGTCCAATGACCACTCACGAGTCCGGTTCTCGCACATCCCACGTCATCGGGAACTTTGCCGATGTACCGCTGAAGGATCCGTCGGCCCCAGCGCCTGCTGCACCGACGGCCGAAGAGACGACAGCGCACGTCGAGGCAGGCGCGGCCGCGAACAATTACCCGGCCGAGCAGGTCGTCTGGTCGACCCCGGAGGGCATCGACGTCAAGCCGGTGTTCACCCAAGCGGACCGCGACGCCGCCGAGGCCGAGGGATATCCGCTGGACAGCTATCCGGGTACCCCGCCGTTCATCCGCGGGCCCTATCCGACGATGTACGTCAATCAGCCGTGGACCATTCGTCAGTACGCCGGATTCTCCACCGCCGCCGAGTCGAACGCGTTCTACCGTCGCAATCTCGCTGCCGGGCAGAAGGGCCTCTCGGTCGCGTTCGATCTGGCGACGCACCGCGGCTACGATTCCGATCATCCTCGTGTACAGGGCGATGTCGGGATGGCCGGTGTGGCAATCGATTCGATCTACGACATGCGGCAGCTTTTCGACGGAATCGATCTCGGCAGTGTGTCGGTATCGATGACGATGAACGGTGCGGTGTTGCCGATTCTCGCGCTGTATGTCGCTGCCGCGCAGGAGCAGGGCGTCGGGCCGGAGAAGCTTGCCGGGACCATTCAGAACGACATCCTCAAAGAGTTCATGGTCCGAAACACATACATCTATCCGCCGAAGCCCTCGATGCGGATCATCTCCGACATCTTCGCGTACACCAGCGAGAAGATGCCGAAGTACAACTCGATTTCGATCTCGGGATACCACATCCAGGAGGCCGGTGCGACAGCCGATCTCGAGCTTGCATACACCCTGGCCGACGGCGTCGAGTACATCCGCGCGGGTCTGGCTGCGGGCATGGACATCGATACGTTCGCGCCGCGGTTGTCGTTCTTCTGGGCCATCGGAATGAACTTCTTCATGGAGGTTGCCAAGCTACGCGCCGGCAGGTTGCTGTGGTCGGAGCTGGTGCAGGAATTCGAACCGAAGAGCGCGAAATCTCGCTCGCTGCGGACCCATTCGCAAACGTCGGGATGGTCGCTCACCGCGCAGGACGTGTTCAACAACGTTTCGCGCACCTGTGTCGAGGCGATGGCGGCGACCCAGGGGCACACCCAGTCGTTGCACACCAATGCTCTCGACGAGGCACTCGCCCTGCCCACAGACTTCTCGGCTCGCATCGCCCGCAACACGCAGCTGTTGATCCAGCAGGAGTCGAACACGGTCCGTCCGATCGACCCGTGGGGCGGATCGCACTATGTCGAATGGCTTACTCACCAGCTGGCGAACCGGGCCCGTGCGCACATCGCCGAGGTCGAAGCCGCCGGCGGCATGGCGCAGGCGATCGGCGAAGGCATTCCCAAGCTCCGGATCGAAGAAGCTGCCGCTCGCACGCAGGCGCGCATCGACTCGGGTCGCCAGCCGCTGGTCGGGGTGAACAAGTACGTTCCCGACGAGCCGGACACCATCGAGGTGCTCAAGGTCGAGAACTCGAAGGTCCGCAAGGAGCAGATCGAGAAATTGGGGCGCCTGCGCGCGGAACGAGATTCCGACGAGGTCGAGGCCGCGTTGGCGAATCTGACTCGTGCGGCTGCATCGACCGAGTCGGGTATGGAGAACAACCTGCTGGCACTTGCGATCGATGCGGCACGCAAGATGGCTACCGTCGGGGAGATTTCCGACGCCCTCGAGAAGGTATATGGGCGCCATCAGGCAGAAATCCGGACAATCAGTGGTGTGTACCGAGACGAGGCAGGCAAAGCGAAGAATCTGACGCAGGCGACCGAGCTCGTCGAGCAATTCGCCGAGGACGAGGGGCGTCGCCCACGCGTGCTCGTCTGCAAGATGGGCCAGGACGGTCACGACCGAGGTCAGAAGGTCATCGCGACGGCGTTCGCGGACATCGGATTCGACGTCGACGTCGGCCCGCTGTTCCAGACACCGGAGGAGGTGGCTCGTCAGGCCGCCGACAACGACGTTCACGTCGTCGGTGTGTCGTCGTTGGCCGCGGGGCACCTGACGCTGGTTCCGGCACTGCGCGAAGCTCTCGCCGCGGTCGATCGACCCGACATCATGATCGTTGTCGGTGGCGTCATACCGCCCGGCGATTTCGAGGAGCTCTACGCGGCGGGCGCCGCGGCGATCTTCCCGCCGGGAACGGTCATCGCCGACGCGGCAATCGGGTTGGTGCAGAAGCTGTCCGAACAGCTCGGTCATACCCCGCGTGAGGCTTCCGCCTGACGATGGGTCCACAAGATATGACATCGTCGAACCGACAACGCGTGATCGATATCGATGCGGTAGCGAAATCGGTACTGGCCAACGAACGATCCGGGCTTGCCCGAGCAATAACACTGGTGGAGTCGACCCGAAGCGATCACCGTGATCTGGCACAGCAACTGCTGCTGCAGTTGCTGCCCAAGGCAGGCGGCTCGCATCGCGTGGGGATCACGGGAGTTCCCGGCGTCGGAAAGTCGACGTTCATCGATGCGCTCGGGATGTATCTGATCGGCAAGGGGCACCGGGTCGCGGTGTTGGCGGTCGATCCGTCGTCGACGCGCACCGGCGGTTCCATTCTCGGTGACAAGACTCGGATGGCTCGGCTGACGGTTGCGGACGACGCGTACATCCGGCCCTCTCCCACGTCGGGAACTCTCGGGGGAGTAGCGCGGGCTACCCGCGAGACGATCGTGCTGCTCGAAACGGCGGGTTACGACGTGATTCTGGTCGAGACCGTCGGTGTCGGCCAGTCCGAGGTGACGGTCGCGAACATGGTGGATTGTTTTGCGTTTCTGACGCTCGCGCGAACGGGTGATCAGCTGCAGGGCATCAAGAAGGGCGTGCTCGAACTCGCTGATCTGGTTGCCGTCAACAAGGCCGACGGCAAGCATCTCATCGAGGCCGAGAGCGCAGCACGCGAACTGGCAGGCGCCTTGCGGATGATCTACCCGCACGATGCGATCTGGCAGCCACCGGTGCTGACGATGAGTGCCATCGAGGGCACCGGGCTCGACGAGTTCTGGGATACCGTGCTCCGGCATCAGCAGGTGCTGTCCGACGCGGGTGAATTCGCGGAGAAGCGCCGGACTCAGCAGGTCGACTGGACGTGGACCATGGTCAACGAGCAACTTCTGCGCCGGCTTGCGCAGAATCCAGCGGTCAAGGCGATTCGCTCGGACGTCGAACTGCGAGTGCGCGACGGTTCCCTCACGGCCGCGTTGGCCGCTCAGGAATTGCTCGACGCCTTCGACCGCAACTAGTACAACCGGGCGGCCAGCTGTCCGACGCGGTCGATGAGGTCGTCGAAGAATGCGGCGGGGTCGGTGGTCGTCGCGATCGCCGCGTTGAGCGGTTTTGCCCACATTCCTCGCCAGTCGGCGACGGTGGTTCCCCTCGTGAGGGTTCCGACGAGTTCG
Organism: Rhodococcus sp. (in: high G+C Gram-positive bacteria); assembly: GCF_023264675.1. Lineage (GTDB taxonomy): Bacteria > Actinomycetota > Actinomycetes > Mycobacteriales > Mycobacteriaceae > Rhodococcoides. The sequence goes on from NZ_JAHFVG010000004.1 coordinate 106,051, forward strand.
ACGTCGACCGTGGCGGGCCGGAGGGTCACGATCGAGGGGTTCAGTGCGACGGCAGCGGCAAACGGGTCGTGCATGTGGGACAGGAATCCTTGGTCGTGGTCGCGGTGGAACTCCATGTAGAAGCGGACGGCGTCGGAGAAGTGCCGCACGACGGGGTTCGATGCCGACGACCGGGTGTCCGAGGTGTCGGATTCCGAAATGACTTCGGGGGGAGTGCTTCCCGCTCGCTCGGCGAGGCGTGCGATGTGGTGTGGAAGCATTTCGATGGTCTCGGTGATGTCGAGTGGACACACGATCGGTAGGCGATCCACCGGGAGATCGGAGAATGCCGCGAAGACCTCGGCGGCGGCTTCGGGATCGACGGCGATGTTCCATTCGCTCGTCGGCGTGGTGTTACCGGGATGCTGAAATGCGCCGCCCATCAGAACCAGGCGCTTCAACATCCGTGGGAGTTCGGGCTCGACTCGGATCGCTCGGGCGAGATTTGTCAGCGGGCCGGTGACCAACCCGGTGATCTCACCTGGGCGTTCTCGCACCAGTTCCACCCAGGCGGTCGTCGCGTCGCGTGTGGAGAGCGGTCGTGTCGATACAGGTAGCTCGGCGTAGCCGATGCCCTGCGGGCCGTGCGTTTCTTCGGTTGTCATCAACGGTGCAACCAGCGGGGTCTGAGCGCCGAGGGTCACTTCGATGTCGGTGGCCCGGCACAGATCCAGCCACGCGAGGTTGTTCGCTGCGACCTGATTCACCGGTACGTTGCCTGCCGTCGATGCGATCGAGAGGATCTCGGCTTCCGGACTCGACAGCAGATAGAGAAGAGCGAGGGAGTCGTCGATGCCGGTGTCGACGTCGACGATGAGGGGAACGGTGACGTCGGATCGGCTCATGCGGCAACCACCTTCGGCTGGTGCCGGACCGGGAAATTGACCGATCTGGCGATGAAGCACTTCGACGATGCGTCGTGGTGCAGGCGTAGCGCCTCCTCGAACATCGACGGATCGGAGACCGTGACGACCGGAGTAAGCACAACTTCGGTGAACTGCCCACCACCGTCGGACTCTTCGCTCATGCATCCGGTCGGAAAGTCCCGGTAGTCGGTGACGACAACTCCGGCCGCCGCGCTCAGGCCGAGGTACCAGAGCATATGACATGCCGAGAGCGATGCAACGAGCATTTCCTCCGGGTTCCACTTCGCGGAGTCACCGCGGAAGCTGGGGTCGGCGCTTCCGAAAAGGTTCGGTTTGCCGTGGATCGACACCGTGTGATCGCGATCGTAATCACGGGCTCCCGTCGTTCCGGGTCCTCGATTGCCGGTCCAGACCGTTGCGACCGAATATGTGTGAGTATGCACCCCCTCATCGTGCACGCCCCGGTCGCTCGCCGTCGCATCAGCACCGCCTATGGCGGACTTCCAGTCGCCCGAGTTGTCCGCTTGGTACCAATTGTGATGAGCTGGCGAACAATTGGTGATATAGCCGCCTGACCTCGCTCGATGCTCGAGAAATGCATGATGTGGGCGATTCGCAGGTTGAATACTGGTCTTTTCTCTGGCTAACGTTGTGGAAATGACGGTTGCGCACGATTCGGATTCATCCAATACGCCACCGGAGGACGCTCGGTGGGGGCACGGCCATGTCCAACATCTTCGGCGCGGGGCGTTCGCCACGCTGATGCATCGAAAGCCGAAGCTCACCGAGGACGGGATCACCGTCGTCGACCAGCCCATGCTCAAGCGCGCAGTATCGGCGGCGGCACTGGGCAACACCATGGAGTGGTTCGATTTCGGCGTCTACGGCTACCTCGCTGCGACACTCGGCAAGGTCTTCTATCCCGACGCCTCTCCTGGCGTCCAACTCATCAGCACGTTTGCGACGTTCGCCGCCGCATTCGTCGTTCGGCCACTCGGCGGCCTGTTCTTCGGTCCGCTCGGTGACAGAATCGGCCGCCAGAAGGTCCTCGCCGCGACCATGATCATGATGGCGATCGGGACGCTCGCCGTGGGACTGATTCCAAGTTACGCCACGATCGGTATCTGGGCGCCGATTCTGCTGCTGGTCGCTCGGCTCGTTCAGGGCTTCTCGACCGGCGGCGAGTACGGCGGTGCGACGACGTTCATCGCGGAATACTCCCCGGACAAACGTCGGGGCTTCCTCGGAAGCTGGTTGGATTTCGGCACTTTCGTCGGTTACGCCATGGGATCCGGTCTCGTCACCATCCTCAATGCCGTTCTCGGCGACGCGACGATGGTCGAGTGGGGTTGGCGCATACCGTTCTTCATTGCCGGACCCATGGGCGTCATCGGCCTGTATCTACGCCTCAAGCTCGAGGACACACCGGCATTCCGCAAGCAATTGGACGATCACGAGAACAAGGTCAAAGAGCAGGAGAGCGGAGGCAGGGAGATCGGGAAGATCTTCACTCGCCATTGGCGCGCACTGTTGATCTGTATGGGAATCGTGTTGCTGTACAACGTGTCCAACTACATGGTCACCAGCTACCTCCCGACGTACTTCACCGAGGTCGTGGGCCGGAGTCAGCTCAGCGCCGACTTGCTTGTGTTGTCCGCCATGGTCATCGTCGTCTCGATCATCGTCGGAGTGGGGCGGCTGACCGACTGGATCGGTCGAAAGCCGGTGTTCGTCTTCGGCGCCATCGCCCAGATTGCACTCGCGATTCCCTGCTTCGTCCTCATTCAGAAGTCGGGATGGGTCGGTCCGTTGATCGGTTGCCTGATCCTGGGCGTCATCCTGGCGTGCTTCGCGGCACCGAGCGCGTCTACCCTTCCTGCACTTTTTCCCACCAAGATTCGCTACGCGGCACTCTCGATCGGGTTCAATCTGTCGGTGTCTCTGTTCGGTGGCACGACCCCCCTGGTGACGTCGGCATTGGTGACGACGACCGGCAGTCCGATGATTCCGGCGTACTACCTCATGCTCAGCGGTGTGATCGGGCTCGTCGCCGTCGGCTTCCTCCGCGAGTCCGCGACACAGCCGCTGGAGGGGTCACCTCCGCAGGTCGATTCGCCGGACGAGGCCAAAGAGCTCTACGGCGAAGTCTCGAAGCTCCCCGCACCCGCGAACCCCTGATCTCCCGCGACCGCCTGATCATCCACGAAAGTCCGATCGCCCACGACGGTCTGCCTTCACCCGAAAGTCGGTGGGTCCTCGCCGAAGGGTCGAGACGGCGACGGGTAGTCGGCGTAGTCGGCGAGGGCAGGTCTGGCCGTGCGGATGTCGCCGTGCAGCGCTGTTGTGGCCGCCGTCGGCAATTGGGCGGCTACAGGATCGGCGACACGGCCGTCAGCGGACAGAAGCCAGGCCGCGGTGCGAGCGAGGGACACCGACACGTCGAGGCCTGCGGCACCTGCAGCCTTCGCAGCGAGCCCGTCGACCACCGCTGCGGCGAGCAGATATCCGCTCGCGTGATCGAGCGCCTGCGCCGGTAGTGCGCCTGGTTTGTCCGATGTGCCTTCGATCCTCGCGATGCCGGTCGCAGCCTGCACGATGCTGTCGAATCCTCGACGATCGTGCCAGAGCGTTCGACTTCGATTGGGGCCGGGCTGCGCGGCGTCGCTCGATCCCCATGCCGAGACCGATGCATGGATGATTCCGGGCGACACACCGTCGTCGAGGGCAATCCCCAGTGCCTGCAGCGCTCCCGGGCGGTAGCCCGTGACCACCACATCGGCTCGACTCAGCAGTCCGCGAACCGTCGCAACGTCTTCCGCGGTGTCGAGGTCGAGCAGTGTCGTCCGTTTGCCCTGGCCGTTCTCCCCGTGCTGCCAGCCGATCTCGCGCAGATGTGGCGAATCGACACGGAGAACGGTTGCACCGAGCAGTGCCAGCGCACGCGTTGCAATCGGTCCCGCGATGACACGGGTGAAATCGAGCACTCGAACACCGCGAAGCGGCGGTCCTCCGGTCGGGGGTGTCGACGACCGAGCGGCCCGGACCATGCCCGCCCGATCGGTGCGATGCACGATGCGCACCAGGGGGTCCATATCCGACGCTGCTCCCTGCTCGGATGCCCATTCGGCTTCGGAGCGGACGCGGACGGCAATGGCGGAACCCGACCAGCATCGTTCTTCGACCTCACGGCCCGTCATGGTGGCCACACGGGCGGCGAAAGGTACCGCACCGATGCCGGGATCGAGATCGAGTGCCGAGGTCAGGGCCGCACGATGGTGTGGGTAGTTGGCATGCGTTCGAATCCATCCGTCGGCGCACGGAAAGAACCCGGACAGTTCGGCGAATCCTTCGACCGGTGCGCCTCCGATTCGCATCATCCGATCGCCCGAGAACGACGCAGTGATGCGTTCCGGCGCGAGCGACCATGGAGTCTTCTTCGGGCGTGCTTCCACCGTCAACCGGTCGATTGCAGCAGCGAGGGCTGCAATCGACCCTGCAGCGAGTGAGGACACCGGCAATCGAGCCGCCAGCAGAGGTCCCCAGTTCCCCTCGGTGAATCGGCTGTTCGCGGACTGCGTTCCGAGCGCTCGGTCGTAGGCGACGAGCAAGTCTCGGAAGGTCACTCCTTCTTGGCCCAGATCTCGAATCCAGCAGCCACGAGCCGCGTGACCAGAGCGTCTCCGATTGCGGTGGCCGGCGTCAGAACACCCGCAGCGTCGGGCAACTCACTTCGGTTGTGTACCAGCGCAAGCGCGGACTCTCCCAGCATGACCGACGTCGCCTTGTAGCCGGGATCACCGGATGCCTTCACACGCGAGTGGTATCGAGCACCGGTGGTCGTGGTCGTGTAGAGGTCCATGGTGAAATGGCCGCTGTCCTGAGCCTTGAGGCTCGGACCGTCACCGGGCTTCGGCAGGATGCGATCGAGAAGTCTTTTCGGGGCGAATGTCATCCCGACCACCATGGCGCCGAGCCCAGCCGACACCGCTCCGGCGATGACCGGGGAGAGGACGGACGAGCCGACCGACATCACCTCGCGGTAGCGAAATTCTTTGCCGTACGCCCAGTCTCGCAGTGAGTTGCTTCGCCGCACGACACGGGTGTTGTACGACGCCATGACGAATGGCGCCTTCCAGCCTCGAACACCCGGTGCGATGTCCTTGCCGTTGACCAGAGCGACATCGGCCTGACGTCCGAGATTCGGTTCGAGCGAACGATCGGGGCTCAGCGAGTACGGCCGTGCCGCGAGACGTCGAAGAGCACCGTCCTTCTTGACGACCTCGATCTGGGTGCGGAGTGAGTCGACGGTGCCGCCGCTGACGCCACCGCGCATCGAACTGACGACGAGTGTCGTGTCGGTGAGCTCGCCCGCATCGTCCTTCGCCACCGCAGCGTGAAGAACATGAACGCCCAGATCGGAAGGGATGGAATCGAATCCACACGAGTGAACGATGCGAGCGCCGGTGCGAGATGCGATGTCGTGGTTGGTGTCGATGCTCTCGCGAGCGAACAGAACCTCGCCGGTGAGATCGACATAATCGGTGCCTGCCTCGGCGCAGGCGGTCGTCAGCGGCAGACCGTACTTCGCGTACGGACCGACGGTGGTAATGACGACCTTCGCACTCTCGGCGAGGGCACGAAGCGACGTTGCATCCGTGGAATCGGCCTCGATCAGCGGCCACTGCGCCGCTGATACCGGCAGCGACCTTCGGGCGGCTTCGAGCTTCGCCGCCGACCTACCGGCGAGCGCGACGGACGTTCCGTCCGGTAAATGCTCGGCCAGGTATGCCGCAGTCAGGCGCCCGACGAATCCGGTGGCGCCGAAGACCACGATGTCGTACGTGCGGGATGCCGGTGTGGTCTCGGACGGCTCAGTCGAAGTCATGTACTGGACAGTAACGCGGATCACTACGAGAGTCGAAGTGCCTGCCGTGAGCGTGTGCGCAGAACGAAGTACCCCGCCCACGACACGACGACGGCACTCGCGGCGAGGAGGCGGACGGCACCGAGCGCGCTCTCCGGGTAGACGACTCCGGTGAGGTAGAAGTCGATGAAGCCGGTGGACGGCAAGGCTGCTCCGCCGGACTGGACCCGAGCCCAGTTCTCCAGTGCCGTCAACGGGCAGTCGATGCCTACGACGATCGAGGCGAACCCCCAGGCGGCGCAGCAGGCGTGTAACCAGATGGTGCGCTTGTACCGCCACGCGAGAAATCCACCGGCGACGACGTACGCGACGAAGGTGAGGTGCGCCACCACGGTGACGTCGGCCAGGGCCCGATAGAGCATCTACGGATGATATGCCTCAGAAAGACCAGGTGTGCGCCGGTTCGCCCTCGTTCATCAGCGTGACATAGTCCGACAACATGCCGGCAAGGGCAACGTCACGCGACGCTCCGGCGCGCTCGCGCGCCACCACCGAGTCTCGTTGCCACACCGAACCCGAACGGGAACTCAGGCAACGCCCTTCGATGACGCCCAGGTAACGGTCACGTACGACGGTGTCGACGCCGTACGCCTCCAGCCCTGCGTCCGCCATCGGGAGCAGGCGTCGAAGGACCAGTTCCTGCGGACTGATCCAGCCGACTTCCGGCCAGTACAGCCGTGCGTCGAAACCGCTTCGTGCTGCCGAGTGCAGGTTCTCGATGGCGGCGTCGAACGACATCTGACTCCACAGTGGCCGGTCGGCCTCCGCGAGGGTCCGCAGCGTGCCGTAATAGAAAGCGGCGTCGGCCAGCGTGTCGACGATCGACGGCCCGGCAGGCAATACCCGGTTCTCCAGCCGAATGTGATGCCCGCCCCCCGAGCGATCGTAGATCGGTCGATTCCAGCGGTAGACGGTGCCGTTGTGCATGCGCAGTTCCGACAGATCGGGTGTTCCGCCTTCTGCCAGAACAGCTTTCGGGTCCTCGTCGCTGCACACCGGCAAGAGTGCGGGGAAGTAGCGCGAGTTTTCCTCGAACAGGTCGAAGATCGAGGTGATCCATCGTTCGCCGAACCAGACGCGAGGACGGACCCCCTGGTTCTTGAGTTCCTGTGGGCGAGTGTCCGTTGCTTGTTCGAACAGCGGAATTCTCGTTTCGTGCCAGAGTGCTCTGCCGGCGAAGAACGGAGAGTTCGCCGCCAGTGCGACCTGAACACCCGACAGTGCCTGCGCCGCATTCCAATACGCAGCGAACTCGTCGGGCGCGACCTGCAGATGAAGCTGAACCGACGTACAGGCGGCTTCGGGGAGGATGGTGTCGGTGATGGTCGACAGATCTTCTGGACCCGATGCACCCGGCAACGGCACACCTGATATCTGCAATTCGATGTCTTCCCCGCGGGCCGCGAAAATCTGCTGATTGAGAAGGTCGTAGCGAGGATTGGCCGAGAGCCACCGATGCTCGAAGTGACCTTCGGTCAGTGTCGGTAGCATCCCGATCATTGCCAGCCGACTCCCGGAATCGCGCGCACGCTCGTCCGCCTTGTTCAACGAAGTGCGTAGATCGGTCTCCAGCTCGGCGATGCTGTTCCCGCGCAGCGGACGGGGCTCGACGTTGATCTCGATGTTGAACTGGCCGAGTTCGGTTTGATAGTCGGGATCGGCGATGGCATCGAGAACTTTGGCGTTGGCCATCGCCGGTGCCATGTCGTCGTCGACGAGATTGAGCTCGATCTCCATACCGATTTTCGGCTCACCGACATCGAACGTCTCGTCCGCGAGCATGATCGCCAACGCGTCGAGGCACTGCTGCACCTTCTGCCGGAACTGATGCCTGTCCTGCCGGGTGAACTTTCGCTGTTCGACATCGTCGCCCATGTTTACCACCCGTTCCCAGACCGTGGATCTCCCCGAAGGTTCCCGTATAGCCGTGAGTATCGCAGGGCAAACGTCGCAACGGAGCTCTTCTCACGGTGTCGTGCAGCGAGTCACCAGGGCGATGGTGCGAAGTCCTTGAGGAACTGTCCGTACTGGTCGATACCGAGCTCGCCCTGCACGATCGGGTCGTAGACACGGGCAGCACCGTCGACGAGATCGAGGGGAGCGTGAAAACCCTCGTCGGCGAGGCGCATCTTGGTTGCATGTGGCCGCTCGTCCGTGATCCACCCGGTGTCCACGGCGGACATCAGGATGCCCTTGTCGAGCATCTCCTTGGCGCTCGTCCTGGTGAGCATGTTCAATGCAGCCTTCGCCATATTGGTGTGCGGGTGTCCAGGCCCCTTGTAGGCGCGGCTGAACTGCCCTTCCATGGCGGACACGTTGACGACGTACTTTCGACGAGCCGGTGCTGCTTCCATCGCTGCGCGAAGGCGTGAGACGAGGATGAACGGTGCGACCGAATTGCAGAGCTGTACCTCGAGAAGCTCGACGGGATCGACTTGCTCGACGGTGTGAATCCAGCTGTTCGTATCGGCGAGATCGGGGACGAGGCCGCCGGCGTCGATCGCAATGCCCTTCTCGATACGCTCGGCCGTAGCCGAACCTGCAACGAGCGCAAGCGAACTCACAGCTTCCGCACTCAGTACCTCGGTACCCTCCACGGCGCCTGCATCGGAGTAGGGGAGTGAGCTGGCCAAGGATGCCGGATGGGCCTCGCTCGTCTTGCCGAACGTGATGACGTCCGGGCGAATTCCCGCCGGCAACGCCTCCGTCTCGGCATCGATGAGCGCACTGTACGACCCCGCCGAACGCTTGACCGTCTGAGCGGCGTTGTTGATCAGGATGTCCAGCGGACCCTCGGCGGCGACGGAGTCGGCCAGCGCGACCACCTGTGCCGGATCCCGGAGATCGATCCCGACGACACGGAGTCGGTGCAGCCATTCGTCGCTGTCGTCCATAGCCGAGAATCGGCGGATCGCATCGTTGGGGAATCGCGTCGTGATGGTCGTGTGGGCACCGTCACGGAGCAGCCGAAGAGCGATGTACATACCGATCTTGGCGCGTCCGCCGGTGAGGAGCGCTCGACGGCCGCTCAAATCGGTGCGCGCATCTCTCTTGCTGCGATTGAGTTCGGCGCACTCGGGGCAGAGCTGGTGATAGAAGGCATCGACGAGCGTGTAGCGCTGTTTGCAGATGTAGCAGGGCCTGGCACGGATCAAGGTACCCGCGTACTCGCCCGCGGCCCGTGCAGTCAACGAGAGTCCCGCAGTCTCGTCGTCGATTCGATCGGGTGAGCCGGTGGCGGTGGACGCTACGACGGCTCGGTCCGCGTCGGATTTCGCATTGCGGGCCGCGATTCGCCTGGACCGCTTCAGATCTTTGAACAGTTGCCCCGAAGCTCGCTGCACGACAATGGAATCAGGATGATTTTTATCCAGTGTTCCAGCCAGCCTCAGCACCCTGAGGCAGGTGTCGAGATCCGCGGCACCGATGCGGTCGAAATCGGACGGCGAGGTGCTGACTTCAGCGGAATCCGCGGAGGCCGAATCCAGTCCGTACTCGGGGTCGGTCATCGAGCTGTCCTTTCACACGCGCACTACAACCTCTGGCGCAGCGGTCTCACCAGGTCGTTCAACGAAATAGACCCCGATTCCACAGGGAATCGGGGTCTATTTCGTCTGTCTCAACTCAGAATTCGTGAACCGTGCAACCGATTACGGTTGCGTCGATCTCTGGTGTCCGAGGGGGGACTTGAACCCCCACGTCCGTTAATAGGACACTAGCACCTCAAGCTAGCGCGTCTGCCATTCCGCCACTCGGACCAGTTGGGTGCACGGGAAGTGTTTCTCCCGCCACGCAGTATTCTTTTGTTGTTCGCACGCCTGCTCGCTGCGTGCTGGACAAAGATATACGACGCGTGCCCGATCGCCCAAATCCGCACGTCAGTTCGCCCGTCGCTGCGGCGAGAGTGGTAGGAAAGTGGGGTGTCTTCTGCCGATAAATCACCGAACGCACCTGCCCCGACGACTGCATTGGACGAGGTTGTCGACCTCGTCAGCGCACTGATTCGCTTCGATACCTCCAATACCGGAGAGCTCGAGACCACCAAGGGCGAGAAGGAGTGCGCCGAGTGGGTGGCGCAGATGCTCCAGGAAGTCGGCTACGAGACGGAGTACGTGGAATCGGGCGCACCGGGCCGGGGCAACGTGTTCGCCACTCTGGCCGGAGCGGATCCGCAGCGGGGCACTCTGTTGATTCATGGTCATCTCGATGTGGTTCCTGCCGAGCCTGCGGACTGGAGTGTGCATCCGTTCTCCGGCGCCGTCGAGGACGGATACGTGTGGGGCCGTGGTGCCATCGATATGAAGGACATGGTCGGGATGGCTCTCGCGCTGGCCCGCCAGTTCAAGTCCAACGGCACCGTCCCGCCCCGCAACATCATGTTCGCATTTCTCGCCGACGAAGAGAACGGTGGCCGGTGGGGCTCGCAGTGGCTGGTGGAGAACCGGCCCGACCTGTTCGAGGGAGTGACCGAGGCTGTCGGTGAGGTCGGCGGGTTCTCGTTGACGGTCGCTCGCCCGGATGGCACCGAGAAGCGTCTGTACATGGTCGAAACCGCCGAAAAAGGCCTTGGGTGGATGAAGCTGACAGCCAAGGCGCGCGCAGGCCACGGTTCGTTCCTCCACGACGAGAACGCCGTCACCTACCTCGCCGAGGCCGTGGCCAAGCTCGGCAATCATACTTTCCCGCTGGTTATTTCCGATTCGGTCGCGGAGTTCCTCGCCGCAGTCGCCGAGGAGACCGGGCTCGATTTCGATCCGACCTCACCCGACCTCGACGGCACGCTTCAGAAGCTCGGCAGCATCGCCCGCATCGTCGGGGCCACACTTCGCGACACCGCGAATCCGACGATGCTCAAGGCCGGTTACAAGGCGAACGTCATCCCGCAGACTGCCGAGGCGATGGTCGACTGCCGCGTGGTGCCGGGCAGGCAGGCCGCGTTCGAGCGAGAGGTCGACGAACTGATCGGGCCGAACGTCGAGCGTGAATGGATCACCAAGCTCGATTCGTACGAAACCACGTTCGACGGTCACTTGGTCGACGCGATGAACGATGCGGTACTGGCCCACGACGAGAACGGCCGCACGGTTCCGTACATGCTCTCGGGTGGGACGGATGCGAAGGCGTTCGCGAAACTGGGTATCAGGTGCTTCGGCTTCGCGCCTCTCAAGCTGCCGCCCGAACTCGATTTCGCTGCGTTGTTCCACGGTGTGGACGAGCGGGTGCCGGTGGAGTCGCTCGAGTTCGGTACACAGGTATTGGAGCACTTTCTGCTCCACAGCTGACAGGCACGACACGCGCGGAACGAATTCGATGGACGAAAGGACTTTTCATGACTTACGACCCCTATGCGACGTTGCCCGAACTGCCGACGTTCGAGGTCACCTCGGAGGATGTGGCCGAGGGCAGCACCCTCGGTGAACAGCAGGTCAGCGGAATCATGGGCGCCGGCGGACACGACAACTCGCCGCAGCTGACGTGGTCGGGCTTCCCGGAGGGCACCAAGAGTTTCGCAGTGACCGTCTACGACCCCGATGCGCCGACTGCGTCAGGGTTCTGGCACTGGGCTGTGGCGAACATCCCGCTTTCCACGACATCGTTGGTCTCGGGTGCGGGCGACGACGGCGGCACCGGAGTTCCGAGTACGGCCGTCACTCTCAAGAACGATGCGGGGTTGTTCCGCTACATCGGCGCCGCGCCTCCGGCGGGACACGGCCCCCATCGGTACATCTTCGCCGTGCATGCAGTCGACGTGGAGCGGTTGGAGGTCGACGAGACGGCCACACCGGCCTACCTCGGATTCAACCTGTTCTCGCACGCCATCGGCCGCGCACTTCTGACAGGCGTGTACGAGGCCTGATCGGTCGGTTCGTCGGATCGGTGCTCGCTCGAGGTCGCATGCAGATTCATGCGGCCTCGAGTGCAGATCAGCCGGGTCGACGCTGCTCGGAGCCGACGGCGTCGGCGAGCGAGGAGAACCCCTCGGCTCGGGCCCGAGCCGCGATTCCCCGGTTGATTCGGCGCATCCAGAAGGGGCCACCGTAGATGAAGCCGGTATAGCCCTGCACCAGAGACGCGCCCGCTCGGATGCGCTCCCATGCCTGGTCGGCGGTTTCGATTCCACCGACGGAGACGAGAGCGATCCGACCGCCAACTCGGGTGTGCAGGCGGCGAAGCACCTCGAGTGATCTGTCGGCGAGAGGTGCGCCCGACAAGCCGCCTGCGCCTGCCTCCTCGACGACGGCGTTCGAAGTCTGCAGCCCTGTTCTCCCGATCGTGGTGTTGGTGGCCACGATCCCGTCGAGCCCGAGTTCGACGGCGAGATCGGCTACGGCGTCGACGTCGTCGTCGGACAGATCGGGCGCGATCTTCACCAGAACGGGAATGGAGACGACGCTCTGCACCGCCGACAGGATGGGCCGCAGCGATTCCACCGCCTGCAGATCGCGAAGCCCTGGGGTGTTGGGCGAGCTGACGTTGACGACGAGGAAGTCTGCCAGCGGCCCGAGAAGCGTTGCGCTCGCCGTGTAGTCGGCCGCGGCGTCGTGCACGGGTGTGAGTTTGGTCTTGCCGATGTTGGCGCCGATGGGTATACCTCCGCGCCGTGTACGCATGACGTTCGCTGCGCTTCCCGCGCCGTGATTGTTGAACCCCATGCGATTGACGAGGGCGCGATCGGCGGCGAGGCGGAACAGTCGCGGCTGGGGGTTACCCGGCTGGGCTTGGGCGGTGACCGTGCCGATCTCGGCGAAACCGAAGCCGAGTGGGCCCCATGCATCGACGCCGTCGGCGTTCTTGTCGAATCCGGCAGCCAGACCGAGAGGCGCATGGAAGTCGAGTCCGAACACCGTGCTTCGCAGAATCGGGTCGTCGACGACGAGGACCTTCGAGACCAGCGCCCGAAGAGGAGCGAATGCCGTCACCGCGCGCATCGCAGCGAACGCGAGGTGGTGAATTCGCTCCGGCGGAACGAGAAACATCAATCGAAGCACAGCGCGATACAGGGTCTGGCCCACAGTCTTCTTTCTTGGTCGAACTCCGGCGCGAGTTGTGTTCTCACATTCCCGGTTCGGGGATGTGATGGGTGGTCTTCTTGCGTTTGAGCAGTACTTTGCGGCTTCCGTCCGTGTACAAACGCACGCGGGACAGCTCCCATCCGCCGAATTCTGCCTGAATGGCCAACCTCATCGACGCGGTCACGCGGGTGACATCAGGAGGAAGCCTCAGGGGAACGTATTCCCAGTCGTCCGAGGGCGATTCCCATTCGGCGGGCATCCGGCTGCGCATGCTGTTGCTCTTCGATACCGTGGAAATCGCCTCTTCTCGTTCGCTGCACGTCCTTGGGCGCCGACCGGACCGATTCAGGCCGGCGCGCCGGTAGGAATTCGTTGTAGTCCGTCGCCGGTTGCCGATCCGACGAACAGATCACCGGTGTCGCTGTCGACGACGATCGAATCAGGTTGCTTCACCGTGGTGAACCTGCCCGACTCCACAGGAATTCCTGTGTCCAACGTGTAGCCGACCACCTCGTTGTCTGCCGGCGTACTGACCCACACGACGTTGGACTTGTCATCGTAAGTGACTGCCCACGGCTGCGCACCGACCGGAAACCGCTGGCGCAGGAGCAGGTCGTCCGAGGAGTAGACCAGCAACTGCCCACCTGCCGCATCGGTGACGAGAATCCGCCCGTAGTCGTCGGTGGCAACTCGCGCTGCACCGGTACCTGCACGAAGTGCCAGACCGAGCTTGTTCGAGTCCAGGTCGATCTTCGTCAGTGAAGTCTGATGGCGGTCGAGTGCTGCAAGCCCGAACTGTGTTGCGGCCAAGGCGCCCACCGAGGACAACCCGTCGATCGTCTGTGACTCGTTCGTCGCGGGGTCCAGGATATGAACGACGCCACGCTCGTCACCGACCGCGAATCGCCCGTCGTCGAGGACTGCCGCGCTGAGCAAGGTTCCATCGACGGGCGTGGTGTCGACCTTCGAGCTGCGAATATCCACCCGGGCGAGCTGTTGATCCATGGGGAGCAAGACGGTTCCGTCTCCGACCGGCACCACGTCGGCTGCCGGCCCGGGAAGTGCGACGGTGCGTGGTGCGGAACCGTCCCGGTCGGCGTCGAACACCACGAGCGCAGCGCCGCCGTCGTCGAGTGCGACCACGGAGCGCGAAGCCGAGTCGTATGTGGTGGAATGCAAGCCGGAGGGGGAGACCGTGACAGAACCGCTCGGGGGAGCGGCTGGGTCGGGGGATTCGATCTGCGACAACGGCTCCAGGTCGACCGACTCCGGTTCGTCGGAACTCTTGTCGGAGCATCCTGCGGCCAACAGGGCCGCCGTCGCGACCACGACGGCGATACGCCATGGTGATGGTCTCTCGTTCATGAAACTGCCAGCTCCTGGATATTCTCGGTAGTGCATGTCTGCTCGGCTGTCACGCAACAGCTCGCGGGCGCAGGTTCGCCCTCCAGACTGCCTGATCGGTTCATCGGCGACACTCTCGGACCTCCCGATCCGATTTTCGTCGAGTCAGCGGTACCGTGTTCACGGGGAAACTACGAGGAGTGCAGTTGGCCACCGAGGAAACTTCCAGTCGAGTACGTGAGAGGCCCCGGCTCGGCACGGCGCGAAACGACGTGCAATTTCGGGTGGAGCAGGTATCCACCGGGGTGCACGCCAGCGGATTCGGCCGGACCGAGGACAGCAGACCATTTGCGTTTCGGGTCCACAAGAGCACCCTCCATCTGGAGATATACCGTGCGGACCTGTCCACGGCTGTCCCGGACAAGGCCGATGTGATCGCCGTTGCCGACCAGTCGGTGACCGAGATCGATCTGACCGACGAGCGCAGCATCGTTGCCGCAGTTCGCGACGCGGTGAGCCGAGCCGACGAAGTGTCGGCAGGCAAGACCGATTCCTCGGCTGTACGAGCGTTCCTGGCGCGCGTGGGTTCGGTCATCGAGAGCATCTAGCCCGCGGGTCGGCCGCGCACCGACGAATGTCGGATCGGAAGAACCAGCAGGTTGCCGGTCTCGGGGTGGTCGAATACCTCGACCGGGTGCCCGTACACGGTGGTCAGCAGCCCCGCTCGGAGGACCTCGCGAGGTGGGCCGACAGATTCGAGCACTCCGTTGTTCAGCAGGGCGATGCGGTCGGCGTACGCGGCGGCGAGCGCGAGATCGTGCAGGACGACGACCACCGCGTCCCCTTTCGCCGCTCGTTCGCGTGCCACGGTCATGACTGTCTCCTGGTGACCGAGATCCAAGGCAGCCGTCGGTTCGTCGAGCAACAGCGTCGAGGTGCGCTGAGCGAGAACGCGCGCCAGAGCCACCCGCGCACGTTCGCCGCCCGACAGGCCGGCGAACGGCCGGTCCGCGAACTGCACTACGTCGCACTCGCTCATCGCTGCCGCGACGGCCTCGTCGTCGTCGGCGGCGAATGGTGTCCCTTGCCAGGGAGATCGGCTCATCCGAACCACCTGCTCGGCGGTGAACGAGAATCCGACCGTATGTTGCTGCGGCAGTACTGCGCGGCGACGCGCAACGGATCCATCCGACCAGTCACTCAGTGTGCGCCCGTCCAATTCCACCGTGCCTCCCGTCGGGGCGAGTTCACCGGCAAGAACCGCGAGAAGCGTCGACTTGCCGGCGCCGTTCGGGCCGATCAGGACCATGAGTTCGCCAGCCACCACGTCGAGATCGACGCCTGTCAGAACTGCTCGTCGCGAGCGCTCGGCGTCCACACCGACGGCTCGCATGGTGGTGGTTCCGCGAACCGGCGATGCAACATGGTCGGTTCGGCGCGCGAACAGCGACATGCCGATTCGCGCCGTCACGCCCAACCACCTTGCTTCGCGCGAGTACGGCGCAGCATCCAGAAGAAGAACGGTGCTCCCACCAGCGACGTGATCATCCCCAGCGGCATGTCCACGTTGTCGACGAGGGTACGTGCGAGAAGATCGGAGGCGAGTAGCACCACAGCCCCGCACAGTGCGCTGGCCGGGATCAGAACGCGGTGCGCAGGCCCGAGCAGCATTCGCATCAGATGTGGTACCACCAGGCCGACGAACAGGATGATCCCGGTGAACGCGACTCCCGACGCCACCAGAACCGCCACGACGACGATGGCGAATTGCCGCAGGCGCTCGACGTTCACCCCGAGATGACGTGCCACGTTCTCACCGAGCGCCAGCAGATCGAGACGGCGGGCAATGGCGACCGAGGCGACGATGCCCGAGAATGCGAGCGGCGCCACGACGGACACGGCTTGCCACGTCGCGCCGGCCAGGGACCCGAGCTGCCAGAACACGATCTGGTCGCGCGCGGCAGGGGATGCAATGAACGTGAAGAGGGCGATGAGTCCACCGGCGAAGGCGTTGATCGCAACGCCGGTGAGTATCAGCGTCACCACTTCGGTGCGTCCGCCCCCGCGCGCCAGCACGTAGACCAGGATGGTGGTGACGAGGCCTCCCAGGAATGCCGCCGTCGCGACCGGCCAGACTCCGGCGAAGGTGCCGCCGACCACGATGACCGCCGATGCGCCCACGGCCGCGCCCGAGGACACACCGATGATTCCGGGTTCTGCCAACGGGTTGGCGAATACGCCCTGCAGAAGTGCGCCTGCACATCCCAAGCTTGCCCCGACGATCGCACCCAACACGATTCGCGGAAACCTCACCTGCCACAGAGTGACGTCACCGCTCGGATGCGCGGGCATCGGTCCCAGATCTATGCCGATGCGGTGAAAGAGGCTGCCGAGCACCTCGGCGGGTGTCGTCGGCACCTGTCCGACGCAGGCAGAGAAAATCGCGATACCCACGAGCGCGGCGAGAAGTACACCGAACACCAGCGTCGTGCGAAGTCGATGCCGGTTGTCCCGACCGCCGATAGCCGCCGTCTCACCGGCCGTGTCGTCGTGGCCGCTGACCTCAGTCGTCGGCCCCGTCATGAGGCGGGTTCGTACACGGCGCTCGCCAGCGCTCCCAGAACCTTGCCGGTGTTGGGGCCGAAGCTGAGGATCACGCCGTCGGCCATGTCGACGATCCGCTTCGAGTGCCCTGCTGGTGTCTGAGCGATCCCGGGGACCTGCTCCAGGCCGTCGATGCCTCCGATCGATTCGAGGCCGCCGGTCATCATCAGGATGACATCGGGCGCCGCCGCGATGAGTGCTTCGCTGGTGATCGGCACGAACTGTTGGGTCAGACCGGAGACCGTGCCTGCGTCCTCGGCGCCGAGCGCCTCGACGAGGGAGTCGGCACCGGAACCTGGTCCCGACAACATCGTGATCGCCGGACCGCGCATGTACAGGAATGCGATCTTCAAAGGTTCTGCATCGGCGGGTGCCTGCTCTCGCGCGCGAGCAATCTCGGCGGCGGTTCGGGCGGCGAGGCTTGTGCCCTGCGCGGGCACTCCGAGGGCTGCGGCAACCGCCTCGATCTGCGCACCGACTCCGTCCATCGTGCGTACCGGATCGAAGTACACGACGGGGATGCCGGCTGCGCGCAGTTGGTCCTGCACTGCTCGCGGCCCGATGCTGGTGTCCGTCAGTACGACCGTCGGTGCGAGGGCGAGAATTCCCTCGGCACTCAGCGAATGCCCTCCCGGTGTCACATCGGTGACATCGGCCACTGCAGGGAACTCGGCGGCGGTATCGCGGCCTACGAGGTTCTCGCCGAGACCCAGGGCGAACACCGTTGTGGTGAGGGTTCCGTACTGATCGGCGGCCACGATACGGCTCGTGTCGGTGATCGTGACATCGACGCCGTCGAAGCCGCGAACGGTCACCGGAAGCGAAGACACCGGCGATCGGTCGATGGGCTCGGGATCCGGATCGGCGATCACCGCGGTCCGTGGGCCGATCGAGTCCGTGCCGACGCCGGGGGCGCTCGGTCCGGAACACGCGACGACCGCGCTGAAGGCTGTCGCAGCCGCCACGATCGAGAACAACGATTTTCTGATGCCGCTCGAGGTGCCTACTGGAAACCTGCCGCTTCGATACACGCAGACAAGGTTAGCCTGTGCATGGCTCAGCTACTGACGTCGTCCAAGGCCGATGCGATGGCGTTGGGTAACTCGAGATCCTCGGATACCAGGATCCCGGTCAGCTGCGCGAGATCTCGGGCGCCGACTATTGCCGAATTGACGCCGGGCCGATCTCGTGCCCACGCGAGCGCGACGGCGAGAGGCGAGGTTTTCAGTCCACCCGCTGCCGTCACCGCAGCATCGACGACGTTGTCGGCAGTCTCGGTCAGGTATCCCGCCACCCAGTCGGCATGGGCTTCGTCGGCGCCGCGCGAATCGGCGGGCGTGCCCTTGCGGTATTTGCCGGTGAGTACACCGCCGGCGAGGGGAACTGCAGCGAGTACCCCGACTCCGTGGTGGTGCGCGGCCGGAAGCAACTCGTCTTCGATCCCTCGGGCGAGCAGCGAGTACTCGGCTTGGGTTGCCACTATTCGACCTTCGCCTGCAGCGCCGGCAGCGGTCGCCAGCTGCCACCCCAGATACCCACGCGCCCCGACGTAGCGGACTTTTCCGCTCGCAACCGCGTAGTCCAACGTTGCCGCGATCTCGTCCACCGGAGTCTGCTCGTCCCATGCCCCGACCTGCCAGAGATCGAGATAGTCGGTGCCGAGGTCACGAAGAGTCGTCTCCAGCTGGTCGAGCAAACCGCGACGAGAGCAATCGACGCGATATCTCCCCCCGGACGTGGAAACTCCGGCTGCTCCGCTGACGATCAATTCTCGTCTCGGGACCACATCGTCGAGAACCTCGGCCAGTACTCTCTGGGCCCGGCCTTCGCCGTACGACGGAGACGTGTCCACGAGCGTTCCACCCGCCTCCGCGAAAGCCGACAGCTGCGCAGCCGCGTCGTCTCCATCCGTGCCGCTGCCCCAACCAAGGGTGCCGAGGCCGATACGCGAGACTCGCAGTCCGCTCGAGCCGACTGATCTCTGCTTCATGGTGGTCGAGGTTTCCTTACGTCGAAGACACAGGTCCGGAGGACCCACGGGGCACTGGGCACCAGATGAGCAGAGTAGTGCCCGGCACACCGCGGTGCGAGCGTGGCACGCCACCGATCCGACACACGCAAGTCGGGCATATGTCCGTGGGACTGTGTCCGCCTCGATCGCCGGGTACGGTCGGGGCCGTGAATTCTGCAGACGGCGCACGCCGCATCACCGAATGTCAGGCAGACGATTTGGCGGCACCGGACTTCTCGGTCGCACGGCCTCGTGTAACCGCAGGTGATCCCGATCGGGTGGTCGGATCATGATCGGTGAGTCCATGACGTGGTTACAGGCGATCATCCTCGGTGCGGTTCAGGGTCTCACCGAGTTCCTCCCCATCTCGTCTTCGGGGCATCTTCGGATCGTGTCCGCCGTCTTCTTCGGTGACGATGCAGGCGCGTCGTTCACCGCCGTCACCCAGCTCGGCACCGAAGCCGCAGTGTTGGTGTTCTTCTGGCGCGACATAGTGAGGATCGTGCGCGCCTGGTTCGGCGGACTGCTCGACAAGACCAAACGCACCCTCGACTACCGACTCGGCTGGTACGTGATCATCGCCACCATTCCCATCGGTGTGCTGGGAATTCTGTTCAAGGATCAGATCCGTAACGGAGCCAGGAACCTGTGGCTGATTGCCACGATGCTGATCGTTTTCGCCATCGTCATCGCTGTGGCCGAGTACCTCGGACCGAAGACGAGACCGATCGAGAAGATCACGACCAAGGACGGCCTTCTCATGGGCGCCGCGCAGTGTCTGGCGTTGATCCCCGGCGTGTCACGCTCGGGTGCGACCACGAGCGCCGGCCTCTTCCTGGGGCTGGAGCGCGAAGCTGCGGTTCGGTTCTCGTTTCTCCTGGCTATCCCGGCGGTAACGGCATCGGGTCTCTTCTCGCTACCCGACGCTTTCGAACCTGCAGGTGAAGGTCTCAATGCGTCCGGATCTCAATTGCTCGTCGCGACCGTGGTGGCCTTCGTGCTCGGTTATGCATCGATCGCCTGGTTGCTCAAGTTCGTCGCGAACCATTCGCTGTACTGGTTCGTCGGCTACCGCATTGTGCTCGGTGTCGTGGTGATGGGATTGCTCTCGGCAGGTGTCGTCGCTGCTACGTGAGTTGCCGCCGGGAGGAATCCGCTGCTCCTGGACCTCGGCAGATGACGTCGGCGATCGCCGTTAGTGTGGTGTCATGACGGTGATCTTGCTGCGGCACGGGCGTTCGACATCCAATACCGCGGGAACGTTGGCCGGTAGGTCGCCGGGAATCGATCTCGACGACAAGGGTCGTGAGCAGGCTTCGTTGGTGGCCGAACGGCTCGGTGGCCTTCCCATCGAAGAGATCGTCAGGTCGCCCCTGCAACGATGCGAGCAAACTGTCGAGCCACTTGCGGCTCGACGCGGACTCACTCCGGTCGTGGACGATCGGTTGATCGAAGTCGACTACGGGTCGTGGACAGGTCGGACGATCAAGGAGTTGCTTGCCGAACCCCTGTGGAAAGTCGTCCAGCAGCACCCGTCCGCCGCGGTGTTTCCCGAGGGTGAGGGGCTCGCGCAGGTTCAGGCGCGAGCGGTCACCGCGGTACGCGAGCACGACAGACGGTTGGCCGAAGAGTACGGCCGTGACGTGCTGTGGGTCGTGTGCTCACACGGCGATGTCATCAAATCGATCATCGCCGACGCAGTGGGATGCCATCTGGACGCGTTTCAGCGGATCGTCGCCGACCCTGCGTCCATCAGCGTTGTTCGGTACACCACGACACGCTCGTTCGTGCTTCGTACGAACGACACCGGGCTCGACCTCTCCGGTCTGGCACCGGTAGCGGTCACGGTCACCGATTCTGCGGCGCCGAATTCCGAATCCGACGCCGTTCCCGGCGGAGGTTCCGGGTCTTAGTGGCTCGATAGCGGATAATGAACCTCGGGACCGCAAAACCGACGGTCCTTTCTTACGAACTGTGCAGGAGGTGCAATGCCACGCGCAATACATGTTTTCCGCACCCCTGATCGATTTGTCGCGGGAACCGTGGGTGAGCCCGGCGACCGATCGTTCTTTCTCCAAGCTGTCCACGATGCTCGTGTCGTCTCGGTGGCACTCGAAAAGCAGCAGGTCCAGGTCCTCGCGGATCGGATGGGTCTACTGCTGGACGAGGTACATCGCCGCTTCGGTGCCGATGTCCCGCCCGAGGAAACCGAGGTGGGCGACACCAGCCCCCTGCTGACGCCGATCGACACCGAGTTCAGAGTCGGAACGATGGGTCTCGGGTGGGATGCCGATGCGAACGCTGTGGTCGTGGAGTTGCTCGCGGTCAGTGAGGCCGAGATCGACGAGTCGGTCGTACTGGACGACACCGAAGAGGGCCCGGATGCGGTCCGGGTCTTCCTGACTCCGATCCAGGCTCGTGAGTTCGCGTTGCGTTCCGAGCGCGTGATCGCCGCCGGACGGGCGCCGTGCCCCCTGTGTGGTCAACCGCTGACCCAGGACGGCCATATCTGCATCCGAACGAACGGCTATCGACGCGATGCGACGTTCGGATCGGCATCCGAGCTCGGTGAGGAACTTTGACCGAAGATCGTCCGCCGTTCGACGGACGGCAGCTGATGACGACGGGCGAGCTCACCGTTGTCGGCCGTGTCGTGTCCGCCAGCAACGCGACTCTGGTCTGTGATGCCGTGGCACCCGGCTCGTCGGACGACGGCGCAGCGGATTCGGTCCGCTGTGTGTACAAGCCCGTTCGTGGGGAGGTTCCGCTGTGGGATTTCCCCGACGGAACACTCGCCGGGCGTGAGGTGGCGTCGTTCGAGATTTCCGACGCGCTCGGCTGGGGCGTTGTTCCGACCACGGTCCTCCGTGACGGGCCTTTCGGACCCGGCATGGTGCAACGATGGATCGACACTCCCGAACGCCACGGAGAACACGGTGATCGGGTCGACCTCGTGGACATCTGCCCGCCCGATCTGATCCCACCGGGATGGATCCCGGTATTGCAGGCCTACGACGGCGACGGGGAAGAAGTTGCGCTGGTCCACGGCGACGATCCGCGTCTTCAACGTATGGCGGTCCTCGACGTTCTGATCAACAACGCCGACCGCAAGGGCGGCCACGTCCTCGAGGGTCTCGACGGCTACGTCTACGGCGTCGATCATGGAATCTGCCTGCATACCGACGACAAGCTGCGCACTGTCCTGTGGGGGTGGGCAGGTACCCCGGTGAACGATGCACTGATGACCGACATCGTCGGTTTCGTCGACTCGTTCGCCGATGACGTGGCGCCGCGCCTCCGTGGCCACATCACCGAGCAGGAAACCGAAGCGCTGCTCTCGCGTGCATGTGGACTCATCGCACGGCCGGTGATGCCGGAGCCGAGTTCCAGCAGGCCGATACCGTGGCCGGCGTTCTGAGAGCTCTCGGATAGGCTCGTCTGCATGCATTCTTGGTCCGACACAGCCGTACCGTCGATCCCTGGTCAGGGGCCTCCGCTTCGGTTGTACGACACCGCCGATCGTGCAGTGCGCCCGGTCACACCGGGCGCCGAGGCGAAGATGTACGTCTGTGGGATCACTCCGTACGACGCCACTCATCTCGGCCACGCCGCAACATATTTGACTTTCGATCTGGTGAATCGTCTGTGGCGCGATGCCGGACACGACGTGCATTACGTGCAGAACGTGACCGACGTCGACGATCCTCTGTTCGAGCGGGCAGCGCGCGACGGCGAGAACTGGATCGACCTCGGCACCCGCGAAATCCAATTGTTCCGTGAGGACATGGAGGCTCTCCGCGTTCTACCCCCTCGGGACTACATCGGCGCCGTCGAATCGGTCGACGAGGTCATCGAGCTCGTCGAGAAGTTGGTTGCCTCCGGTGCCGCCTACGTCGTCGACGATGCCGAGTTCCCCGACGTCTACTTCCGGGCCGATGCCAACGCCGAATTCGGCTACGAGTCGGGCTACGACCGGGCGACGATGGACAAGTTCTTCGCCGAACGCGGCGGAGATCCCGACCGAATCGGCAAACGCGACTCACTGGATGCGTTGTTGTGGCGAGCAGAACGTGAGGGCGAGCCTTCGTGGCCCTCTCCGTTCGGCCCTGGCCGTCCCGGCTGGCACATCGAGTGTGCCGCCATTGCTCTCAATCGGATCGGAACCGGCTTCGACGTTCAGGGCGGCGGCAGCGATCTGATCTTCCCGCACCACGAATTCTCGGCAGCGCACGCCGAGGCCGCCGCCGGGGGCGCGCGGTTCGCCCGGCACTACGTCCACACCGGAATGATCGGCCTCGACGGTGAGAAGATGTCGAAGAGTCGCGGAAATCTAGTCTTCGTCTCCACGCTGCGGGCGGAGGGCGTCGACCCCGCGGCCGTGCGTCTCGGACTGCTCTCCGGGCACTACCGTCAGGATCGTGCCTGGACGGACGAGGTGCTGGAGCGTGCCCACAGCCGACTGGCCTTGTGGCGGGCCGCCGCCGCTCTGAAACAGGCCTCGAGCGCGGACGACGTGATCGTGCGACTGCGCCAACATCTCGCCGACGACCTCGATACCCCGAAGGCGCTCGACGCGCTCGACGCGTGGGCGAGTTTTGCGGTCGAGCAAGGCGGATCGGACTCCTCGGCACCCGGCGCCTTCGCGGATGCCGTCGATGCGCTGCTCGGTGTTCGCCTGATCTGACACCGGCCCGGTTGTCCGGCGCCTGCCGGCCGGAGCTGAAGATGTTCTGTCGGGTACGGCTAGCGCGCGCGAACGTCGGCGATCAGGTCGGGGATCAGTCGCTCCTCCATGACGGCGCGGGAGGATTCGCGCATCGCCGCCGCGAGGGGCGGGTCCCAGTCGCTCGAACTCGGACGCCCCGTGAGGGGCTCGGAGTTCTTCGCGTCCAGCGCCGCCGCGTACGACCCGCTGTCCATTCGCCATGGAAGAGCGCCGTACCGGGCCAGTGCCCGGGACGTCATCTGCAGGCCCGGCCAGTCGAAATCGTTGCGCCAGTGAAGGTCTGTCGTCTCCGATAGGCCGGCGAGGAGCTTGTGGAGTGCGGCCGAAGGTTGTCCGTCCGTGCACACCAGAGGAGCTGACTCGGGGCCGAGAGCACGCGCCGTCGCGGCGAGAACCGCGATGTTCTCGCAGACGTACACGCGGTCCGATGCCGGGCTCAGTGAACCTCGACCGAGCATGTCGAGCGTCACCGGAAATGGAATACCCTGCGCTGCTGCATCGTTGAGCCAGCGTGCGACGGTGTGGTCCTCGGACACTCGATAGTTCAGAACCACGACACGACTCGACAGGGCATCGACGGAAACGCCCGCTGTTTCCCACAGCAACCTGATCGCTACCGGATCCACGGGCCGAGGAATGCCTTCGCGCAGAGAGAGCGCGTCCAGCACCAGGCGCGCAGCGCCTCCGCTCGAGAGTGCCTTCGGGTCACCGACGGCGAACTCCGCCAGCTCGGTCGACGACATTCCGTCGACGGGAAGAACCGTCAGCACGCGCGCGGCTTTGCGCAAGGCATCGACAGCCACCCGACCACCGAGGGTTCCGTCTTGGTTGAGCAACGACGAAAGCCAGCGATCTGCCCAGTCCGGGTCGGGGGACGTCGAGAGAAGTTCGCGCGCCTCGGACAGCGCCCGAGACTTGGCGTCTGCCTTGTCGGCAGCGATTCGTTTCTTGTCCTGCAACGGTGACTCGGCACCGAGGGTCGCGATCAACCCCATGCCCCCGTTGAGCGGGTGTGCGAGCCATTCGTCGAGGCGAACGAGGTCGAGACGCGTCGACTTGGCACGACTGTGAAGTCCGGCGCTCGAACGGGAGATCGCACTGCACAGGCGCCACAGCTCGGCCGGTTCGCCGAGGTGGACGGTGATGTTTCCGCCGACCGTCAGCCAATTGGACTCCAACTTCTTGCGGGCAGCGGCAAGGACGGCGTTCAGTTCTTCGCTTCCGCGCCACCGTGCGCCGTCGTCACCGGGCAAAGTCGAGACCTCCTTCGGCGTGCGAGGGAACTCGACGAGTCAGTGGCGATCCGAGCGCGGCCGCCAGATCGGTTCCGTCGTGTTCGGCGAACAGTTCGCCGTTCTCCCACACCAACAATGCTGCGCTGACGCTGTTCTCGGCGGTCGAATGCGCAAGGTCGTAGTGGGCGCACCCGGGTACGTCGGAGTACGTGATCCACAGGTCGTAACCGGTCATGAACAGGTCGAGATCGAATTGCACGCTGAGACCGAGCAGTTCGCTGCGCCCGTTGTCGTCGACGCCGGCGAAGGCCTCATCGAGCGCGAGCAACCTGGGGGAGTGTGGATCTGCGGAGGAGAGCATCACGTGTGCCGCGGCGAACAAGGGCAGGTGCAGCGAAACCGACTGTTCACCGCCGGACAATGCACTGTGCCGAGCGACCGTGAGGCGATCCTCGGTGCCGTCGCCCCGGATCAGAGTGAAGGCGAACACCCGCCACCGGCGGTAGTCGAGCGTCGTTGCGAGGATCTCGGGATACGAGCGTTCGGGGTGCGCGGCGCGAGCGATTCTGATCTCGGATGCAAAGTGAGCGCGCATCGTTGCCAAATCGTCGGAATTCAGGGCCGAAGCGTCTCGGTCCAGGAGTTTGGAGATTGCTCGGGCGCCGTCGTCGAGGTTGTCGGCTAGTACCCAGTGAACACCGATCGTGTTGCCCGAAGACATCTTTCGCTGCTTCATCTCGGTCGACATCTGGGCGATCAGTTCGCGCGCATCGACGGTCCGCTCGTGAATCTGCTGGGCCAGACCGGTCAGAAGTGCGTCTTCCAGGATTCGGCGCTCGTGCTCGGTGAGGAGAGTTTCCTGGTTCGACCGCGCGTCTCCGATGCGGTCGGCGAACTCACCGACAGAGGAGAATCCCTGCTCGTCCTGTACTCGAACGACAGTCAGACCATCGGGCGCATCCCACTGAAGCCGATAGTCCTGCCCCGACGACGCCAGCTGAGAATCGAACTCCTGCAATGCGCCGGTCAATGCGGTCCTCGTGCTCTTTCGGTACGAGTCACTGGCTTTCACCGAGGCGGTTGCCTCGTTCAGTGCGGAATGCAGCTGTTGAACGACGGGAGGCAACACCGAAATCTCGTCGTCGATGGAGGCGCCGACGATGCGGTACAGAATCTGATCGACGGTCAGCCACGCAGACTCGCTCGACGGCCACGCGTACGCCTCGTGTACTCCCAGAATCGCGAGCAGGTCCTTGCGGGCATAGGGCGCCAGACGAGCGGTGTCGCCGAGAGTTTCGGTCAGCGCACCGCGCAAACCCTCCTGCGCCGTGTTGCACGCACCCTCGGCTTTGCCGATGGCCTCACCGGCGTCTTTGTCTGCCTTACGAGCTGCGCGTTGCTCGACCTTGCACTTTTCGATCCGGTCTCTCGCGGCCTCCAGGTCGATATTGATCTGATCCGCGGTGGCACCGAGTTTTTCGCTCAGGATCTCCAGTCGCTGAACCTGCTGAAAGTGGTTTTCTTCGGCGATGGCGGCTTCCTCGGCCAACTCCTCGGCAAGACCGGTCGACTCTTCCAGTCGATTGAGTGCTTCGTTGCTGCGTTCGGTCTCACGAACATGATCGGCACGCCGGCGCAGCACCAGATCGCCCTGGTTCTCGAAATGCCGAATCGCGGCGGCAAGTGAATCGATGTCCCTGGCACTGTGAGGCGTTCGGTGGGCGACGGCGGTTGTTCTGAGATGCTTCTCCTTCGCCGACAGTTCGGCGATCGCTTGATCAAGTTCGCTGTCGGCGACCGTCGATCCGGCCTGCGAGGTTCGCAGAGCGCCTGCCGATTCGGTCACGGACTTCTGCGCTTTGACGATTCCCGACACCCGCGGGAGTTGCTTTGCTGCAGCGTGCAGTCCTCGCACGAGTTCGCCGGCGAGACGTTCCTCCTCCCGGGCGGCCTGTGTCGACGCCGCGGTCGCGTCGATGAGGGCGTCGAGTTCGGTGATTCGGGCTGCCCGGCGCCGCGCCCGCGCTGTCGCGCCGATGTACTCGGCGTCGGGTTTGACGTGACGGCCCTGTTGGACGCCCTGCCAGAAGCGGCCGTCGAGACCGATGGAGGTGGCAACCGTGTCAGGCAGATCGCGCGGAGCCGTGTCCGGCATGTCCGAAACCAACGAAATGGACTGGAGAACGTCGCGAACGATCGATTCGGGCACGTCGGTCCCCGGCTCTGCTTCCAGCACATCGGCCAGGGTTCGTCCGGCCGGGCGCGCATCGGCAGGCGCGGCGACCAAGTACTGCTCGGACTCGATCGATGCAGGGACCCCATCCGCGGGGATCCAACCGTCGAGCAGATTGGAGGCCTGCAGCGCGGCTTCGACACCCGCGGCCTCCGCCGGATCGACGTCGTCGGCGAATCGGACGAGTTGCCACAGCGGTGCACCTCTTTGCCCGTCGCGGGACGACGTCCGGGCCACGAACGCCGGCGGTGCATCGTCGTGTTGCGCATCGATCAACGCGCGTTCGGAGGTGAGGGATGCCATCTCCTCGACAAGGCCCGCGGCCCTGATGCCGGACGCGGTTCGCCGTGCCCGGACGGTCTCCAGGCCGTCGGCCGACACCTCCGCCAGCACAGCATCGAGGCTCGGTGCATCGTCGTCGCCGATCCGGGGGACCGCGGCATCGAGTGCATCGAACGCAGCGACGGTGATTCCCGCGGTGGAGTACAGCGTCGAGTTGTCCGACCACCAGGAACGAAGGCCCGACGCGTACTGCGCGCGCGTAAGTTCGACGGCAGCCTCGGCCTCGGTCACCGATGCCCGCGCAGCGTCGAGAAGTTCGCGGGCGCGCGCCGCACTCTTGTCTGCCCGTGCACGCTCGGTCGTGGCCTTCTCGACGGTGTTCAGCGCTGATCGCACTGCACGAACGTCACCGTCGCGCTCTTCGGCGTGACCTCGTAGAGCCGTGCTGAACTGATCACTGCGCGAACTTGCAGGCATCGAAGACCAGGCGATCCCGGCATCTTCGGCGGCGACCTGCAGATCGTCCTCGGCGCGTGTCAGAGCGGCCACCGAGTCGCGAAGTGCGGCCTCGGATCGCGTTGCCTCGGTGGAGCGTTGCTCCAGGTCCGCCTGTGCTTTCTTGGCGCGCTCGGACTGTTGGGCCGCGGACACTTTCAGTTTTCCAGCAGACTCGGCGAGGTCGTCGAGTTGCTGCTTGCCCTCGTACGCACTCGAGCGCTGGAGCGTCTCGCGATCGGCGATCGCTTGATCGAGAGCGCGTTCGGCGTCGTCGAATTGCTTTTCGGCAGCCACACGCTCCTGCAACCGGCGTTCCTTCTGCGCAGCAGCCGCGAAGTGAGCAGTCGTGTTGTGGGTGACAGCCTCTAGCCGCCGCGAGACCTGCTCGACATCCGAACGAGCTTGTACACGGAGATATTTCGAGTACACCCCGACGAAGTTCTTTGCGGCCTGATCGGCCTGTGCAAGTCCTTCGAGTGACCTTCCGACCTCCTCCATGTCGCTGAACGATCGTGCGGCTTCGAGTACGAGCTGTTCGTCGAGAGGGCGAAGTCCGTCGGTGAGAGCCTGCGACAATCCCTTCGGGTCGAGGTTCTTCGCAAGCTGCGGACGGCGAAGCGTGAGTATGAGATTGATGAGCTGGTCGTAGCGTTGCGCACCGAGACCGAACATTCGAGCATCGATCGACGCTCGATAATCCACCGGCCGATCGGTGATGGCATCGGATCCGAGCTGCTCGACCAGTTGCTTCTTGGTCAGCGGACGATCGTCGGATCCAAGAAGCGAGAAGTCGACGCCTGCCCGCCCGTCGGCGACGAAGTACCACCGTGTCACCTTGTCGTTCTGACGGCTTGCTCGCATACCGATGCCGACGGTGACGGATTCCGGATCCTCACGTGATCCACGGCCGAACTCCATCCACACATACGAGTGCGCGCTCTCTTGTCCCCGGTAGAGGAGATTGGACTTCATCGTCCGCTCTTCGCCCGCAAAGGGATTGAGGCGACGCGGCTCGATCCGGCCGTCGAGGACGAACGGAAAGAGAACCTCGAGCGCCTTGGTCTTGCCGGAACCGTTGGGGCCACGCAACACCAGACGCCCGTCGGCGAAGGAGAATTCCTGATCGCGGTAGTCCCAGAGATTGATGATGCCCGCGCGGGTAGGGCGGAAGCGCCGATCGTGTTCAGTCATCGTGTGCGCCTCGGTTTCCTTGCTCTGCAGCGTTGCCGGCTTCTGCTGTGTCGCTGTGGTCTGTGGTCTCGTCGAACAGTGAGTTCTGCGGCGCTCGATCCTTCACGCTGACCATCACGTCTCGGTAGCGAGCGATCGCGGGAAGAACGAGCACTCCTCCGGAGATTCGGTGGATCAATCGAAGTCTGTCCAGCATCGTGATCGCGCGTTCGCGGAGTCCCTCGGGGTCGGCCTGCCACTGGGCGGCGAATGTCCGCCCGAATCGGTCGACGAGTTCGGTGACGGTGCTTGCCAGCCAACTGTTCTCGACGAACGGGTAGAGAGCAGGCTCGCCCGCGTCGCCCCCGGTACTTCGGCCGTGGCCGAACTCGGCAAGGTCGTCGAAGATCCCACCACCGGGAATCGCCGCATCGAGACGGTCGACGAGATCGGATTCCTTGTCGATCGGATGCCGGGAAAGCTCGGGCGCGTCGGGGTCGACGACGCGGTCGGACATCTCACCGGCCAGTAGTAGAGCCACCTGCGCGATGGTGCCCGTGCTGGGGAATCGGATGTCGGACATACGTCCCGAGGTGTCGATCAACGTCACGCCTTCGGCGCGTCTCTCCGAGGTCAATCCCGTCAGCAATTCGACATCGGCAACGGTCTTGACCGAAGCAAGCGCGGTCCTTCCGTCCTGATCGAGGTCGTCGAAATACACCACCGGCTTTTCCACGAGAGCTCGGCGGATCTTGCGGAGCGTCTCCTTCGGGTCTGTCGACCGTGGGGTGTCGCCCTCATCGTCCTCGTCGTCCATCGGAAGGTCGGATCCGGTGAGAAGTCCGGTGACGGAACGTAGGTGCTGTACCGCACGCGGTGGACGGAACAGCGCCACGACCACCGACCGCTCGATGTCGTACAGAGCTTCGCCTGCCGCTGGATTGTTCGCCCAACCCCCTGCGTCGCCGTCGGCCAGTGAAATGGCGCCCCGCGCCGCCAGCCATCCCACCGCGTCGACGAACGCGTCACGGTCCGACGCGCGGTCGGTCGCCAACTCGACTCCGTCTACCTGGCCGGCTTCGGACGTCACGTGGTCGGCCAGTTCGGACAGCGTGATCTGATTGCCCGCTCGGCCGAGCGTGGCCAGCGCCAGCGCGAGGTAGGCATAGCGGCGACGATCGAACACACGATCCGATGCGGTGCGCGCAGGCTGGCTCGCATCCAGGTCGTCCATGACCGGAAAAAGTCGAGCGGTCGTCTCCGTGACCTCGAGGCGGTAGCCGAACAGATCCAGAAGATCCTCGCGTAGCTCCGTCGCCCACCTGCGCAGGAGGGGAAGCGCGATGCGATCCGGGTACGTCGCCGTCACCAGATGATTGGACAGCGCGACCCGTGCCGCGCGTTGGTAGGAATCGAGTGCGAGAGTGGGTATTTCGCGGGCTCTCATCGTCGGGCCACCGCGGCGACCTCGAGCTGCAGCCGGTCGAGGTGCAGTCGGCCTCGCGTCGTTCGTACGACGGTCGACGTGGCACTGTCGCTCAACGTGAGCTTCACGCCGCTGTCGGATCCGACGGATCCGCTGGTTCGACCGCTGACACGTACGCGTGCGGTGAGGGCGGCATTCAGCAGGCTGAGAAGTACTTCCGTCTCCTCCTCGTTCAGTGTGCGTTCGTATACCCCGCTCGAAGCCAGTGAACTCGCCGCGGAGCTTCGTGATCGCTGCGCGGCGAGTTGTTGTTCGCGCAGTCGACGAATGCTGCCGTCGTTGCGTTGCACGCGTCCGGGGAGGCCAGGCGTCGGTGTTCGTCCGGTTTCCGCGAGAGTGCGCGAGATTTCGACCGGTGGTGCTTCCCACCACGTTCGCGACGTCGGGATGATGTCGGCGTCCGGGTGGACCATCGACAGGTGGCGGGGTTTCCCGAGCCCGAAGACGGCATGGAAGAGTGCGTGCGCACTTTCCTCGGTGGGTGTGTTGGCGAACCAACCGGCAAGGTGGCGTAGCTGACTCTCACGGCTCACACCGCCTCGACGTGTCTCGGTGACACGCCTGAGCAGCGATAACACCGCCGCGATCGCGCTCATCGTTCCCTCGCGCAGTCTCTCCGACTCGCTCGAGTCCGCTTCGGCCGAAACGAACCAGTGCGACAGACCCGCCCACCGAGCAGCCCAGTCCGACCGTCGCTCGTCGACGGTGAGAAACATTCGTTCGTCACTGATCGCTGCGCGCTCGATCAGCTCCGAGATGCCGGTGGACTCCACCACGGCAATGGCTTCCGCAAGTTTGGGTGCGTACCGAGTGAGGTCCGAGCTGAACTCGCGCATGTGAGTCAGCAGGGCGTCCTTGTGAACCAGGAATGCCTCGGGGGTGATTTCCGTGGTTCGCACGAGATCGCCGAGAACCAGATAGAAATGGGCAGCGCGCGTCGCCATTTCGGACAGCGTCGAGTCCAGGCGTGACAGCTTGCGGTAGATGCGGTCGCCGTCGCGCTGCCGATTCGCCTCGGCCAGTTCGTGCATATCGGCCAGAAGTTCCGGCAGCACCAGCCGCGAAAGTGATGCGTCGTCCAGCCGAGCCCCGAGCACGTCCTCGACTGCACGGAACGCCTTGTAACCGGCCTGACTGAACTGATAGACGAAATGGCGGTTGCGATACTCGGCCAACGTCGCGGCGCGTGAGCCGTCGTAGCTTCGTTCGAGCAGTTCCCACGAGTGCAGTTGCTCGAGCAATGGTCCGATCTCGGCGGCGCTCAACTGCTCGTCGTCGGGCGCGGTGCGGGCGAGCGTGTCCGCGATCTCGGCGGCGTGCAGAAGGACGACGTAGTTGGCGCGCGCGGTGTCGAATGCGCGAAGAACCGCGAGATATTAGGTGCGTTTCTCTGCAACGGTGAACGCGAACAGCTTGAGGCGATCTTCCTGCATCAAGGCACTGACGACGCTCGGCGGCATCGTGTCGGATGAATCGCTCACTGGAACAGGGTAGGGGGTCGAAGGTCGGTTCGTGGTCAGTGCCCTGTTCGGACCGGGCGCGTAGCAAGTCTCTCGAACATACGATCGAGAGCCCTACACCTCGACCGTCACCTTCCCGTCGACGATGGCAGCCGGGTATGTCTTGACGGTGCCGATGCCGCTGGGGCAGGTGCCGTCGTCCAGTGAGAACGTGTACTGGTGCAGGGGGCACATCACCACCGAGCCGTCGATCTGTCCATCGGCAAGCGGCCCGCCCTTGTGTGGGCAGACCGCATCCATAGCTCGAACCGTGCCGTCGCCGAGCAGAAAGACAGCCACCTGCTTGCCGTCCACCACGTACGCACGTCCTTCGCCCGGCGTGAGGTCCTCCACCGCGCCGACCGGGACACTCATCGGACCGGCACCTGCGGAAGTGGCAGCAGCGGAAGCGACGGCGTGAACTGCGCCGCCGATTTCGGAGCGCTTCGTTCCTGCCATGGATCTCGGTACCCGTCGACGGAGGTCTGCATGCGCTGCTCCAATCCCGAAACGATTCCTTCGGCATCCTCGATCAACGTCCGCTGCAACACGTCGAGGCCGATCCGTGGCACCCACGCATAAGTACGTTCGAGCCATTGCGCGGTCTCTCGGTAGTGCTGAATGAAAATCCCCGCCACCCGAACGACTTCTTCGGCGCCGTCGACCGTGGCGAGGAGGTCGCCCTTTCGGATGTGCGCACCGGCCGCACCGCCGACGTAGATCTCCCATTTGTCGTCGCCGACGGAGACGACTCCGAGGTCCTTGCACAGCGCCTCGGAGCAGTTTCGTGGGCACCCGGCGACAGCGAGTTTCAGCTTCGCCGGAGTCTCGAGGCCTTGAAAACGTTCCTCCAATGCGATACCGAGTGCCGTCGAATCCCCGAGGCCGAACCTGCAGAAGTCGCTACCGACACACGTTTTCACCGTGCGCATACTCTTGCCGTAGGCGAAGCCCGATGGCATGTCGAGGTCTCCCCATACCTTGGGGAGGTCTTCCTTCTTGATACCCAGCAGATCGATCCGTTGTCCGCCGGTCACCTTGACGAGTGGCACGCTGTACTTGTCGGCGACATCGGCGATCTTCCGAAGCTGATCGGGCGTGGTGACACCGCCCTTCATCTGCGGAACCACCGAGAACGTCCCGTCGCGCTGGATGTTGGCATGGACTCGGTCGTTGATGAACAGCGCGCCACGCTCGTCCACCCAGTCCGGTCCCCATATCGTCCTGAGCAGTGATGCGAGCGGCATCTTCGACGGCACATCCTCTTGTCCCTCGGGCGCGAGCTCGGCGAAGATCTGCGACACCGACCTCAGATCTTGCTGCCGGATGACGTCGATCAGGGCCGGCTTGGAGAGCGGAATGCCCGGTACGTACCACTCGGCGGCCGGATCGGCCTCGACGGCTCCGCCTGCTGCGCACGCGAGAATGTCGGCGACGAGTCCTTTGCAGGATCCGCAGCCCTTGCCTGCACGTGTTGCGGCGGTGACATCGCCCATCGACTTCGCCCCTGCGTGGACGCACGCGACGATCGCGCCCTTGGTGACACCGTTGCAGTTGCACACCTGAACGTCGTCGGCGAGTTCGGCTGCCCCGGTCGCCGCGGTCGGGGTTCCCATGTCGAAGAGCATGCTGATGCGCTCGTCGGGGAGTGGGACTTTCTCGTCGAACGCCTGCGTGAGGAAGTTCGCTTTGCTGATGTCGCCCAAGAGTGTTGCACCGATGAGCTTTCCGTCCCGAACGACGACGTTCTTGTAGGTGCCGCTGCGAGGCTCGTAGAACTGGACGAACTCGTCGTCCTCGCGCTCGGGTCCCTTGACTCCCATCGCGGCCACGTCGACGCCGGCAACCTTGAGCTTGGTCGTGAGCCTCGAACCATGGTATGCAGCACTCGGATTGGTTCCCGTGAGGTGCTCGGCAAGTACCACCGCCTGTTCCCACAGCGGTGCGACCAGCCCGTACACCTCCCCGCGGTGCTGACAGCACTCACCGACGGCGTAGATGGATCCTTCGTCCTCACAACGCAACTGATCGTCGACCACGATTCCACGCTCGATGACGAGGCCGCCCCCTCGTGCGAACTCGACATTCGGGCGTATTCCAGCAGTGACGACGACCATGTCCGCCGGCAAAGACGTGCCGTCGTTGAAACCGACTCCCGCAACTCGTCCGGTGTCGGTACGCAGGACCGAGGTTGTTCGCTTCGACGTGTGGACACCAACGCCGAGCGACTCGATCTTGTTGCGCAGCAAGCGTCCGCCGCGCTCGTCGAGCTGCTGGTTCATGAGATGACCGGGGGAGTGCACGACGTCGACGTCGAGACCCTGCGTGCGCAACCCGTACGCCGCTTCCAGTCCGAGCAACCCGCCGCCGATGACGACTGCCCTGAGGTCGTCCTCCGAGTCGGCCATCTGGAGCATGCCGTTCGTGTCCGCGATCGTCCGAAAGCCGAAGACGCCGCGGGCGAGTCGGCCGTCGGGTTCACGGAGCCCGTCCATGTTCGGGAAGAACGTGTTGCTGCCGGTCGCGATGATCAGGATGTCGTACTCCACGACACGGCCGCTCTCGCACCGGACCGACTTGCCGAAGCGATCGAGCGAGACCGCCCGGTCACCGGCGAAGAGCGTGACCCCGTTCTCGCGGTACCAGCTCATGGGATTGAGCAGCAGATCCTCGTCGTCGACGCCGGTCTCCCCGGCGAGGACGTGCGAGAGCATGATGCGGTTGTAGTTTCCGTACGGCTCGTCACCGATCATCGTGACCTCGAACCGCGTGTCGCCGCCTGGTCCGGAGGCCGAGCTACCGTCCCGCTTCAAGATCTCTTCGACGGTTCGTGCACCTGCCATGCCGTTTCCCACGACGAGAAGCCGTGTGGGGCTCATCAGATCAGCACCAGACCGAAATCGACGACCAGTTCGCCGGTGGTGCCCTCGGGGGCAGCCACGACGAGCTCGAGCACGGAGTCGGGGTCGACGTCCTCCACCACACGCAATGGAATATTGACGCCGCTCTTGGCGCCCATCGGGAACATCCGCATCGGTTGGCCGTCGCGCAGCAAGGTCACCACGACGAGTTCGTCGCTCGAATTTCCACCCCGAAAGTACAACGGTTGCGCGATGAGTCCCGACGGAACGACGAAGGCGAGAGACGAGTCGATCGACTCCGGCTTGTCGAGTCCGTGCCCGGTGAACGGAAAGACGCCCTGCAGGAAACGCGGTGTGCTGGCCATGGACACAGGTTCCTGTGCCCGGGTGACACGGCCACTGCGCCTACGTTACGTGGGGATCAGAAAGAACTCACCATCGTCGTCCAGGCCGTGTGCGTTCCATTCCTCGACTGCTGCCGCGAAGGCTTTACAACCCGAAGCTGCCGGGTCCGCGTCGACGCAGATACCGTTCGAATTCCGCGGCGATGGCGTCGCCGTCGATCTTGGAGATCTGCTCGGAAATGTCGGTCTCGGCGTCGCCTCGCTCTTCGAGGGTGCGAACGTAGTCGCTGATCTCCTCGTCCTCCTTGGTCATCTCGGTGACCGCTTCCTCCCAGTCCTCGGCCTGGGTCGGCAGTTCGCCAAGCGGAACCTCGATGTCGAGGACATCTTCGACTCGCTGCAACAGTGCGACGGTGGCCTTCGGATTCGGCGGCTGCGAGACGTAGTGGGGCACCGCCGCCCAGAACGAGATGGCCGGCACTCCCGCTTTGACACATTCGTCCTGAAGTACGCCGGTGATGCCGGTGGGACCTTCGTATCGTGTTTGCTCGAGGTTGAACTGCTCGGCAGCTTCGATGCTGTACGCGCTTCCCGTCACCGGGACCGGGCGTGTGTGCGGAGTGTCGGCCAGGAGCGCACCCAGGATGACGACGGTGTCGACTCCGAGTTGCTCGATGAATTCGAGCAGGTCGTCGCAAAAGCTTCGCCACCGCATGTTGGGCTCGATTCCCCGCAACAGCACCACGTCGCGGGTGCTTCCCGGAGGTGAGCACACCGACAGCCGCGTCGACGGCCACTGAATTTCGCGGGTGACCCCGTCCACCTGGCGGATGGTGGGTCGGTTCACCTGATAGTCGTAGTAGTCCTCGGAGTCGAGTTCGGCGAGAGGGCTCGCGTCCCAGATCAGCTCTAGATGTTCGACGGCCCCGCTTGCCGCATCGCCCGCGTCGTTCCATCCTTCGAAGGCCGCAACCAGAATGGGATCACGCAGCGTCGGAAGTTCGAGTTCTTCGTCGTCCAGTTCGGAAACCGTCGGGAACGATGTGGTGTTCGACACAGTGGCGTTCGACACTGCCGACGAGACCGCTTCCAGCAACGCCTCGGCTGCGTTGTCCGGATTGTCGTGATCTGCATCGTTGTTGTCGGCGGGATTGTTGCCGTCTCGGTTTCGGGGACTCACCACGACAGCCTACGACCAGCCCGGCCCGTCGTGGCTACTGCTCCATGCCCACTAGTCTGTATGGATGCCTGCGCAACACAAGACGAGCCTTCTCGACGCGATTGCAACTCGCGTGGTCATCGGCGACGGGGCAATGGGCACCATGTTGCAGGATGCCAACCTGACTCTCGACGATTTCATCGGGCTGGAGGGGTGCAACGAGATCCTCAACGACACCAGGCCCGACGTGCTTCGCGAGATCCATCGGGCGTACTTCGCTGCTGGTGCCGACGCCGTCGAGACCAATACCTTCGGGTGCAACCTGCCGAACCTCGCCGACTACGACATCGAGGATCGCATCCGCGAACTCGCGGAGAAGGGGACGAGACTCGCCCGCGAAACCGCGGACGAGATGGGACCCGGCCGCGACGGAATGGACCGGTTCGTTCTCGGATCCATGGGACCGGGGACCAAGCTTCCTACTCTCGGGCACGCGCCTTTCGCGCGGTTGCGCGACGCCTACATCGAAGCTGCGCTCGGGATGATCGACGGCGGCGCCGATGCGATCCTCATCGAGACGTGCCAGGACCTCCTTCAGGTGAAGGCCGCGATCATCGGCAGCCAGCACGCGATGGACAAGCTCGGTGTCCGCATCCCGATCATCACCCACGTGACCGTGGAAACGACCGGTGCAATGTTGCTCGGCAGCGAGATCGGCGCTGCGCTGACCGCGCTCGAGCCCCTCGGCATCGACATGATCGGACTCAACTGCGCGACCGGCCCCGCCGAGATGAGTGAGCACCTTCGCCATCTGTCGAAGCATTCGACTCTGCCGGTCTCGGTCATGCCGAACGCCGGACTCCCTACCCTCGGTGCCAATGGGGCCGAATACCCGCTCACACCGCCCGAGCTGGCGACCGCGCTCAGCGGGTTCGTCAGCGAGTACGGGCTCTCGCTGGTCGGCGGTTGCTGCGGAACGACTCCGGAGCACATCCGTCAGGTTGCGGACCTGGTTCACGGAGCGCACAAGGCCGAGCGTGTCCCGACGCCCGAGCCCGGTGTCGCTTCGCTCTACTCGGCGGTGCCGTTCGAACAGGATGCCAGCATCCTGATGATCGGTGAGCGCACCAACTCCAACGGCTCCAAAGCATTCCGCGACGCGATGCTCGCCGAGGACTATCAGAAGTGCCTCGATATCGCGAAGGATCAAACTCGCGACGGTGCTCACATGCTCGACCTCAACGTCGACTACGTGGGTCGTGACGGTGCTGCCGACATGTCGGCACTCGCCTCGCGCCTGGCGACGGCGTCGACGCTGCCGATCATGCTCGACTCGACCGAGCCGAACGTGTTGGAAGCGGGACTCGAACATCTCGGCGGACGCAGTGCGGTGAACTCGGTCAACTACGAGGACGGCGCAGGCCCGGACTCGCGTTTTCAGAAGATCATGCGGTTGGTCAAGGAGCACGGCGCAGCCGTCGTTGCACTGACCATCGACGAGGAGGGGCAGGCACGCACTGCCGAGTGGAAGGTCCGTGTCGCCGAACGGTTGATCGAGGACATCACCACCAACTGGGGCCTGAGACACGAGGACATCATCGTCGACACCCTCACGTTCCCGATCTCGACGGGGCAGGAGGAAGTGCGGCGCGACGGCATCGAGACCATCGAGGCCATCCGTGAGCTGAAGCGTCGTTTCCCCCGGGTGCACACCACTCTGGGATTGTCGAACATCTCGTTCGGCCTCAACCCGGCTGCGCGGCAGGTGCTCAACTCGGTATTCCTACACGAGTGCACCGAAGCGGGTCTCGACACGGCGATCGTGCACGCGTCGAAGATTCTGCCGATGAACAAGATTCCCGACGAGCAACGCGAGACGGCGCTCGACCTCGTGTACGACCGTCGCCGCGAAGGCTACGACCCGTTGCAGAAGCTCATGCAACTGTTCGAAGGCGTGTCGGCGGCATCGGCTCGCGAATCGCGAGCAGAAGAACTCGGTCGTCTGCCGTTGTTCGAGCGGCTCGAACGCCGCATCGTCGACGGTGAGCGCAACGGGCTCGACACCGACCTCGACGAGGCGATGAAGGAAAAGCCGCCTCTCGAGATCATCAACGAGACATTGCTGTCCGGAATGAAGACGGTCGGCGAACTGTTCGGTTCGGGTCAGATGCAGCTACCGTTCGTTCTCGCCTCCGCCGAGGTGATGAAAGCCGCTGTGGCGCATTTGGAACCGCACATGGAAGCAACCGACGACGACGGCAAGGGCCGTATCGTGCTCGGCACCGTCAAGGGCGACGTTCACGACATCGGCAAGAATCTCGTCGACATCATTCTGAGCAACAACGGCTACGAGGTCGTGAATCTGGGCATCAAGCAGCCCATCGCCACCATCCTGGAGGCCGCGATCGACAAACGAGCCGACGTCATCGGGATGTCAGGACTGCTGGTGAAGTCGACAGTTGTCATGAAGGACAACCTGATCGAGCTCAACAACAAGGGTGTCGCCGAACAATTTCCGGTGCTGCTCGGTGGAGCCGCTCTGACGCGCTCGTACGTCGAGAACGATCTTCAGGACGTGTATCAAGGCGACGTGCACTACGCGCGTGACGCTTTCGAAGGTTTGCGTCTGATGGACACGATCATGACCACCAAGCGCGGTGGAGCTCCGGCGCCGGACAGCGAAGAGGCATTGGCGGCCAAAGCCAAAGCCGAGGAGCGCAAGGCGCGTCACGACCGCTCACGGCGCATTGCCGCCGAACGGAAGGCTGCCGAGGTTCCGGTCGAGGTTCCCGCCCGGTCGGACGTCGCCACCGATATCGAAACGCCGGTTCCGCCGTTCTGGGGTACGCGGATCGTCAAGGGCGTGTCACTGTCGGAGTACTCGGGCTTGCTCGACGAGCGCGCGCTCTTCCTCGGCCAGTGGGGACTCCGCGGCGCACGCAAGGGCGAGGGCGCGACCTACGAGGATCTCGTCGAATCCGAGGGCAAACCACGCCTTCGATACTGGCTCGATCGTCTCAGCACCGACGGAATCCTGGCTCATGCGGCGCTGGTCTACGGATACTTCCCGGCAGTGTCCGAAGGCGACGACGTCATCGTTCTCACCGAACCGACTCCCGATGCACCCGAGCGGTTCCGATTCACGTTCCCCCGTCAGCAGCGAGATCGTTTCCTGTGCATCGCCGACTTCATCAGATCTCGCGAGGCAGCGACGGCGTCCGGTCAGGTCGACGTGCTCCCGATGAACCTCGTGACGATGGGGCAGCCCATCGCCGATTTCGCCAACGAGCTCTTCGCTGCCGATGCCTACCGCGACTACCTCGAAGTCCACGGGATCGGGGTTCAGCTCACCGAGGCATTGGCCGAGTACTGGCACCGTCGAGTGCGCGAGGAGCTGAAGCTCGCGGGCGGACATAGTGTCGCCGAAGAGGACCCGACAGATCCCGAAGGATTCTTCAAACTCGAATATCGAGGTGCTCGCTACTCGTTCGGGTACGGTGCGTGCCCCGACCTCGAGGACCGCATCAAGCTCGCGGCCCTGCTCGAACCGGA
Source organism: Rhodococcus sp. (in: high G+C Gram-positive bacteria) (assembly GCF_023264675.1). Lineage (GTDB taxonomy): Bacteria > Actinomycetota > Actinomycetes > Mycobacteriales > Mycobacteriaceae > Rhodococcoides. Next base: position 145,897 of record NZ_JAHFVG010000004.1, read on the forward strand.
AAGAATCGGCGTCAAGCTGTCCGAGGAACTTCAGCTTCATCCCGAGCAGTCGACCGACGCATTCGTTCTTCACCACCCGGAGGCCAAGTACTTCAATGTCTGACACGTCAACTACCGCCGGATCCGGACTACGAGGCGTTCTGTTCGACATGGATGGCACGCTGCTCGATTCGGAGAAGATCTGGGACGTCGCCGTTGCCGAACTGTCTCTCGAACTGGGGCGAGAGTTGAGCAGCGAGGTTCGTGAAACCACGCTCGGTAACTCCATGCGCGATGCGCTGATCAAGGTTTTCGCGCACACCGGCTCCGAGGCCACCGAGGATGCGCTCCTCCAAGGCCGGAACTGGCTGACCGGCCGAGTCGCCGAACTCTTCGCCGAAGGCATTCCGTGGCGGCCCGGCGCCAAGGATGTTCTGCAATTGGTCCGCGACATGGGGCTGAAGTCGGCGCTGGTGACCAACACCGAACGCGGACTGGTCGAAAACGCTCTCGAGACAATCGGACGCGAATACTTCGACGTCACCGTCAGCGGTGACGAGGTCGAAGAAGGCAAGCCCCACCCCGCGCCGTACCTGCAAGGCGCATCGCTGCTCGGACTCGACCCCGGCGATTGCCTCGCGATCGAAGATTCGCCGACCGGGTCTCTGTCTGCTCATCGTGCAGGGTGCTCGGTGCTCCTGGTGCCCTCGGAACTGGCAGTGGCGCCCAAGGCCGGGTATGTCATCCGTGACTCGCTCGTCGAACTCACTGCCGAGGGGCTGCGTTCTGCATGGTGCGATGCACGACCGGCTTCCGGCTCATGAAAGAATCATCGACCGTGAAGACCTTCGATTCCCTGTTCGCCGAGCTGACCGACCGCGCTGCCCAACGCCCCGAGGGGTCAGGCACCGTCGCTGCGTTGGATGCGGGCGTGCATGCGCAGGGCAAGAAGATCATCGAGGAAGCCGGCGAGGTGTGGATCGCCGCCGAGCACGAAGGCGACGAAGCTCTGGCCGAGGAAATATCTCAGCTTTTGTACTGGGTTCAGGTTTTGATGGTCGGTCGAGGCCTGACTCTCGACGATGTCTACCGACATCTGTGAGTTCGCCCCACAACTCACCTTGACCTTCACGATCAAAAGGACCTCGCAATGTTGCGTGTAGCAGTTCCCAACAAGGGCGCCCTCTCCGAATCCGCCGCGGAAATTCTCAAAGAGGCCGGATACCGGCGCCGAAGCGACTCCAAGGACCTCACCGTCCTCGATCCGGCCAACGGAGTCGAATTCTTCTTCCTGCGTCCCAAGGACATCGCGATCTACGTAGGATCCGGGCAACTCGATCTCGGAATCACCGGCCGCGATCTTGCCCTCGATTCCGGTGCGCCGGTCGAAGAGCTACTCGGCCTCGGTTTCGGGCGCTCGACCTTCCGTTACGCCGCCCCTGAAGGTAAGCAGTGGACGACGGCCGATCTCGGCGGACTCCGCATCGCGACGTCCTACCCGAATCTGGTCAAGGCGGACCTGGCATCGCGCGGGCAGGAGGCAACGGTCATCCGCCTCGATGGTGCCGTCGAGATCTCCATTCAACTGGGAGTCGCCGATGCTATTGCCGACGTCGTCGAATCAGGTAGATCGCTCCGTCAGAACAACCTTGTAGCGTTCGGCGAGTCCTTGTGCGACTCGGAGGGCGTGTTGATCGAACGAGCCGGGAGCGACAGCTCCGACAAGACTCGCAAGCAACTCATCGCCCGTGTACAGGGCGTCGTGTTTGCGCAGCAGTACTTGATGTTGGATTACGATTGCCCCAAGTCAATCCTTGACGAGGCCGTGAAAATCACGCCAGGAATCGAATCGCCGACACTCTCGCCGATGGCGGACGAGAACTGGATTGCGGTGCGCGCCATGGTTTCTCGCAAGCTCCACAATACCGTCATGGACGATCTGGCTGATCTCGGCGCCAAGGCGATCTTGGCCTCGGACATCAGGTCGTGCCGCGCGTTCTGATTGCTGTGCGCGTACGTGCTGCCTGTGATCAGTTCTGCTGACTGCAGGCAGCCCGCCGGCTCGGAGCGCACTCACGGACGAGGTCGCACCAGGACAGTTTGTGCGATGCGCCCGACCGGGCCGCGTTGATCGTGCAACACGCCTGCCGACATCCCGTGCCCGTCCGGACCGGTGGATGTTTCGGCGGCGAGGCCCACCCACTCGCCTTCGGGTTCGCGGAAGATGTGCACCGTCAGGTCGGTGTTGAGGAACGTCCATTTGTCGAGATCGAGTTTGGCACCGATCCCGTTCGCGATATCGGCGATGCTGAAGAGGCGTTCCAGCGGCGACATCGCTTCGCCGAGAACCAGTGCCGTCGTCGGGCGCGCCCAGGCGTGCCCTGCGTTGTCGCCACCGAGTTCGGTCAATGCCCGAATGTCGACGTTGTCCAGAAATCCGGACTTCCACAACGGGCCCCACGAATGCGGGGTTGCTTCCGACAGTGGTTTCAGCGGCTCGTCTGCCGCATACGCGACCTGCGAGGTGTCGGCGGTGGTCATTCGCCATGCGGTACCCCGCGCAACAGCTCGGACAGCGCCGTTCCCGGCGTCGGCCCACAGCTCGGCGACGACCAGTTCGATGTTCTTGCCTGCACGTTCGACCCACGACCGAACTTCGATGTCCGCGATGGGAACCGGTCCGAGGAGCTCGACGACAACCCGCGTCACACGTACGTCGTCGCGCGCGGACTCGCGTTCGAGAGCACGAACGAGCAAGGCCGACGGCGGAGCTCCGTGCTGCATCGTCGGCGCCCAGAGGCTGACGGTTCTGCCAGTCGTGGAGAAGATCTCGTTGCCGGCCTGATTGCGTCCCGCTGGGACGAAGAAGGCATCGGGCGTGCCGTCGGTCGCGTCACTTTCGGTGGGTTCGCCTGCACGCGTCGTGTCGTCGAGGGTCATCGGGCAGCCTCCGTGGTCAACAAGTTCTTCGCGTCCGGATGGTGGGGCCATCCCGGGTACGCCGGGGGAGTACCACCGAATTCGGGGCACAGAGACTGATGATCGCACCAGCTGCACAGCTTTCCGCGCTTGGGTTGAAAGTCACCCGACTCACCGGCTACCAGAATTGCCTTCCAGATCGCGGACAACATCCGTTCGAAACGGACGAGCTCGCCCTCGTCGGGTGTGTAGGTCAACGACTGCTTGTCGGCCAAGTACATCAGCTTCAGCTGACTGGGCACGATTCCGCGCATACGCATGACGACCAATGCGTAGAACTTCATCTGGAACAACGCTTTGGCCTCGGTGAACTCCCGCGGCGCCTTCCCTGTCTTGTAATCGACAACCCGGATCATTCCGTTGGGCGCCACATCGATTCGATCGATGAAGCCGCGAAGAGGCGTGCCGTCGGCGAGTTCGATCTCGACTCGCTGTTCGCACGACTCCGGATCGAATCGCGTCGGGTCTTCCATGTCGTAATATCCGGTGACGAGGGCGCGCGCTTGATCGAGCAGCGACTTCTTCTCCTCGGATGTGAACAGCGCTTCCACTTCGGGAGACTCGTCGATCACACGGTCCCACGCCGGATCGACGAGATCGACCGCTCGATCGGAATCTCTTGCAGAAGAGGGCATTCCATAGAGCGCCTCCAGCGCTGCGTGGACGACGGTACCTCGAACCTGTGCAGTGGTGGACTTCTCGGGGATCCGATCGACGGCACGGAAGCGATACAGCAGCGGGCACTGCTTGAAATCGTTCGCCCTCGACGGCGACAAAGCAGGCCTGCTCCGTGGACGAGCAGGGGCATCCGCGTGCTCGTCGACCGTTGCAGTGAGGGGCAAATCCGTAATACTCACGCCTTGCAGACTAAGCCCGTGGTCCGACAGAACCGTGCAAGGCCGTACTCTGGACAGCCGAGTCGACATGTCCATCCCGGACCGACTGCACCGGTTCAGTGATGTGAAAGAGGTATTCGGCTGTGTCGTCGGACGAGGCTGTGCCATTGGACGAGGCTGTGTCATCGGCCGAAATCGAGTCTTCGGCCGCAAACGAGTCTCCGGTCGACGAAGCGTCGATGGATCTAGCCGACGCACCGGCAGACGGTGCGGGCGGACCCGCGCGCAGTGGACCGTTTCGGGTCGGTGACCGCGTCCAGCTGACGGACGGCAAAGGCAGGCACTACACAGTGGTGCTGGAGGCCGGCAAGGAATTCCACACGCACCGCGGCGGTATCACCCACGACAAGCTGCTGGGAGCCGACGAGGGCAGTGTGGTCACCTCGGTCAACGGCACCCCGTATCTGGCGCTACGTCCTCTGCTGACCGACTATGTGCTCTCGATGCCGCGTGGTGCTCAGGTCATCTATCCGAAGGATGCCGCACAGATCGTGCACGAGGGGGACGTCTTCCCCGGGGCGCGCGTGTTGGAAGCGGGAGCGGGGTCCGGCGCCCTCACGTGTTCACTGCTCCGCGCCGTCGGAGCGGAGGGCACCGTCATCTCGTACGAGATCCGCCAGGACCACGCCGACTACGCGATCAAGAATGTCGAAACCTTCTTCGGCGAGCGTCCGGAGAACTGGGACCTGACCGTCGCCGACATCGATCGGTTCGGAGTGGACCATCCAGGTGAAACGGTCGATCGCGTGGTCCTCGACATGCTGGCACCCTGGGACGCGCTACCTGCCGTGTCGGCAGCATTGGTTCCCGGCGGGGTGCTGATCGTCTACGTGGCGACCGTGACGCAGCTGTCCCGTGTCGTCGAAGCGCTGCGCGCTCAGGAGTGCTGGACCGAACCGCGTTCGTGGGAGTCCATCGTACGTGGTTGGCACGTCGTCGGTTTGGCGGTGCGCCCCGAACATCGGATGCAGGGCCACACCGCGTTCCTCATCAGCGCACGAAAGTTGGCAGCGGGCACAGTCACCCCGAAGCCGCAACGACGGTCCGGTAAGGGCTAGATACCGGACACCCCGGTCGGTACTCGAGGTCGAAGATCTCCAGTACCGACCGCTTGTTCGGCCGTTGGGTCGTCGATCAGGCGCAGGGAGCCTGTCCCATGGCGAGGAGGCCGCATGCGCTCGCGTCGGAGACTTTCCACTTTCCGTCGACGAGAACCCATGTGTTCGGCGTCGGCGGTGTCGCTCCGCGTGCGGTCGCGATGGCCACGGGAGCGGTAGCGGTTTCTCCTTCGACGGTCGGCTCGTCGACCTGGAACGTGATTGCGCCGTAGTTCGCCAGCGCTGCGGTCATTTGCTCCAGGTTCGCCAGACGCGCCTGACCGTTCTCGATCGTCGCTGCTTTGCTGGCGGCGTCGACGGTGGGATCGACCAGAAAGGCGAGCGACCGAGTCAACTCGGTCGCAGTCGGTGCAGCCACCGCCGCTGTGTCCGAGGTACTCGTCACGCTCGCCGAGGTGGTGGCCGCTGCAGATTCCGAACTGTGATCCGAATGATCGGAATCATCGCTGGAACTACATCCAGCGAGAAAAACCATGGCAGCGGCAGCGGCGATCGCCGACATTTTGCCCATTTTCACTGGTGAAGCCTCTTTCTGGTAAGGCGGGAAACCGTTCTTGTCAGGTGAGGCTAACATGACCGCTTCCCGGTTCGAGCGGACAACCGACGTCGATCGAAGACTCCCCGAGATCGTGTCCACACGCACTTTTGCCGATGTGCCGGTAGCGTTGACAGATCGGACTGGGAGGAGTCGCTATGAGCTCAACAGACAATCCGGATTCGGCTGCGGCCAGGGCGGAAATCGAGGAACTTCGAGTCGAGGCCGTGGCGCTTCGGCGCCAACTCGGCCAACTCGGCGAATCGCCGGAGCGCATGCGCGAACTGGAAGCGCGCATCGACTCGCTGTCGCTGCGAAATTCGAAGTTGATGGACACCCTGAAGGAAGCCCGTCAACAACTCATTGCGCTGCGTGAGGAAGTCGACCGGCTCGGACAACCGCCCAGCGGCTACGGAATCCTGATGTCCGTCCACGAGGACGACACGGTAGACGTGTTCACCTCGGGTCGGAAAATGCGTTTGACGTGCTCGCCCAACGTCGAGGCTTCCGGCCTCGCGCCGGGACAGACGGTCCGACTCAACGAGGCGCTGACCATCGTCGAGGCGGGCTCCTTCGAGCAAATCGGCGAGATCAGCACGCTGCGTGAACTTCTGGGCGACGGCAGCCGGGCACTCGTTGTCGGCCACGCCGACGAGGAGCGGGTCGTGTGGCTCGCCAAGCCTCTGTTCGACATGGCGAACGACGACCGTCCCAACGATCCCGACGAGCCCTCTCGCAAGCTTCGCCCCGGCGACTCGCTGCTCGTCGATTCCAAAGCGGGATACGCCTTCGAGCGGGTTCCCAAGGCCGAGGTCGAAGATCTCGTGCTCGAAGAAGTTCCGGATGTCGGTTACGAGGACATCGGCGGTCTCGGCCGGCAGATCGAACAGATCCGCGACGCCGTCGAACTGCCCTTCCTGCACAAGGATCTGTTCCGTGAGTACTCGTTGCGGCCGCCGAAAGGTGTTCTGCTGTACGGCCCTCCGGGCTGCGGTAAGACGTTGATCGCCAAGGCGGTCGCCAACTCGCTCGCCAAGAAGATCGCCGAAGCCCGCGGTCAGGATGCCAAGGAAGCCAAGTCGTTCTTCCTCAACATCAAGGGCCCCGAGCTACTGAACAAGTTCGTCGGTGAGACCGAACGCCATATCCGGATGATCTTCCAACGGGCGCGAGAGAAGGCCTCGGAGGGAACACCGGTCATCGTGTTCTTCGACGAGATGGACTCGATCTTCCGTACCCGTGGTTCGGGAGTGTCCTCCGATGTCGAGACCACCGTCGTCCCGCAGCTCCTCGCCGAGATCGATGGCGTCGAGGGACTCGAAAACGTCATCGTGATCGGTGCATCCAACCGCGAGGACATGATCGACCCGGCAATTCTGCGACCCGGCCGCCTCGACGTGAAGATCAAGATCGAACGTCCGGACGCCGAATCCGCCCAGGACATCTTCTCGAAGTACCTGACCGATTCCCTTCCGGTGAACGCTGACGACCTCGCCGAGTTCGGCGGTGACCGCGGTGCGTGTGTCCGCGCGATGATCGAACGGGTCGTCGATCGGATGTACGCCGAGAGCGAGGACAACAGGTTCCTCGAAGTGACGTACGCGAACGGCGACAAGGAGGTCCTCTACTTCAAGGACTTCAACTCGGGCGCGATGATTCAGAACATCGTCGATCGGTCGAAGAAGTACGCGATCAAGTCGGTCCTCGAGTCCGGAACCCCTGGTCTACGTGTGCAGCACCTCTTCGACTCCATCGTGGACGAGTTCGCGGAGAACGAAGATCTGCCCAACACCACCAACCCGGACGACTGGGCTCGTATCTCCGGCAAGAAGGGCGAGCGGATCGTGTACATCCGGACGCTGGTCACCGGTAAGAATGCGAGCGCGTCGCGTTCGATCGACACCGAGTCCAACACAGGTCAGTACCTCTGATCCACTGTCCGGCCAAGTGAAGGCTCGACCGGAGAACGACGTTTCCATCTTCACCGCTGCTCGTGTGCTTCCGAATCGGAGCACACGAGTAGCGGTGTTTTCGTGCTCGCCCGTCGAAAGGTCGTCAGGCTCTCCGCTCTCGGTTCGAACTCGGCGCGCCGGATCACCTAGGCTCGGCGGTATGGAGCGCATCATCGGCATCGAGGTCGAATACGGAATTTCGTCCCCGACCGAACCGACGGCCAATCCGATCCTCACGTCGACGCAGGCGGTGCTGGCGTACGCGGCTGCGGCGGGGGTGCCGCGCGCCAAGCGCACCCGATGGGACTACGAAGTCGAATCGCCGCTGCGCGACGCGCGTGGGTTCGATCTCGGTCGTTTCAGCGGTCCGGCGCCGGTGATCGACGCCGACGAGGTCGGTGCCGCGAACATGATCCTCACCAACGGAGCTCGGCTCTACGTCGATCACGCTCACCCCGAATATTCGGCACCGGAAGTACGAGATCCGCTCGATGCCGTGATCTGGGACAAAGCAGGCGAGCGGGTCATGGAAGCCGCGGCGCGCCACGCGTCGAGTGTGCCGGGCGCTCCTCGGTTGCAGCTGTACAAGAACAACGTCGACGGCAAGGGCGCGTCGTACGGAACACACGAGAACTACTTGATGTCCCGTGCGACCCCGTTCTCGGCCGTGATCGCGGGACTGTCGCCGTTCTTTGCATCGCGACAGGTGATCACCGGCTCGGGCCGTGTCGGAATCGGGCAGTCCGGGGACGAGGCGGGATTCCAGTTGTCGCAGCGCGCCGACTACATCGAGGTCGAGGTCGGCCTCGAAACGACGCTGAAGCGCGGAATCATCAATACCCGCGACGAGCCGCATGCGGATGCGGACAAGTACCGGCGACTGCACTGCATCATCGGCGACGCGAATCTCGCCGAGATGTCGACGTACCTCAAGGTCGGGACCACCGCTTTGGTTCTCGACATCATCGAGGCGGGCGTCGATCTGTCCGATCTGCAGTTGGCGCGTCCGGTGACGGCTGTTCACCAGATCAGTCACGATCCGACCCTGCGTCAGGCGGTCGCTCTCGCCGACGGTCGCGAACTCACTGCACTTGCGCTTCAACGTATCTACCATCAGCGCGTCGCCAAATTCGTCGCCGGCGAGGGCAAAGAAGATCCTCGGGTCGTCGATATTCTCGAAAAATGGGCCATGATCCTGGATCTGTTGGAGCGTGACCCCATGGAGACCGCGCATCTGCTGGACTGGACTGCGAAATTGCGTCTGCTCGAAGGCTTCCGGCAGCGTGAGGGCCTCGGCTGGTCCGCCCCGCGGCTCCATCTGGTCGACTTGCAGTACTCGGACGTTCGCTTGGACAAGGGCCTCTACAACCGACTGGTCGCGCGCGGCTCGATGGAGCGGCTCGTCACCGAGCAGCAGGTCATGGACGCGGTGTCCACTCCGCCCTCCGATACCCGCGCCTACTTCCGGGGCGAGGTTCTGCGCAAGTTCGGGGCCGACATCGCGGCTGCAAGTTGGGATTCTGTCATCTTCGATCTCGGCGGCGACTCGCTCGTCCGAATTCCGACTCTCGAACCTCTTCGCGGCACCAAGACACACGTGGGTGAGCTTCTGGAGACAGCGGAGACTGCAAGCGAACTCGTCGAGCAACTCACGACCTGACAGGTTTGCGCGGTGTCTTGCCACCCCAACGGGGGTCCGAATCGGTAGGGTGAAGGTCCGAGCAGGTACTGCGAATACGTAAGGAGGTCGGCGACTATGGCTCAAGAGCAGACACGGCGCTCTGGCGGTGGCGACGGCGACGACGAGGTCCCCGGTGAAGCCGGTGGTGGTCAGGAACGACGCGAGAAGCTGGCGGAAGAGACCGACGACCTCCTCGACGAGATCGACGACGTGCTCGAGGAAAACGCCGAAGACTTCGTGCGGGCCTACGTTCAGAAGGGCGGCCAGTGACGGTGGATCGCACGGCCAATCCATTGCCAGGCGATCTGTTGTCGACGTTCGGCTCCCATCACTCCTCGTTCACCGATCACCTGCGTGATCACGCCCCTCATCTCCTTCCGGAAACTCGGGCGTTGTCCATGGGGGCCGATATGTCCGACCTCGCGCCACACGGCACGACCATTGTCGCGGTGACGTACGCCGGTGGTGTGCTGATTGCGGGGGATCGCCGTGCGACGCAGGGCAACCTGATCGCCAATCGGGACATGCAGAAGGTGTACATCACTGACGAATTCTCGGCTGCAGGTATCGCCGGTACGGCCGGGATCGCCATCGAACTGGTTCGCTTGTTCGCTGTCGAACTCGAGCACTACGAGAAGATCGAAGGCATGTCGTTGACGTTCAACGGCAAAGCCAACAAGTTGTCGTCGATGGTTCGTAGCAACCTCGGCGCGGCTATGCAGGGACTTGCGGCTGTTCCCCTGCTGGTCGGCTTCGACGTCGACATCACCGACCCGGAGCGTGCGGGCCGAATCGTCTCGTACGACGTCGTCGGTGGTCGTTACGAAGAGCGGTCCGGATATCACGCCGTCGGATCGGGTTCGTTGTTCGCGAAGTCGGCACTGAAGAAGCTCTACACGCCGGGGTTGGGTGAGGACGCTGCACTACGAGCCGCAGTCGAGTCGCTGTACGACGCCGCCGACGACGATTCGGCCACCGGCGGACCCGACGTCACTCGCGGCATCTATCCCACCGCCGTGACCATCACGAGCGTCGGTGCGAGCGATGTGGCCGAGACCCGTATCGCCGATGCGGCTCGTGCCGTCCTGGCGGCTCGAGCCGCAGTCACTGCACCGGATGGAGGGACTGCGTCATGACGATGCCCTACTATGCATCGGCCGAGCAGATCATGCGCGACCGGTCCGAATTGGCGCGCAAGGGAATCGCTCGCGGCAGGAGCGTCATCGTTCTCTCGTTCGCAGACGGTGTGCTCTTCGTGGCCGAGAATCGTTCCTCGGCGTTGCACAAGGTCAGCGAGTTGTACGACCGCCTCGGCTTCGCTGCGGTGGGGAAGTACAACGAATTCGAGAATCTGCGCAAGGCCGGCATCTTGCATGCGGACACCAAGGGCTACACCTACGACAGGCGGGATGTCACCGGTCGTTCGTTGGCGAAGACCTATGCGCAGGCTTTGGGGACGATCTTCACCGAACAGCTCAAGCCCTACGAGGTGGAGATCTGCGTCGCCGAGGTATCGCACTCCGACGAACCCGGCTCGAGTCAGCTGTACCGCATCACCTATGACGGTTCCATCGTCGACGAGCAGGATTTCGTGGTCATGGGCGGCACCACCGAGCCGATCGTGACAGCTCTGCGAGAGTCTTACCGGCCGGGTCTGGATTTGGCCGCGGCCGTGAAGATTTCGGTCGATGCACTTGCCGCGGGAGTGACTCCGCCGCCGAATGGTTCGGCCGAACCCGAGAAGAAGAAGCTCGAAGTGACGTCGCTCGAAGTCGCCGTGCTCGATCAAGCTCGACCACGCCGTGCATTTCGACGGATCGCCGGGGCCGCTCTCGAGGAGCTACTGCCGGTTGCCGAATCTCCGGCGGAGGCGCCCGAAACGCCCGAGTAGCGGCTGTTCCAACGCGGCTCTCGTACCGCCGCCGGCTCGGCCTCGCCTTCTACCGCTTGCGGTAGAGGACGAGGCCGTTCTTGTCGGTGCCGAACTCGAAAGTACGGCCGTCGGCCGTCACCTCACCGTCGGTGGCGAGTGCCACGTCCGGCCCGACGACCGCGACGGCCAGTCGGTCGACCGAGGTGTGTACGTAGGTTGCGGAAGTACCGAGAGTGCCTGTCACAGCGGCGAGGATCAGGCGAGTGCGGGACAGAAACGGCTTCGACGGGAGATACCGCACGTCGAGAGTTCCCGAACCGACGGAGGGCCGGGACATAGGAACCTGATCGCTGGGGGAATACCGACCGTTGCCGACGAACAACATCCAGACCGCCAGCGGGTGCCCGTCGAGCGTGATGTCGAGCGGCTGTGCAGCGGCGAGAACTCTCACCATGGCGACTGCGGCAGCGGGCCATTTTCCGATGCGCCCCTCCAGCCGTTCGCGCAAACGTACGGAGTCCGGGTAGCCACCGAACGTTGCGGTGTTGACGAAGAAGACGCGGTCACTGCCGTCGACCGCGACGGACGCGAGATCGACGTGAGCTGCGTGCCCACCCTCGACGGCATGGGCTGTCGAGGCCACGTCGGCCACTCCCGCGTCGCGTGCGAAATGGTTCAGCGTCCCACCGGGAAACACCGCGAGGGGGAGGCTGTGCCGGACAGCGGATTCCGCGACACTGACGATGGTGCCGTCCCCGCCGCAGACGCCGAGCGCAGATGGATTCGAGGCGGCGATCCTCGTTTCGAGTTGCTCGTTGAAGTCCATGTCGGGCTTCGGTTCGAAGAACTCGGCATCCGGCAACGCCGCGGCGATGTCATCGGTGATGGTGTCGTCGGAACCTGATCCGGGATTGATCAGGACCAGAAGCCCTTTTCCACGCGGGAGCGACGGAGCATCTGCACTGTGCCCGAGATCGGCTGGGTCTTCGGTGCGTACGGCCCACCACCGTCTGGTGGACAGGGCGATCGCGGTTCCGAGGAGGGCGCCCGCCGCGACATCGGACGGCCAGTGCACCCCGGTGTGCACCCGGGAGTAGGCCACCGCGGCCGCCAATGGGGCGACCACGGCTCCGGCGGCGGGCGATTCGAGGGCAACGCCGACGGCGAATGCGGCAGCGGACGCGGAATGGCCGGAAGGAAACGACGACGACATCGGCGGCGCAAGCAGTCGGCGCACGAGAGGTGTCTGCTCGCTGCCCGGCCGCGAGCGCGGGAAGAGCGGTTTGAGTACTCCGTTCGCCACGGCGCTGGCAGCGGCTACGGCCAACAGTCCGCGCACCGCGCCGCGTCGGTTGGGCCCGGGCCTGACCGACAGGGCTGCGGCCGACACCGCCCACAATCGACTGTGGTTCGCCGAGGTGCTCAGCGCACGAAGGAACGGATCGGCTGCCGAAGCGCGACTTGCGGCCGTTCGCTCGAAGAGTCGTAGATCCCACGAGTGGATCCGATCGAACAGCGGCGCGGGCGTCTCGGTCACAGCCTCAGCCTATGCATCGGCGCGCCGGATCACGCACGAGCCTTCGCCCGATGCAGCTGCCGTTCACCGCGTGCCTTCGGTTCGACATAGGGCTCGACTGCGCGTTCGAACTCATCATCGGTCGGTTTGCGTTGTAGTGTCGAAGTGTGCAGCGACGAATTATGGGCATCGAGACCGAGTTCGGTGTCACGTGTACCTTCCACGGGCACAGGCGGCTGAGTCCGGACGAGGTAGCGCGATACCTGTTCCGCCGAGTTGTGTCCTGGGGACGTAGCTCCAACGTATTTCTGAGGAACGGAGCCCGGCTGTATCTCGACGTCGGTTCGCATCCGGAATATGCGACGGCAGAGTGCGACAGTTTGCTGCAGCTCGTCACGCACGATCGTGCGGGCGAGCGTGTACTGGAAGACTTGCTCATCGATGCCGAGCAGCGGCTTGCCGAAGAGGGCATCGGCGGAGATATCTACCTGTTCAAGAACAACACGGACTCGGCCGGAAACTCCTACGGCTGCCACGAGAACTACCTGGTTCAACGCGCCGGGGAATTCTCCCGGATATCAGACGTCCTGCTGCCGTTCCTGGTCACTCGACAACTGATCTGCGGCGCCGGCAAAATCTTGCAGACTCCGAAGGCAGCAACGTTCTGCCTGTCCCAGCGCGCCGAGCACATCTGGGAAGGCGTGTCCTCGGCCACCACCAGGTCGCGGCCGATCATCAATACCCGCGACGAGCCCCACGCCGACGCAGAGAAGTACCGTCGCCTGCACGTCATCGTCGGCGATTCGAATATGGCCGAGCCGAGCACCATGCTCAAGGTCGGCACCGCCGCACTCGTCCTGGAGATGATCGAGGCAGGCGTCTCGTTCCGAGATTTTGCTCTGGACAACCCGATTCGCGCGATCCGAGAGGTCAGCCACGACCTGACCGGCCGCAGGCCCGTCCGCTTGGCCGGGGGCCGTCAAGCAAGCGCTCTGGAGATCCAGCGTGAGTACTACGCGCGGGCTGTGGAGCATCTCAAGACCAGAGAGCCGAACACCCAGGTCGAGCAGGTGGTCGACCTGTGGGGCCGCACGCTCGACGCCGTCGAAGCTCAGGATTTCGCCAAGGTGGACACCGAGATCGATTGGGTCATCAAGCGAAAGCTGTTCCAGCGCTACCAGGATCGGTATTCGATGGAATTGTCGGATCCGAAGATCGCACAGTTGGATCTGGCGTACCACGACATCAAGCGCGGCCGCGGAGTGTTCGACCTACTTCAGCGCAAAGGGCTGGCCAAACGCATCACCGAGGACGAGCAGATCGACGAGGCCGTCGATCTGCCGCCCCAAACGACACGCGCGAAGCTGCGAGGTGAATTCATCACCGCAGCCCAGGAAGCGGGCCGCGACTTCACGGTCGACTGGGTGCATCTGAAGCTCAACGACCAAGCTCAGCGCACGGTGTTGTGCAAGGACCCGTTCCGTTCCGTCGACGAACGTGTAGAGCGTCTCATCGCTTCGATGTAGTGGCCCCGATGTGTCTGATGTAGCAGACGCAGCGATGACCGATAGGCTTCCACGGTGGCGATCACCAAAGTCGAACGGTTGATGAACCTTGTCATCTGTTTGTTGTCGACGCGTCAGTTCGTGACGGCGGAGCGAATCAGAGACAGTGTCGCGGGCTATGGAGATTCCGGAAGCGACGAAGCGTTCAGTCGGATGTTCGAGCGCGACAAGAACGAGCTGCGGGATCTCGGTGTGCCCTTGGAGACCGGTCTGGTGATCGGAACCGGGGGAGCCGAGGGGTATCGCATCAATCGCGATGCGTACGAGCTTCCCGAGATCGATCTGAGTCGGGAAGAATCCGCGGCGGTAGCCGTGGCAGTCCAGCTGTGGGAATCTCCTGAGCTCACCTCGGCTGCGCAAAGCGCCGTGCTGAAGCTTCGTGCTGCGGGCATCCAGGTGGATCAGGACGAGTCCGCCGCCGCAGTCACTGCCGTACCAGCCCGCACTCGGGGCTCGGAACCTGCACTCGGCGCTTTGCTCGCAGCCATCGACGCAGGCAGATCCGTGAAATTCGAGCACCGGAGTACCGCGACGGATCCATTCACCACCCGCACCGTCGAGCCATGGGGAGTCGTCACTTTTCGGGGTCGGTGGTACCTGGTCGGCCACGACGTGGACCGCGACGATATTCGTACGTTCCGGCTGAGCCGAATCGGCGACGACGTCACCACGTTCGGCCGAGCCGGAAGCGTGCGCAAGCCCGACGACATCGACCTCCAATCGATCGTCGAGCGAGTTGCCGGTACGGCCGAGGTCAACGGCACCGCAACGGTGTGGGTTGTCGACGACGGTGCCGTCGAGATTCGTCGGATGGGCACGATCGTCGAACATCGCGATGTGGGCGTCAGGCACGGCGCCGTGGTGGAGATTCCCGTTCGATCGTGGGAGTGGGTCACCAGGCTGATCGCCGGGCACGGAGCCGATGCGCTCGTCCTCGATCCGCCCGAGCTCCGTGCCGATGTCATCGCGACGTTGCGTGCAGCAGTCGTGGAGGGAGTCCGATGAGCGCCCGACTGTCGGTTCGATTGGCCAGATTGCTCAACATGGTGCCCTTCTTTCTCGCCAACCCAGGAATGAGCGCCGCGGAAGCTGCCGCGGAGCTCGGTGTCTCCACCGAAACACTGATGACCGACCTCAATCAGCTCTGGATGTGTGGTCTTCCCGGCTACGGCCCCGGTGATCTCATCGATCTGTCGTTCTCCGAGGAGAGCATCGAGGTCACCTTTTCGGCCGGAATCGATCGTCCGCTGCGCCTGACGTCGACCGAGGCAACAGCGCTGCTCGTCGCTCTCAGATCCTTGACGTCGATGCCCGGCATGGTGGATCCGTCGGCGGCGCAGCGCGCAATCGCCAAGATCGAGGCCGCGGCCGGTTCGGCAGCGGCCAATGTGCCGGGAGCGTCGGGCACCGATGTGGCGGTGGGCGGTTCCGAGAATCCAGCAGCCGCTGCGGTGCGTTCTGCGTTGCGGAACCAACACGCTCTCGATCTCACCTATTACTCCGCATCTCGTGACGCGGTGTCCGAGCGGATCGTTGACCCGATACGAACGGTCATGATCGACGATCACAGTTACCTGCAAGCCTGGTGCAGGCGATCCGAAGGGGTGCGTCTCTTCCGCTTCGACAGAATCGACCTGGCGGTCGAGTTGTCGGAGCCGTCGTCGCCCCCGCCCGACGCGCCGCAGGACGACAGCTTCGAGATCTTCAACGACGATCCCTCGCTGCCGCAGGCTCGTCTACGGATCGCCCGAGGCTACGCCTGGGTGATGGACTACTACCCGATGACGCAGGTAGGCGCGCAGGACGACGGCTCGATCACCGTCACCATGCGATTCGCGACGCCTGCGTGGATGACGAGGTTGACCTTGGGCTTCGGTGAGGGAGTCCAGGTTCTCGGCCCTCCCGAACTTCGTCGAAGTGTCAGCGAGCGTGCCAGGGAAGCACTGGTTGCGTACGACGAGCTGCGATGACGGCGTGCCTGGTTCTGTTCTCGTGAACGCACGGGAAACGTACGGCAACCAGGCAGCCTTCGTGTCTGGATCTCGGGTAGGCTCGATTCATCTGATCTTGGGAGGTACACATGGGAGCCATGAGCCCGTGGCATTGGGCCATCGTTATTTTGGTCGTCGTCATTCTGTTCGGTTCGAAGAAGCTGCCCGACGCAGCTCGCGGACTGGGTCGTTCGCTTCGTATCTTCAAGAGCGAAGTGAAGGAAATGCAGAACGACGGCAAAACGGATGTGCAGGCCGATCAGGCTTCCGCACCGCAGCGGCTCGACTCCGCTTCGCAGGCAGACGTGCGTCCGAGCGACGTACAGTCCACCAACGGTGTGAACATCCAGCCGGACTCGAAGTCCGCCTGACGTTGCGTGTGTTGCAGACCGGGGTGCTGATCAGCACCCCGGTTCAGTGCTGAGCAAAGACAGAGAATGCGAATCCCATTCGATCCGAGGCGTAGCAAACGCCGCCTGAATCCCGACGGCACGATGTCGTTGGTCGATCACCTCTACGAACTCCGCACGCGCTTGATGTGGGCCATCGTTGCTATCGCCGTCACGACGGCATTCGGCTTCTTCTGGTACTCGCACACGCTGTTCGGTATCGAAAGCCTCGGCGACATTTTGCGGGGGCCGTACTGTTCCCTCGATCCCAGTCTGCGAGCGTCCCTGAGCGCGGACGATTCGTGCCGGCTGCTTGCTACCGGCCCCTTCGACCAGTTCTTGCTGAGGTTCAAGGTGGCGTTCACCGCCGGTGTCGTGCTGGCGTGCCCGGTGTGGCTGTACCAAATCTGGTCGTTCGTCACGCCGGGTCTGTACAAGCAGGAACGACGCTATGCGATCTCGTTCGTCTCGTCGGCTGCTGTGCTGTTCGTGGCAGGCGCGATTCTCGCGTACTACATCGTCTCCAAGGGACTGCACTTCCTGCTCTCGGTCGGCGACAACGTGCAGATCACTGCGCTCAGTGGTGATCAGTACTTCGGATTCGTGATCAACCTTCTGATCATCTTCGGCGTGAGTTTCGAGATCCCGCTGCTCGTGGTTGCACTCAACTTCGTCGGTGTTCTCACCTACGAGCGTCTCAAGGCGTGGCGTCGTGGACTGATTTTCGGGCTGTTCGTATTCGCCGCGATCGCGACTCCCGGCCAGGACCCGTTCTCGATGCTGGCGCTGGCATTGGCGCTCACGTTGCTGTTCGAAGTCGCCGTCCAGATCGCGCGGCTCCACGACAAGCGTAAATTGCGCAAGAGAACCGACGAATGGGGTGAAGTATCCGATGACGAAGCAACGTCCATCGATTCAGCAAGTTCCATCTCGTCCCCGATTTCCGTCACCGATCCCTCCGGACAGAATGCGCCCTCGGGACAGAAGGCTGATTTCACCGACACGATCTGATGTGGTCGCATGACTGTCTCGACGTCGGAACTTCAGCGATTCACCGACCATCTCAGTTTTCCGCTCGACCGATTTCAGGTCGATGCGTGCCGTGCATTGGAAGCAGGCCACGGGGTTCTGGTGTGCGCGCCCACCGGCGCGGGCAAGACGATCATCGGTGAATTCGCCGTTCACCTGGCGCTGGCCGCTGGTCGCAAGTGTTTTTACACCACACCGATCAAGGCTCTGAGCAACCAGAAGTTCGCCGAACTCACTGCACGCTACGGACGCGACACCGTCGGATTGCTGACCGGTGACTCCAGCATCAACCCGGATGCGCCGATCGTCATCATGACGACCGAGGTTCTCCGCAACATGCTGTATGCCTCGTCCGACGCTCTCCGCGGCCTTTCCCATGTGGTCATGGACGAAGTGCACTATCTCGCCGACCGATTCCGCGGAGCGGTGTGGGAAGAGGTCATCCTTCATCTGTCGCAGGACGTCCGTCTGGTGAGTCTGTCCGCGACAGTGAGCAACGCGGAGGAGTTCGGCGCCTGGATGGAGACCGTACGCGGCGACACCACCGTCGTGGTCGACGAAAACCGGCCGGTGCCGCTCTCCCAGCACATCATGGTCGGACGACGTCTTTTCGATCTGTTCGACTCTCACGCTCGGTCGGGAGACGGTGTCGCCAAGATCGTCGTGGACAAGGAACTCGTCCGCCACGTCAAGCAACGGCAATCCCTCGACTTCGTCGATCGTTGGCAACCTCCGCACGGGCGTGGTCGTGGCCGCGGAGGCAATGGCGCAGGTGGTAGCCGAAACAGCGTCAACAATCGGCCGCTGCCGAGGCCCGAGGTCATCGCTCGCCTCGATCAAGAAGGTCTGCTTCCCGCGATCACGTTCATCTTCAGCCGAGCGGGTTGTGACGCGGCAGTCACGCAGTGTCTACGGTCGCGCCTGGTGTTGACCACTCCTGAACAAGCCGAGGAAATCCGATACATCGTCGAGAAGCACACCTCGGAGTTGCCGCGCGAGGATCTGGAGGTTCTCGGATTCTGGGAGTGGCGAGGGGCGTTGGAACGCGGTCTGGCCGCGCACCATGCCGGAATGCTGCCGGTCTTTCGCCATACGGTCGAGGAACTGTTCGTCAAGGGTTTGGTTCGCGCAGTGTTCGCCACCGAGACGTTGGCGCTCGGTATCAACATGCCGGCTCGTACCGTCGTACTCGAGAAATTGGTCAAGTTCAACGGTGAAACCCACGCGGAACTGACACCGGGTGAGTACACCCAGCTCACCGGAAGGGCCGGTCGTCGCGGAATCGACGTCGAGGGACATGCGGTCGTGCTGTGGCAGCCGGGTACCGAGCCCACGGAGGTCGCCGGTCTCGCATCCACCAGAACCTTCCCGCTGCGAAGTTCGTTCAGACCCGGCTACAACATGTCGATCAACCTCGTCGAGCAGTTCGGCGCCGTCGACTCCCGTGCACTGCTCGAGCGATCGTTCGCGCAATTCCAGGCCGACAGGTCGGTGGTCGGATTGGTGCGCGGCATCGAACGAAACGCGACGACGCTCGCGCAGTTGAGCGAGCGTCTCGGCGGACCGCACGGTGAGTACTTCGAATACGCGAAGCTGCGTGAGAGGCAGAAGGAGCGTGAACGAACCCTGGAGCGCCAGGGCAGACAGGATCGTCGTGAGAACGCCGTCGAGTCGTTGATCGCGCTCAGGAGAGGCGATGTAGTGGCGATACCGTCCGGAAAGCACAGCGGTCTCGCCGTCGTTCTCGAACCGGATGCAGGCGGTCAGGATCCTCGTCCTCTCGTGCTGACCGAGGATGCCTGGGCCGGACGCCTGTCTGCTGCCGACTTCCCTTCGGCAGCAGTCGTTCTCGGGCATATGCGGCTGCCGCGTTTCGTCGATCATCGCACTGCGCGTACACGTCGCGACCTGTCGATGTCACTTCGATCGACAGGGATCTCGGCTCGATCCGATCGCACGCGGGCCAAATCGACAGCCGCCGACGACCGGGAACTGGCCACCTTGCGTCGCAGTATCCGATCCCATCCGGTGCACTCGCGACCCGACCGTGACGAACTGGGGCGGGTGGGGGAGCGGTACAACAAGCTTGCCCGGGAGACCGAAACCATGCGGCAGAAGGTGTCCGCGACGACAAATTCGTTGGCGCGCAACTTCGATCGCATCCTTTCGCTTCTCGCCGAACGTGACTACATCACGGGCTCGCGGACGCCCGAGGTCACCGAGAACGGAATACGGCTCGGTCGGATCTACTCGGAATCGGACCTCCTCGTAGCCGAATGCCTACGGCAAGGTCTGTGGAAGGGACTCGCACCCGCCGAGCTGGCCGCTGTGGTGTCCGCGGTGGTCTTCGAATCTCGCCAGGAGGGTGACGTCACCCCGCAGGGTCCGACGAGTGCCATCCGAGGTGCGCTGACCGAGACTGTCCGGGTGTGGACCGAATTGAGGGCCGACGAGATCCGTCACAAGCTGCCGCCGACGCGCGAACCCGACATGGGCTTCGTCAAGGCCGTGTATCGATGGGCGAGCGACAATTCGCTCGTCGATGCGCTCGTTGCGGCAGGTGACAATGGAAAGGCGCTCTCCGGTGGAGATTTCGTTCGATGGTGCCGACAGGTGATCGATTTGTTGGATCAGGTCCGTCTCTCATCTCCTGACGCCGAGATCTCCAAGAACGCAGCACGAGCGGTGTCGGCCTTGCGGAGGGGCGTCGTAGCAGTCGACGCTGCGTGAGTGGCTCCGATAGTGTTCGATCGGCCGCGTACGGTAGGCGCACACGAGATACAACCGAGGCGAATTTTTCAGTGGAGGCGAGATGAGCGGCCCTAACGGTCCGAACAAACCTGACGATCAGTGGTCTCGTGATCAGGGGCACGGTGATCAGGGGCACGGTGATCAGGGACAGCGGGAGAGTTCTGCACCCGACGCCGACCAGTGGGGCCGCCCGACGGCAGCCGACACTCCGACCGAGCAGCAGGGCTGGGGACAGGCCGGTGCAACCTCCGCCTTCCCCACTCCTGGCTACCCCCAGCCTTCTTCGGGCACATCTCCTCAGGGCCAGACGCCGCAGCCCGGCTATCCGCAGCCCGGATACCCGCAGGGGCAGTACCCCGGCCAGCAGAGTCAGTACCCACAGGCCGGTTATCCTCAGGGCCAGTACCCCTCGCAGGGGCAATATCCCCCGGCCGGTTACCCCCAGGGCCAGTACCCGTCGCAAGGTCAGCCGTATCCGCAGGGGCAGTACCCGGGCCAAGCTCAGCCGGGGCAAGCTCAGCAGCCGGCGTGGAACCAGGGCCAATATTCCGGCCAACCGTACGGGCAGGACCAGGCAAGCGGACAGCCCCAATCTCCGTATCAGGGTCAGTCTCCTTACCCCGGCCAGCCGCCGTACCAGGGTCAACCGGGGCAGTACCCGAACAACCAGTGGAGTCCTGGACCGGAGTCGACCGGCGCCGGGAAGTCCAAGACACCGTTGATCATCATCGGCGGTCTGGTTGCTGTCATCGTCGTCGTCCTTGTCGTCTTCGGCCTGGTGTCCGGCTTCGGCGGCTCCAAGCTCGACGGCTCCGCCGCGGAGTCGGGCGTCGAAGAAATCGTGACGGGCACCTACGGCGCATCCGATGTGTCGAATGTGTCGTGCCCGGACGGAACGGCCATCGAGAAGGGCGGATCGTTGGAGTGCACACTCACCGTCGACGGCACCGACCGTAGGGTGACGCTCACCTTCACCGACGACGACGGCACCTACGAGGTATCGCGCCCGCGCTGAACCAGCCGATCACTCGTCGTAGCTCAGGCGCCGTACGTTGCCTGTGCTGCGACGAGTCGGTCGACAGCGTTCACGATTCCCAGTTCCGCGGCCAGTCGGGCAAGTTCCTTCCGGTCGGCGGGCTCGGCCGGAATTGCGTCGGACGTGGACAGCGAGACGTCGGCGTCGGTGACCACTCGCACCACCGGTAGCGCTGCGTCGAGATAGTCGCTCGCGGCCACGAGTTTGGCGCGAACTCCCTGTGCCATGTCGGACGTCGGATCCAGTGCAGCCTCCCGGAGCGCGGCCACCGAGCCGTAGCGGAGCATCAGTGTCGACGCAGTCTTCTCCCCGACACCCTTCACGCCGGGCAGACCGTCGGAGGCGTCACCGCGCAGTAAGGCCAATTCTGCATAGGCTGCGCCTGCGCGCTCTGGGGGAACCCCGTACTTGTCCGACACTTCGGCTGGACCGAACAACTCTGCCTTCGCGAGTCCGCGCCCGACGTAGAGCACTTTCACCTGGTTGGGTTCGTCGGCCGCGACCTGCAGCAAGTCGCGATCTCCGCTGACCACCACGACGGGATCGCGGCGCTCGATCGCGGCCAATGTCCCCAGTACGTCGTCGGCCTCTAGTCCCTCGGCGCCCGCGGTGGCGATGCCGGCAGCGGCCAGCACGTCCATGATCATGTCGACCTGGGGTGTCAGCGTGTCCGGGACTTCTTCGCTCTCGGGCGTACCCGGCGCGGCCTCGGCAACCCGGTGAGCTTTGTAGGACGGCACGAGGTCGACGCGAAACTGTGGACGCCAGTTCAGATCCAGACATACCGCGAGTCGACTCGGCTCGGTGCGCGCCATCAGCGCAGCAACCATGTCGATGAATCCACGTACCGCGTTGACCGGTCGCCCGTCCGGCGACGTAATCGATTCGGGCAGAGCATAGTAGGCGCGAAACCAGAGGCTCGCTCCGTCGAGGAGGAGCAGAGGCGACTTTCCCGGGGCTGTCATGGCCATCATCTTGCCAAACGCCGATAGCCTGAAGACATGAGTTCTGATGCACCTTCTCAGTCAGGGGCTGTCTCAGCCCGATTCTCGTCCGAGATCTATGCTTCGCGGCTGGTGCGGGCAGCGGAGTACGCCGCCGAGGCAGGCATCGCGGCTCTGCTGATCACGCCCGGACCGGACTTGCAGTACCTGATCGGTTCGCAGGCGAGTTCGTTCGAACGGCTCATCTGTTTGGTGATTCCCTCCGACGGCACCGCGTCGTTCATCGTCGTTCCGCGTCTCGAACTCGCCGCATTGAAAGCATCGGCCGTATCGGATCTGGAGCTTCGAGTCGTGGATTGGGTCGACGGTGTGAGTCCCTACGGCATCGTCGCCGGTGCGATCGCGCCGGGCGCGCCGACGGCGGTCGACGATTCGATGCCCGCTCTGCACTTCGTGCCGATTGCCAACGCCGTCGGGGCCACGCCGGTATTGGCCACCGATGTTCTGCGCCGGTTGCGCATGCAGAAAGACACCGCTGAGGTCGATGCGCTCCGGCGAGCGGGCCAGGCCATCGATCGCGTGCACGCGCGGATGGGTGACTTTCTCGCCGTGGGACGTACCGAAGCAGACGTGGCGGCGGATATCGGCGCGGCGATCGTCGAGGAAGGTCACACCGATGCTGCGTTCATCATCGTCGGGTCAGGCCCGCACGGCGCCGATCCGCACCACGAGGTGTCCGACCGCGTCATCGAGGCAGGAGATGTCGTGGTGATCGACATCGGTGGCCCTGTGTCACCCGGCTACAACTCGGATTCGACGCGAACGTACGTCATGGGTGAGCCGAGCGCGATGATCGCGGCGCAGTACGCCGTCCTCGAGCGCGCCCAGCAGGCGGCCGTCGATGCGGTGCGGCCCGGCGTGACCGCCGAAGCCATCGATGCGGCAGCGCGCGACATTCTGGCGGCCGAGGGACTCGGCGAGGCTTTTCTGCATCGCACCGGGCACGGGATCGGGCTGTCGGTGCACGAGGAGCCGTACATCGTGTCGGGTAACGACATCGTGTTGGAAGCGGGGATGGCGTTCAGCATCGAACCCGGAATCTATTTCCGGGGCGAGTGGGGCGCCCGTATCGAGGACATCGTGATCGTCACCGCCGACGGGTGCGAATCGGTCAACCTGAGACCACACGGCCTCACCGTTCTGCCTGCGGCTGGCTCAGCGGTCCAATAGCGATTTGGACCCGAGCACCCGCTGCACAGCAATGCTGATGACCACTCGTTCGGGGTTCACCCGCGGCACGCGATACCTCCCCGCGTAGCGCTGCTCACCGTCATGGACGTCGTCCTTGTCGGTGAGCACCTCCGACGGACCTTCGAGGGTCAACCATCGCGCGCCGTCGATCTGAGTGACCGCGGCGTAGCCGCCCCGCGACGCATTACGTGCCTTCTGGGTTTTCCCACCGGTGATGACCCGAACGATCGAATGCTCCTGATCCCAGGTGAATCCCACCGCCACAACGTGTGGTGTCCCATCTCGGCGCAGCGTCGTCAGCGTTGCCAGATGACGTTCGGTCAGAAATTCGAGTGCCTCCGGGGTCAGCGACGTGGAATCGGCCGGGCGGTTCACAGGGGTGCTCTCCATGCACGCAACGGTAATCGGCCAGAATGTCGGATGTGACTGACCCCGCTGACAACGACACCCTTCTGATCCTCGGCGGACGAAGCGAGATCGGGCTGGAAGTCGCTACCAGGCTGGCGCCGGGCCGCACCGTCGTATTGGCCGCCAGGCGCAGCGCCGATCTCACGGAGCAGATCGAGACGGTGCGCTCGGCGGGCGCGCGTGAGGTCGTCGCGGTGGAGTTCGATGCCGACGACCTCGGCTCACACGCGGAGGTTCTGTCGTCGGTCGTCGCGGCTCACGGGCCACTGTCGACGATCGTGTTGGCGTTCGGAATCCTGGGCGAGCAGGCTCGTGCCGAGAAAGACCCTGCACACGCGGTGTCGATCGTGCACACCGACTACGTCGCTCAGGTATCGGTACTCACCCATGCGGCCGAGATGTTTCGTGCTCAGGGCCGCGGACAGCTCGTGGTGTTCTCGTCGGTCGCCGGTGTGCGAGTTCGGAAGGCCAATTACGTCTATGGTTCCGCAAAAGCAGGTTTGGACGGCTTTGCGTGCGGGCTGTCCGATGCGCTCGTCGGTTCCGGAGTGTCTCTCTTACTCGTTCGGCCGGGCTTCGTCATCGGCTCCATGACCGAGGGAATGACGCCTGCGCCGTTCTCCAGCACACCGGATCAGGTTGCGGACGGCGTTGTCCGTGCGCTGGCGCGCGGCCGGGCACGGGTGTGGATTCCGGGTGTCCTGGCGCCGATCTACTTCCTGCTGAACATGGCTCCAGCGTGGCTGTGGCGAAAGATGCCACGCTGATGGCCATCCAGCGCCCCATCGACGTCGTCGGGATCGGCGCCGATGGCTGGACCGGGCTGGCGGACTCGGTGCGTACCGTCGTGTCCGCTGCCGACGTGGTGTTCGGTTCGTCGCGCCAGCTCGAATCGATTCCGGTACCAGCGGAGAGACGGCGCGCCTGGCCGAGCCCGCTCCTTCCCGCTCTACGAGCGTCGATCGACGAGTTCGACGGCCGGGCAGTATGTGTACTGGGCAGCGGCGACCCGATGTTTCACGGCATCGGCGTCACTCTCGCCCGAGAATACGGACCATCACGGCTCAGAGTGATCCCGGCACCGTCGTCGTTGTCGCTGGCATGCGCGCGGCTCGGGTGGGCAGTGCATACCGTGACCACGGTCAATCTTGTCAATGTCGCCGTAGCCGTTCTGATTCCAGCGCTCCACCACGGGGCGAAGGTGCTGGTCCTGTCGAGAAACCACGAGACTCCTGCCGCAGTGGCCGAGCTTCTGAGCGACTCGGGGTTCGGTTCTTCCTCGATGACGGTGCTCGAGCAGTTGGGGGGCCCGGCCGAACATCGCGTGACGGGAGTCGCGGATCGGTGGACCGCTCGCGCGGGAAATCGGCTCAACGTGATCACCATCGAGTGCGTCGCCGATCCGGCGAACCCGCGGTTCACCCGAATTCCAGGCCTTCCCGACTCGGCCTACACGGGCGACGGGCAACTCACCAAGAACGAAGTGCGTGCACTGACCTTGTCGGCTCTCGCGCCGTCGCCCGGCGAGACGTTGTGGGATGTCGGCGGAGGATCGGGGTCGATCGCCATCGAATGGATGCGTACGGACCCGACCTGTCGCGCAGTTGTTTTCGAGTCCGCACCACAGCGCCGAGCTCAGATCACCGCCAACGCGTCCGCGCTCGGCGTGCCGGGGCTCGACGTTCGCGGCGGTGCACCCGCCGCGTTCGAGGCCGCCGCGAGCGAGCGCGCCGAGTCGCCCGATGCGCTGTTCATCGGCGGGGGAGTGACTCAGGACGGAATGATCGACGCCTGCCTGGCCCGTCTGCCTGCCGGTGGCCGCATCGTCGCCAATGCAGTGACTGCCGAATCGGAAGCGCTACTGCTACAGTGCCTCTCGCGCTACGGGGGTCAGCTGCGGAAGTTTCAGATCTACCGCGGCGAACCGCTCGGTACGTTCACCGGTTGGCGCCCTCAGCTTCCGGTCGCACAGTGGATCTCCGTGAAATCGTGAAGGTCCTGCTGCTCGGTGGCACCGCGGAAGCAAGAAGACTTGCTGCGCAACTGAACCGGGACCAACGGATCGATGTCACCACGTCGCTGGCGGGGAGAGTTACCCACCCGACGCTGCCCGTGGGCGATGCGCGCATCGGTGGATTCGGCGGCGTCGACGGGATCGTGCGATGGATACGCGAAAATGCAACCGAGGTGATGGTCGATGCGACACACCCTTTCGCGTCGACCATCTCCCGCAACGCCGAAACGGCGGCGGAGATCGCCGACATACCCCTCGTCGTTCTTCGACGGCCTCGATGGATTCCCGGTCCCGACGACCACTGGATCGAGGCGGCCACGCTCGATCACGCGGCCGAATCGGTCGCAGCGACGTCGCACCGAACGTTCTTGACGATCGGTCGGCAGGGCGTGCCTGCGTTCGCGCATATCGATCGAACCTGGTTTCTGATTCGCAGTATCGATGCACCGACCGGCGCCATGCCTCGCAACCGCGAATTGATGCTTGCCCGTGGACCGTTCGAGCTCGAGCAGGAGATCACCACCATGCGCGAGCACGGCATCGACGTCGTCGTGACCAAGAACAGCGGTGGAGTCATGACCGAATCCAAGCTGATGGCGGCACGTGCTCTCGCGATTCCGGTAGTGATGATCGCCCGTCCGTCGGCGCCGACCGGCGTCTACTGCACGGATTCGGTCGTCGAACTCGAGGCGTGGCTACGCTCTCGGCTCTGACGCCGGGTAACGCCTGGAGGTGAAGACCTGCGCGCCACTTCCGGTGTCGACGATCCGAGTCTGCGAGGAACCGATGATCAGCAGGCATCGCATATCGATCTCCGTCTTCGCAAGGTCGGCCAGGCGGACCACCCGCACCGACTCGTCGTCACTGCCGACGGCACGCCCGATCACCACCGGCGTGTCGGGTCCTCGGTGCACCAGCACCAGCTCGGCGAAGGCGGCGACCTGCCAGGTTCTCGACTTCGAGGCGGGGTTGTAGATCGCCATCGCCATATCCGCTGCTGCCACCGCACTCACTCGCGCGGCCACGATGTCCCACGGCTTGAGTCTGTCCGAGAGTGAGATGACAGCGTAGTCGTGACCGAGCGGAGCACCGACTCTGCTGGCCACGGCATTGGCGGCTGTCATCCCCGGAACGACGCGTACGCGAACACCCGCCCACGCGGGCTCGGCGGCGACTTCCACCACGGCTGCTGCCATCGCGAACACACCCGGGTCTCCGGAAGACACCACGGCAACCCGTTTGCCTCGCTTGGCGAGGTCGAGTGCGAACGCGGCGCGCTCCGATTCGACCTTGTTCTCGCTCGCATGACGAACCTGCCCGGGACGCAGGCCGACACGGTCGAGATAGGTGACATAGCCGACGAGATCGGTTGCGGCGGCCAGTTCTCCGCGGACCTCGTCCGTGGTCCATCGATCGTCTCCTGGGCCGAGACCCACGACAACGACCTCACCCGGTGTTGCTGCCTCGACCGGAGGGTTGTTCGACGGGCTGGGGACGATGGCAATCGAGAAGTACGGCACGTCGTCGGCATCGACTGCCGATACGTCGAGGACCCGCTGGTCCGGTGTGCTGGCACGTTCGACGTAACGCGCTTCGTCCAAACGGCCGGAATCCTGCAGTGCGCGAACCACAGTGGGAAACGTTCGGCCGAGTTTCATGATGGCGGCCGCGTCCGTGTTTCGAAGTCGGCGTGCGAGTTCGTCGACCGGCAGGGTACCGGGGATGACGGTGAACACCTCGTCACGTTCGACCAGTGGCGTGCGCAGCGCAGCCGATGCCGCGCTGACCGAGGTGACGCCGGGCACGATCTCGACCTCGAACCGGTCGACGAGCCGCTTGTGCATGTGCATGTACGAGCTGTAGAACAGCGGATCTCCCTCGGCGAGAAGCACAACCGAGCGTCCAGCAGAGAGGTGAGCAGCGAGACGCTCGGCAGCCTGTTCGTAGAATTCGTCGATGGCACCCTGGTATCCGCCCGGATGATCGGTGATCTCGGTCGTGACCGGGTACACCAGGTGTTCCTCGATCTGGTGTGCGCGCATGTAGGGCGCGGCCACACCGCGCGAGATGCTGCGACCGTGCTTGGCGCTGTGGAAAGCGACCACATCCGCGTCGCCGATGACGCGAGCAGCTTTCACGGTGACCAGTTCCGGATCACCGGGTCCGATGCCGACTCCCCATAACTTTCCAGCCGGAGACGTCATTCTACTTCGCTCGCAATGGCATTCACTGCGGCCGCGGTGATGGCACTGCCTCCGCGCCTGCCGCGAACGACGAGATAGTCGACGCCGGCGCCCGAGGCGATGAGATCTTCCTTGGATTCGGCGGCACCGATGAACCCTACGGGCCCACCGACGATCGCCGCAGGCTTCGGCGCTCCCGCTGCGAGCATCTCGAGTAGATGAAACAGTGCTGTCGGAGCGTTTCCGATCGCCACCACGGCCCCGCCGAGCCGGTCACCCCACAGTTCGAGGGCCGCCGCCGTGCGAGTGGTTCCCATTCTTTCGGCCATAGCGCGCACCGAGGGATCCGACAACGTGCACACCACGTCGTTGTCGGCAGGCAGTCGTCGCCGAGTGACCCCCGCCGCGACCATGTTCGCGTCGCAGAGGATCGGGGCGCCTGCGTTCAGTGCCGCCCGTGCCCGCGTCACCACATCCGGCGTCGCGGCGATGACATCCGTCAGATCTACTTCGCCACTCGCATGAATCATTCGCACGACGACCTGCGCAACGTCAGGGGAGAATGCCGTCAGGTCCGCCTCGGCCCTGATGGTCGCGAAGGATTGCCGGTAGATCTCCGCACCATCGCGGATGTAGTCGTGCATGGCGTTCACGATAGGTCAGACGCGGAGCGGCTCAGGACACCCGGTAGCCGCTCGGGCCGGCAATCACATCGAGTACATCACCGCTCGGCCTGCCGCAGCGCCGCTCGCACCCCGACCAGTGCTGCCTGCGCCCCGGCTCGATCTGCTGCGAATCGACCGCCACGGTGAGGTCGGCCCGAACGTCGGAGTGCGACTTCTCGCAGCCGGGTGAACCGGTGCATGCCGTGGCCTCGATCCACGGTGAGTTCTCGTCGAAGATGAGTCCCATCGGTGCCAGCACTCGCAGGACGGTGTCCGCGACGTCCTCGTCGAGATCGCAGACGAGCAGACTTCTCCACGGCGTCACGACGACGGGTTTGTCCACCGCGGCGACGAACTCGGCCAGCCGTGCGTCGAGGGTGGCCAGAGCGAGCGCACCGCCGACGCTGACGCGGCCGTCGAACTGCGGTAACCATCCGATCGGCGGAACGTTCACCGATGCGACCGGCAGGGGTGCCTGCGTGGTGGGCACGAGATTCAGCGACGCGAGTATCCGTGCGGGACCGTCGGAGAGTTCGCTCAGTCGCCACTGCGTGCTGCGAAATTCGACGAACAGTCGCGCCGCGTCGAGAAGAACGTCGACGATCGCATCCGATCCGATCCGCACTCCTGAATCGCTTCCGGCGAGAATCAGCGCGTACCGATCCCTGGCAACCGCTTGCACGCCGAAGTCCGGTCCGGATCCGATCACATCTCCTCGACCGTCGTCCAGCGCGAACAACGTGCGGCCGGGGAGGTCCGCCAGTTCG
Source organism: Rhodococcus sp. (in: high G+C Gram-positive bacteria) (assembly GCF_023264675.1). Lineage (GTDB taxonomy): Bacteria > Actinomycetota > Actinomycetes > Mycobacteriales > Mycobacteriaceae > Rhodococcoides. The sequence goes on from NZ_JAHFVG010000004.1 coordinate 175,419, forward strand.
GGCCGCGAGCAGAGGGCACGATCGAGCTCGGAGATCAGCGCGGAGACGTCGGCGAGGCCCCCGACGCGGCCGGTCAACGGCGACGCCAGAATATTTCGTACTCGCTCGTGGGTCGGGGACGGAAGCAACCCGGCGTCGGCAAACCTCGACGCGAGTTCGTCGGTGTCGGTCACCGAACGAAACTGAACGTTTCCCCGTGAAGTGAGTTCCATGGAGCCGGTACTCAGATCGGTGGCGGCACGCGCCAGCACCAGAACCTGCTCAGGGGTAAGCCTGCCGCCGGGAAGGCGAACCCGTGCCAGTGCGCCGTCCGCGGCCTGATGGGCGGTCAAGGCGCCGGGACACCGGTCCGGCGCGGTCCTCGCATCATCGGGTGCGTCTGTCTCCGAGCTCACCCGTCAAAGGTTACAACCGCGGCGTACAAGTGCCGGGTACAGCTGCCGGCTACAGGTGCATCTTGTTCGCTGCGCGGGAGCGCTCACGCTGGACGTGCATGCACTTCTCGAACTCCTGACGCCACTGCTCGCTCACAGCGATGTCGTTCGACCGCGCTTCCTCGACGCTGAGCTCGACCGGGAAACCGTACGTGTCGTAGAGAACGAAGAGCTCGTCGCCGGTGATCAGTCGGTCCGACATCCGCACCAGCTCTCTCAGGCCCCTTCGCAGGGTCTGCCGGAAGGCTTTCTCTTCCTTGACCAAGGCAGCGACCACGTCGTCGTGCTTGTCCGCCACTTCGGGGTACGCATCACGGTAGAGATCAGCGATCGTCGGAACGATCTTCTGCAAGAAGTTCTCCTCGACGCCGAGATCGAATGCGAATCGGATGGCCCGCCGCACCAAACGGCGCATGACGTACCCCTGCTCCTTGTTGCTGGGAAGCACACCGTCGACAGCGAGGAACACGGCGCCGCGAAGGTGGTCGGCGACAACCCTCATCGAGGTCGTATGGGTGTCGTAGGACTTTCCTGTCAGCGCGGACAATTGCTCGACGATCGGCCACAGCAGGCTGGAAGTGAAAACGTCCGGACTGTCGATGGCGGCCGCGGCGATGCGCTCGAGCCCGCCGCCGTAGTCGACATTCTTCCGGGGCAACGTGGCAAAGCCGCTCTCGGTGCGGGCATACTGCATGAAAACCGAGTTACCGAGCTCGATGTATCGCCCGCAATCGCAGTTCTGATGGCAGAACAACCCGTACGCGGTGTCGTGGGCGATATCGGGATAGAGGTAGAACACTTCGGAGTCCGGGCCACCCGGCTCGCCCACCGGCATCGCTTCGGCTGCCCCTGCTCGACACCACCAGTTCTTGCCGCTGTAGAACGCAATGCGCGCACCCTGGCTACCGACCTCGCCTCCGCCGCGTTCGGTGCCGAGATCCACCCGCTCCGAGTCCACGCCCGCGGCGGAGAACAGCGACTGCCAGATGTCGGCGCTCTCGGTGTCCTTCGCAATACCGTTCGCCTCGTCGCCGGCGAAGCACGAGACATAGATTCGGGCCGGATCGAGACCGACGATCTCGGTCAGGAACTCCCAGAACCACGGAATCTGCTCCGATTTGAAGTAGTCACCGAGGCTCCAGTTGCCGAGCATTTCGAAGAACGTCGTGTGCCGGTTGTCGCCGACCTCCTCGATGTCCTGCACGCGAACACAGGGCTGACTGTCGACCAGACGATTGCCACCAGGATGCTCGGCGCCCAGCAGGTAGGGGAGCAGTTGCTGCATTCCGCTGCCGTTGAAGAGCGTCGTCGGATCGTTCCGCGGGACGAGGCTTGCTCGGACAATCGAATTGTGCCCGCGTTGCTCGTAGAACTTCAGGTAGGCCGTACGTATGTCCCTGGCATCCATCGGTCGATGTTACGAGGGGCAGGCACTCTTCGGTAGCATTCCGCGTGAGATGGCTTCGGCCGAGAGGAAGCCGGTGCAACTCCGGCGCGGTCGCGCCACTGTCACAGTCAGACCCTCTCCCGCTAGCTGCCACGATGACCAGTGAGGGGCGCGAACCCCCTCGGGAGGGCGTTACCCGTGATCCTGCTGCTGTCCACTTCGGATACCGACCTACTCAGTGCACGCGCCAGCGGTGCCGACTACCGGTGGGGAAACCCCTCGCGGCTGTTGGCCGACGATGTGGCAGGTCTGGCCGACGGCGCCGACCTGATCGTGCTCCGCATCCTGGGATCGAAACGGTCGTGGGAAGAGGGAGTGGACGCGGTTCTCGGGACTGGGCTGCCGGTCGTCGTTCTCGGCGGGGAGCAGGCGCCCGACGCGGAGTTGATGGAACTCTCGACGGTTCAGGCCAACGTCGCGACACAGGCGCACAACTACCTCGCCGAGGGCGGACCGGACAATCTGAACCAGCTGTTCTCGTTCCTCTCCGACACCGTTCTACTGACCGGCCACGGCTTCTCCGCACCGCTTCACACTCCGACCTGGGGTGTTCTCGACCGGCCTCAAAACTCCACAAAACCCGCAGGGTCCACTCCTGCCCAATCCGGTCACTCCGCAGGCTCCGCTCCTGCCATCGCGATTTTGTACTACCGAGCTCAGCACCTTGCCGGAAACACCGCCTACATCGAGGCGCTGAGTGCGGCGGTAGAAGCCAAGGGAGGTCGAGCACTCCCGATCTTCTGCGCGTCGCTGCGCGCTGCCGAGCCCGCGTTGCTCGAGACCTTGAAGGCCGCCGACGCCATGATCGTGACCGTGCTGGCCGCAGGAGGAACCAAGCCCGCAGGCGCGTCGGCAGGTGGCGACGACGAAGCCTGGGATGTCGCCGAACTCGCTGCTCTCGACGTTCCGATACTGCAAGGACTCTGCCTTACGAGCAGTCGCGCGACATGGGACGAAAACGACGACGGCATGTCTCCCCTCGACGTCGCGACGCAGGTCGCGGTACCGGAATTCGATGGACGCCTCATCACGGTTCCGTTCTCGTTCAAGGAGATCGACGACGACGGACTGACCACGTACGTACCGGACCACGAGCGGGCCGCTCGGGTCGCCGGGATAGCCGTCCGCCACGCAAAGCTACGACACATCCCGGCGTCGGAGCGACGTATCGCATTGATGTTCTCGGCGTACCCGACCAAACACGCACGCATCGGCAATGCCGTCGGGCTGGATACGCCGGCGAGCGCCATCGCCTTGATGTCCGAAATGCGCACCGCTGGTTACGATCTGGGACCCGAGGTCGGACCCGATTCGATACCGGGTCTGGCGACGAAGGACGGTGACGCGCTGATTCATGCGCTGATCGCCCGAGGCGGGCAGGATCCGGATTGGCTGACCGCAGAGCAGCTGGAGGGCAATCCGATTCGGATCTCCGCGGCCCGTTATCGGTCGTGGTTCGACCAGCTCCCGGAAGAACTGACCACGGCCGTCGAAGAACACTGGGGCCCGGCGCCCGGTGACATGTACGTCGATCGTTCGGGTGATCCGAACGGTGAGATCGTGATCGCTGCAATGCAATTCGGCAATGTCGTGATCATGGTTCAACCGCCGCGCGGATTCGGTGAGCGCCCCGTTGCCATCTATCACGACCCGGATCTGCCGCCGAGTCATCATTACCTCGCTGCCTACCGGTGGATTCAGGCATCCGCGGCAGACGGCGGCTTCGGCGCCGACGCAATGGTGCACCTCGGCAAGCACGGCAACCTCGAGTGGCTTCCGGGCAAAACCCTCGGCATGTCGGCATCCTGCGGTACCGATGCTGCGCTCGGCGACCTTCCTCTCATCTACCCGTTCCTCGTCAACGATCCGGGTGAGGGCACGCAGGCGAAGCGGCGCGCACACGCGACACTCGTCGACCACCTCATTCCTCCGATGGCTCGCGCCGAGAGCTACGGCGATATTTCCAGGCTCGAGCAGTTGCTCGACGAACACGCCAACATCTCGGCATTGGATCCGGCGAAGCTGCCGGCAATCCGTCAGCAGATCTGGACGTTGATGACGGCAGCGCAGATGCATCAGGACCTGGGACTGGAAGAGCGACCGGACGAAGAAGTCTTCGACGACATGCTGCTGCACGTCGACGGTTGGCTGTGCGAGATCAAGGATGTGCAGATCCGAGATGGTCTGCACATCCTCGGGCAGGAGCCGGTAGGCGATGCCGAGGTGGAGTTGGTGCTCGCGATGCTGCGAGCCCGCCAGATGTGGGGCGGCGAGCAGTCGGTGCCCGGTCTCCGCGAAGCTCTCGGTCTCAGCGAGGACGGCGACGAAGACCGTGTGCGGGTCGATGCGATCGAGTCGATCGCACATGGACTGGTCGCGGCCATGCAGGTAGCCGAGTGGGATCCCGCGGCCGCCGATCGCGTTGCCGGTGAACATGGCGCGACGGTCGCCGACATCCTCCGATTCGCGGCCGCCGAGGTCGTTCCCCGGCTGCGTGGAACATCCCGGGAAATTGCCCAGGTGCTCCATGCACTCGACGGCGGATTCATCCCGGCAGGTCCGAGCGGTTCCCCGCTCCGGGGCTTGATCAACGTCCTTCCCACCGGCCGCAACTTCTATTCCGTCGATCCCAAGGCTGTGCCGTCCAAGTTGGCATGGGAAACGGGACAGGCGATGGCCGAATCCCTGCTGGCCCGGTACATGAAGGATCACGGCGAGTGGCCCAAGTCGGTCGGACTTTCGGTGTGGGGGACCTCCGCGATGCGCACGTCCGGCGACGACGTCGCGGAGGTGTTCGCCCTGCTCGGGGTGAGCCCGGTGTGGGACGAGGCGTCTCGCCGGGTCACGAAACTGGAGGTGATCGATCTGGAGGAGCTCGGTCGACCTCGTATCGACGTGACCGTACGTATCAGTGGTTTCTTCCGCGATGCGTTCCCTCACGTTCTCGCCTTGCTCGACGACGCGGTGCGACTCGTCGCTGCGCGCGACGAGCCGGCGGATCGGAACTTCGTGCGCGCACACGCCCAAGACGATCTCGCCGAACACGGAGACGAGCGCCGTTCCACGACGAGGATCTTCGGCTCCAAACCCGGGACCTACGGCGCGGGGTTGTTGCAGCTCATCGACAGCAAGACCTGGCGAAGCGACGAGGACCTCGCACAGGTGTACACGACGTGGGGCGGTTTCGCGTACGGCCGAGGCCTCGATGGAATTCCGGCCTCGGACGACATGCGCACGGCGTACAAGCGCATTGCAGTCGCCGCGAAGAACACCGATACTCGCGAACACGACATTGCCGATTCCGACGACTACTTCCAGTATCACGGCGGGATGGTCGCGACCGTGCGTGCGCTGACCGGCAAGTCGCCCGAGGCATACATCGGGGACAGCACCAGACCGGAGTCGGTCCGCACCCGCACGCTGTCCGAAGAGACCGCTCGGGTGTTTCGCGCGCGAGTGGTCAATCCGAGGTGGCTCGAGGCGATGCGGCGCCACGGCTACAAGGGTGCATTCGAGATGGCGGCCACTGTCGACTATCTGTTCGGTTACGACGCCACCACCGATGTCGTCGCGGATTGGATGTACGAGAAGCTGGCGGAGACGTACGTACTGGACGAGCAGAACCAGAAGTTCATGCAGCAATCGAACCCGTGGGCTCTGCACGGTATCGCCGAGCGTCTGCTCGAAGCAGCGGAGCGGAAGATGTGGGCAGAACCGGATGCGCAGCTTCTCGACGGGTTGCGGCAGGTCTACCTCGAAACCGAAGGGGATCTGGAGGGCGAATAGCCGTACTCTGTGCCCATGGCCACTTTTGCGGAGATCGCCGACGGCAAGTACGTCTCGCTCACCACGTTCAAGAAGGACGGGACACCCGTCGCTACGCCCCTGTGGGGCGCGCGCGACGGAGATCGCTTGCTCGTGTGGACCACGGCAGATTCGTGGAAAGTCAAGCGCATCAAGCGAAACGCGAAGGTGACCGTGGCGCCGTGCACGGCCAGAGGGAAGGTCGAAGGCGACGCAGTCGAGGGCATTGCCGACATTCTCGACGCTGCAGGCACGCAGAAGGCGCGTTCGGCCATATCGTCCAAGTACGGCATCATCGGGTGGCTGACGGTCAAGGGGAGTTCGCTCCGCCGAGGCACATCGGGAACGGTCGGGATTTCGGTCGTCCCGGCCTGATCCGTGTCCGGGTCGTCGAAGAAATGTCGACGGTCGACGAGATCCTTCCGAAGAGCTGACATCTCGGCAATAATGCCTTGATGCCCCCTACCGAGCAGCCCGTAGGACTCGCCGAGCTGGTTCTCGTCGGAACCGTCCTGACCGTGGATCCGGACAACCCTGTTGCCGAGGCAGTCGCGGTCGTCGCCGACCGAATCGTGGCAGTCGGAAGCACAGCGGACATCGAGCGTTGGATCGGGGCGAGCACGCGGGTCGTCGATATCGGCGACGGTTGCGTCCTCCCCGGTCTGATCGAGGCGCACGGACACCCGTTGATGGAAGCGCTCGTGTTGTCCGATCGAATGGTGGACATTCGTCCGGTCACGATGAAGGACCCAGGCGATGTCGTCGCAGCCATCGTCGACGAGGTCGCACGGCGCGGATCGGAAGGTGCATTCCTCAGCGGATGGGATGCATTGCTGCAGATCGGGTTACCCGATCCTTCACTGGAGTGGCTGGACTCGATTGCGCCGGATTCTCCGCTGGTGGTGCTGCACAACTCGGGTCATCTGGCGTTTTTCAACTCTGTCGCGGCGCGTAACCTCGGACTCGATCGCGACACCGAGGACCCGAAGGGCGCTGCCTACGGACGCACGCCCGACGGGGAACTGGACGGCACGGCACGTGAGACTGCGGCGGTGTTCCCCCTCGTTGCCGGCGCGATGACTGCCGGTACCTATCCGGAGATGCTGATCGAAGAGTGTGCTCGGTTGAATCGAGCCGGACTCACCACGTGTTCGGAAATGGCATACGACCCCAGGTTCGCGCCCCTTGTCGCAGCGATCGACAGTTCAGGGGCGCTCACGGTTCGACTGCGCACCTACGAGATGTCCAATCCGGAGATGTCGGCACATTCCGAACCGGGCAGCGGCGACGACATGGTCAGACATACGGGCATCAAGATATGGGTGGACGGATCGCCGTGGATCGGCAACATCGATCTGTCGTTCCCGTACCTGGATACCGCCGCGACGCGAACCATCGGCGTCGAGCCAGGTTCGTGCGGGCACGCGAACTACACGCGTGAACAACTGACCGACATCGTCGACGCCTACTTCCCGCGCGGATGGCCCATGGCCTGCCATGTCATGGGGGACAAGGGGATCGACACCATTCTCGACGTCTACGAGAACGCGCTCTCCCGCCACCCTCGCGAGGATCATCGTCTACGGCTCGAGCACGTCGGTGCCATCCGGCAGGATCAGCTCGAGCGGGCCGTAGCGCTCGGGGTGACGTGCAGTATGTTCGTCGACCAGATTCACTACTGGGGAGATGTATTGGTGGACGGACTCTTCGGGCCCGAACACGGGACACGCTGGATGCCCGCAGGGTCCGCGGTTGCTGCAGGCATGCGCATCTCGTTGCACAACGATCCGCCCGTCACCCCCGAAGAGCCGCTGCGCAACATCTCGGTTGCGGTGACGCGAACAACGCCGAGCGGGCGAGTCTCGGCCGCGGAGGAACGCCTGACACTCGAGCAAGCAATTCGCGCTCAGACGATCGACGCTGCGTGGCAACTGTTTTCCGACGATGTCGTCGGTTCCGTCGAAGTCGGCAAGTATGCGGATTTCGTGGTGCTCTCGGCCGACCCTCGTTCCGTGCCGCCGGGGGAGATCGCCGATCTCGACGTTCGGGCAACCTTCCTCGGCGGCAAGCAGGTGTACGGGACGCTCTAGCGCCCCGTCGGGGTCATCTGACCTGGCCCCACACCAAGGCCGACCCAGCGTGTGCTGACACGTCCCGACCAGTTCGCCAATTGCTCGGTCGGTCCGGCTCCGTCGCGCGGTTCGGTGACCTCGTCGAACGGCATGAATTCGCGGTTGTCGCGTGGAAACGCTCGGACCGCTGCCTGCAGAACCGGCTCGACGATGGCAGGATCGGCTTCGAACGGTTGACCGGTCGCCACTGCGAGATCCCAGCCGTGCACCAATGTCTCGTTCACGTAGGCCCACACGGCGGCGCGTCCGGGCACAGTGCCCCACGGTGCTCGTACCGCGGTGTCCAACTTTTCGGTGTTCTCCCACGAACGCAGCGCGGCAGTTGCTTCCCCGGTATATGCCGCAGTTGGTTCGCCCAAGCCTTCCAGCAGGAACGGAACTGTGTTCGCGTCGCCGCCATCGCCCATCGTGCGGGCACGGCGCACCCCCGCCAATTGGTGTGACATCAGCGTTGCGACGTCGAATTCGGGGCACGGAGTCGGAAGGGACATCTGATCCGCGTCGACGTTGCCGATCAATGTCGTGACCCACGTCAGCGCATCGCGGTAGAGGGGCCGTGGATCGAGTTCGTGTGTGGTCATCGTGGTTCTCCTCGGTTTCGGTGTGCTCGAGTCGTCGTGCTCGGTTCTGGGCGAGGTTCAGTGAAATCGAAATACATGACACCTTGTGTCATGTATTTCTGACATGCTGTTCCCATGCGCGCCGACCGGCTGATCTCTCTGGTTCTCCTGCTCCGCAATCGCGGACTCATGTCGGCGTCGCAGCTCGCCGCAGAACTCGAAGTATCCGAGCGGACGGTGCTCCGCGATATCGAGGCGCTGTCCACCTCGGGATTTCCTGTGTACGCCGAACGCGGCAGGCACGGAGGATTCCAGCTGCTACCGGGCTTCACCACGGATCTGACCGGACTCACCGCAGCGGAGGCGACGGCTCTGCTGGCCGCCGACGTATCGGCGTCGCTCGGAATGTCGGCCGCGTTCTCCTCGGCAATGCGAAAGATCCTCGCGGCATTGCCGGACGAACAACGCAGGCAGGCGTCCACGGTGGCGGATCGCGTGCTCGTCAGACCGGACGGGTGGATACGAGACCGAGCAGTCGACGAGTACTTGGAGGTGGTGCAGCAAGCAGTCTTCGAGGGACGACGATTGCGGATGGACTATGCGGGGCGCGACGGAGCGAATCGGATAAGAACGATCGATCCTCTTGGCCTCGTGTACGCAGCGGGAATCTGGTATCTGCTGGCGACCGACGAAGGACAGGCGAGGACTTACCGCGTATCGCGCATCGTACGGGCAGAGGTGTTGGACGAGTGGGCTGTGCGCGAGTCGACGTTCGACATCGCTGCCGTCTGGGACGCGCGGCGAGAGGGTTTTCGGTCCTCGCGAAATCTCGTCGAGGCTCGTATTCGGGTCCGGCGCGATCGTCTGGAGCTGGTTGCGGGCACTGCTGTTCGGATCGGCGAGCCCGTCGACGTGCTCGAAGAACCTCGTCACAAGGGATGGGTCGAGGTCGATGTTCTGCTCGGCGGCGAAAGCCATGCAGGCTACCTGGCGTGGATACTCGCCGAGAACGGCGAGATCGTTGCGCCCGCGAGCCTTCGCAGGGGAATCCGCCTGAAGGCCGAACGCATGATGCTGGCACACCGATGAGCGACGGGGCAGCGCGTAAAGCTAGTTGTACCAGCGCCATTCGGTTCGCTTCGGCCTACCGGGCAAAGAAATTCTGCCCGTTGCCCAGAGCAGAGTCGACACGCCGTTCGTCGATCGACTGTCTTCCCGACGGATCGTGACGTCGGGAAAGAGTCTTGTCGCCACGCGTCGACAGAGCTCGTCGTCGGGCGCCCAGTCGACGGTCGTACCAGTGAAGATATCGTGCCCGTGAACGATGAGCTCGACGGCCGCCATTGCCGTGAATCCCTCGGCTCCCGTGGCCCCGAACACGTGTGCGGCGATGACTCGTGGCGGGGTCACGTCGGCAATCGCGACGAACAACGTCGACGCCGCCTCGATCACCGCGGCGAGTCCGGGGGAGCCGGACTCCTCGGCGCAGTGCACCAGTTCGTCGGGTGCGCCGCTGCGCCTCCGCGTCGTCCGAAACGGCAGCTCGGAGCCGTAGCCGGGTGCTGCCAGGGTCGCTCCGTACACGAGAAGGTCGTCGGCGAGGTGTTCCGCCGTCTCCCACCGCGTCCACGACAACGACCCTGCTGCGCTGTCCCACGCCGACGTACGAAGGCGAACGACGCCCTCGACGACCGCTTGGGCCAGGGCACGAACGTCGTCGGTACCGATCGGATCCGAAGTTCCCATGACGGCTCATCCTGCCAGCACAACCGGACTGTCGATCGCGAATCCGGCTACGGACCGTTCGGTGATTTCGCTGGGTTCGAGCGGGTACTCGACACTCGATCCACCGCGTCGTCATCGTTCGGCACCGCAGTATCGAATTCCTGTTGGACCGAACAACGACGCGGAAATGCCACCAGAATGGAGATTCCACAGTGCCGATCGCAGTATCTGATTTCAACCATGTTCGCCTGACCGTCAGCGACATCGACGTGTCCAGGAAGTTCTACGACGACGTTTTCGGATTCGAGGTCGCCTACGCCTGGGATCCGAACGCCGACGAGGAGACCAAGAAGGCGCTGTGGTTCCTGTTCGGCGGTGTCATCTACTCGTTCCCCGGCGGTCTGTTCGGCTTACGTCCTGTAGCCGCCGAGAAGGACACGTTCGACGAGGATCGAACCGGGTTGGACCACTTGAGCTTCAGCGTCGCCACCCACGGAGATCTCGAGGACGCGCTCGCGACTTTGGATTCCCTCGGCATCGATCACGAACCCATCAAGGGTGCAGGCCCCGGACTGTCCATCGTCGAGTTCCGCGATCCCGACAACATCGCGCTCGAGATCTCGGGGCCGAGCGAGTAGCGCCGGCCGACGAAGAACGGCTACTGCGCAGCACTCACCGAAGACATGTGAAAATCCGGAATGCGCAGTGCGGGCATCGCCGTACGGGTGAACCAGTCCTTCCACTCCCGGGGCAGCGTCGTGGACGTTGCCCCGGCTTCGGTGGCGCGGCGCAACAGATCCAACGGGCTCTCGTTGAATCTGAAGTTGTTGACAGCTCCGACTACCCTCCCATCTTCGACCAGGTAGACGCCGTCGCGCGTGAGGCCGGTGAGCAGAAGTGTCGCCGGATCCACTTCACGGATGTACCACAGCGTGGTGAGCAGAAGCCCACGCTCGGTGCTCGCGACCATCTCGTCGATGGTGGCGGTGCTTCCGCCGGCGAGAATCAAGTTGTCACCGGGAACTGTCGCGTTCGTCCCGTACTTCCGTGCGGCAAAGCGCGGGTATGCCAGAGCGTTGATCACGCCGCCGCGAATCCACTCGACCCTCGAGGTGGGTACACCGTTGTCGAACAGTGATACCGAGTCGTTCGACGACCCTGTTGCAAGGAACGGCGAGTATTCCAAGCCGGGTTCGCGCGGGTCGGAATACAGTGTCAACGGCAGTGTGCCGAGTTTTTCGCCGATCCTGGTTCCGCCTGCCCGGGAAAGCGCGGTGTGGCCTTCCTGTGCGCCACGCCCCTCCATCGTCCACATCAGATAGATCATCAGATCGGCCACCGCCGATGGCGGCACGATCGTCTCGTACCGTCCCGCAGGCAGATCGACACTTGTCGCCGCCCAGTCGAGGCGCGTGGACAGATCGGCCAGGAGGCGCTCGACGGCGACGTCGTCGAACGTTGCGGTGCCGGCACCGACCCAGGCACTCGCCTTCCCTCTCTTTCCGTTGATCTCGACCGACCCGGTCGGCTGGGTGTATCGCTTGCGTATACCCGACGAGGAGCCGAGCCAGACGGTTTCGATCTGATGATGAGCAAATCCGTAGAGTTGGTCCGCACCGTCGAATCCCGACGAGAGGCCGCCGGCCAAGGATCCGAACACATCGATGTCGGTGCGACGAGGTGGGTTCTCCCACGATCTGGGGGTGGACGTGCCCTCGATCAGGGGAGCAGCATCTTCCGCCGGTTCCGCTGTACGAGCGCTGCGTTCTGCTTCGCGGACAACCGACGAGATATCCGCCGGATCCACCGATGTCGAGGACACCGTGGATACTCGGGCCCCGGCCGAATCGCGAACGATGGATACGACGGTCCATCTCCGTGATGTCGAGATTCCGTTGGTGGTCATGGAGTTTCCGGCCCACCGAAGCGACGCCTCGCTCGAATCCGTGACGATGACGATCGTTTCGTCGACTGTTGCTGCGGAGAGTGCGCGTTCGACCACGTCGTGTCCCGATATCACTGTCCTGCCTCCGATCGCGTGTTCAGAACATTCACGCCGCGAAAGAGTGCGGCCGGGCACCCGTGGCTGACGGCCGCCACCTGACCTGGCTGCGCCTTTCCGCAGTTGAACGCGCCACCGAGTCGTCTCGTCGACGCGCCGCCCACGAGTTCCATCGACCCCCAGAAGTCGGTGGTGGTGGCTTGGTAGGCGACGTCGCGAAGTTGGCCGTCGAGGCGCCCGTCACGGATGCGGAAGAATCGCTGGCCGGTGAACTGAAAGTTGTACCGCTGCATGTCGATCGACCAGGATTTGTCACCGACGACGTAGATGCCGTCATCGACTGCGGCAACGAGATCGTCGATGGTGCGATCGACCAGCGGGTCGGGTGAGAGTGAGACGTTGGCCATCCGCTGGATCGGCACGTGATGCGCGGAGTCTGCATAGGAACACCCGTTGGATCGCTCCAACCCGAGCCGTGGAGCGAACACGCGGTCCAGTTGATAACCGACGAGGATGCCGTCACGGACGAGATCCCACTTCTGCGCAGCGACACCGTCGTCGTCGTAACCGGTGCTCGACAGTCCGTTGGGTTCGGTGCGGTCGGCTGTCACGTGCATTGCGGAGCTTCCGTACTTCAACGTTCCCAATTGGTCAGGAGTCGCGAAAGACGTTCCGGCGTATGCGGCCTCGTATCCGATGGCGCGATCGTATTCGGTGGCATGTCCGATCGATTCGTGGATCGTGAGCCACAGATTGGTGGGATCGATCACCAGGTCCTTCGTGCCCGGTTCGACCGTCGGCGATTTGACCTTCTCCGAGAGCCAATACGGGATTCGCTCGAGTTCGTCGGCCCAATCCCAGGTGCTGCCTGTGCCCAGGTATTCCCATCCCCGGCTGACGGGTGGGGCGAGGGTTCGCATGGTTTCGAATGCACCGGCGGACTGATCCACGGTGGTCGCCTCGAACTGCGGGTGGAGCCGCACGCGTTGCTGAGTGATGGAGCTACCGGCCAGGTCTGCGTAGAAGGTCTGCTCCTTCACCTGAAGAACGGAGGCGGTGACATGATCGACGCCATCGGCGGCGCGTAAACGCTCGGAGTAGTCGGCCAACAATTCGACCTTGTCGCGTGTCGGCACCGTGAACGGATCGACGTCGTAGGGGGAGACCCACCGCACGTCGCGATACACCGGTTCGTCGGCGAGTTCGACTGATTCGCGATTGAGTGAGCGCAGAGCGGTTGCCACCTCCACCGCGGAGCGTGCGGCGTCGACAGCGGCGGTGACGGACAGTTCGGACTGGGAAGCAAACCCCCATGTTCCGTCGACGACGACGCGCACTGCAAGCCCGATTTCGGAACTGTCGACGGCGGATTGCACCGCGCCGTCACGCAAGTTCAGTGACTGTGTCACCAGACGGTGTATCCGGAAGTCGGCGTGGGATGCTCCTGATCGACGTGCGGCGTCGAGGGCAGCTTGGGCCAACTCGCGCAGGGGCAGTGCGAGAAAATCCTGGTCCACGGATCGTTGCGTCGGCAAGGTCACAGGAAGACGTTAGCCGAATTGCTGCCATCCGAGTCGGACGACCATGCAGACAACGACGACGAGCAGGACTATCCGAACGAATCCGGATCCTCGGGAAAGCGCCGCACGCGACCCGAGCAGCGCTCCGACGACGTTGCACACGGCCATCGCGGCGCCGAGCTGCCACATCACATGACCGGTAGCGGCGAAGAAGATCAGCGCTCCGACGTTCGAGCCCAGATTGAGCACTTTCGCCATCGCAGCGCTCCGTACGAACTCCGTACCGAGAAACGCTGCGAAAGCGATGATGAAGAACGTGCCGGTGCCGGGCCCCAGAATTCCGTCGTAGAACCCGAAAGCTCCGGCAGCGAGGAACACGACCGTCAGGAACGTGCGGCGAGTCGGTGGCTCGTTGCCGGTCGCCGTGCCGATCGTCGGGCGCACGGTGACCAACACCGCGACGCCGACCAACACCACCATGATGATCGGAATGAACAAGTCACGGTCGATCAGCGAGACTGCGGCAGCTCCACACGCCGACGCTGCCGCGGCCAGTGCTCCGGCAGGTGCCATCACTCGCCAGTCGAGCGCGATCTTTCGCGAGAACGTCACGACGGCGGTGAAGGTGCCGAAGACTGCAGTCATCTTGTTGGTGGCAAGTGCTGCCTGTGCGCTCAGACCCGGCGCGACGACGAGGATGGCAGGAAGCAGAATGAGGCCGCCGCCGCCGACTACCGCGTCCACCCACCCGGCCCCGAATGCCGCAACCATCAGCAATCCCCAGTCCGCGGCCGTCATGCTGCACACTCAATCACATGCGTAGATTCAGCCTGTGGCTCCGAGGCGAGCCGTTCGTGGCTGATCTGTTGCTGGCCGTCGGGCTGCTCCTGTTGGATATCGCAGCGTTCGTCGGCAACGCCGAGATGAAGAGTTGGCCGGTCTTCGTCATCTCCACGGCAGCACTGACCTTCCCCGTGCCCTGGCGGAGGGTTCACCCGCGCATCGTCGCCGCAGCGGTGGGCGCTGCATCGTTGTTCACGACACTCGCGAGCGCCGCTGCAGGCGAGGCCGTGAATTTGCACCTTGCGGTGTTGGGTCTGCCGATCATGCTCTATACCCTCGTCGCCTATGTCGGACGGCGCGACGCCGCGGTGTTCGCAGTGTTCGTGGCAGCAGACTCGATCTGCTCGCTTCTCATACTGAGGGAGAACGTCCTGGTGACGGTGTCGTTCAGCGTCATGATGTACACGCTGGCGTGGATCGCGGCCGAATTCATCGGAGCCAGGCGTGCCTACGACGAAGCCGTCGAGGCCAAGCTGGCCGTTGCGGAATACGATCGTGATCGTCGAGCCGAAGAAGCCGTCGCGATGGAACGCACACGGATTGCGCGCGAGCTGCACGACGTGATCGCTCACGGGGTCAGCGTCATGGTGGTGCAGGCGGACGGCGCATCGTACGCCATCAGGCGTGATCCCGACAAAGCCGAGCAGGCCGTTGCCAACATCTCGGCGACCGGCAGGACGGCCCTCGCCGAACTGCGCCGAACGGTGGCACTGTTGCGGACCACCCAGAGCGCAGACGACATGCCGCAATACGGGACGGCAGGCCTGGCCAAAGTGGTCGACATGATGTCGCGGGCCGGGCTCAACGTCGAGCTGGAACAAACGGGGAACCTCGACGACATCAGTCCCGCAATCAGTTTGGGGATTCATCGAGTAGTGCAGGAGTCGTTGACCAATGTGCTTCGACATGCGGGGCACAACCCGAGAGCCCACGTGTCGGTTGTCCGGCGAGACGACGACGTTCTGGTGGAGATCATCGACAACGGCTCCGAACCGGTCGTCAAAGCGGTAGAGGGAACAGGCAACGGCGTGCTCGGTATGCGAGAGCGCGTTGCTGTATTGCAGGGTTCGTTGCAGGTCGGTCGCACACCTGACGGTCAGTGGCGGGTTCGAGCAGAGTTGCCTCTCGACTGACGCTAGGTTGTTCTCGTGCCGATCACAGTGTTCATCGTCGACGACCAGGAACTGATGCGGATGGGCCTGACGATGGTCCTCGACGCACAGGACGACATCGACGTCGTCGGCGAGGCATCGGACGGGGAATCCGCCGTGGTGCGCGTTGCCGAGTTGCGGCCCGACGTCGTGTTGATGGATGTTCGGATGCCCGGAATCGACGGCATCGACGCCACGTCGAGGATCGTGGAGTCACTGTCGAACTCACGAGTGCTCGTCATGACCACGTTCGACCTCGACGAGCACGTACTCGGCGCGTTGCGAGCAGGTGCGAGCGGCTTCTTGCTGAAGGACACACCCCCGGTCGACCTGGTGTCGGCAATTCGCAGCATTGCCGCGGGAGACGCCGTGGTGTCGCCCAAGGTCACCAAGCGACTTCTGTCACGGTTCATATCGGAGGAGTCCCCTCCCACGCGAGATCCGGCTGTGCTCGACGCGCTCACCGACCGGGAGCGTGAGGTGCTGGAATCGTTGGCCACAGGAATGTCCAACGCCGAGATCGCGTCTCATCTCGTTCTGTCCGAGGCGACGGTGAAGACTCATGTCGGTCGAGTATTGACGAAACTGGGCCTTCGGGATCGAGTTCAGGCGGTTGTACTCGCGTACGAGACCGGCTTGGTGCGACCCGGAACCTGATCGTTACCCGAGAGATCGCCGAGGCGGGAGAAATCCGGCAGTGCCGTTCGTTGACGCAGCAGGCAACGAAAGGAACGACAATGTTTGCGCTCTTCATTCTCTATGTCATCGTCGAAGTCGCTGCGTTGGTCGCGGTCGGTAGTGCAATCGGTGTGCTGTGGACTGTGCTCTTGCTGATGGCAGGATCTGTCGTCGGATTGATTCTGGTGCGATCGCAGGGCAAGCGCGTGATGGAAGGGTTGCGATCGGCCAGTCGCGGCGAGCGGTCACCCGGTGGTGCCGTGGCGGACGGTGTGCTGTTCGCCATAGGGTCCGTGGCGATGTTCGTTCCAGGTTTGGTCACCACGGTGTTCGGAATCCTGCTGTTGCTTCCCCCGACGCGATGGGCGTTGCGCCCGTTGGTGCTGCTTGCCGCCGCCAGGTGGATGCCGTCGGTACACGCCGCGACGTCGAGAATGCGCCCCACAGTCATCGACGGCGAGGTCGTGACCGAATCCGCAGGCGCACCGGGATCCGGACGCATCATCGAACTCGACCCCCGGGATTTCGAGAAGCCGACCCGCTGAGGGCAGACTTGTCGCTCGTGCGTACCCAACTTCTTCTCGGTGGACGGATTTACACACCCACTGCACCCGATGCAACGGCAATGGCCGTCACCGACGGCGTGGTCACGTGGACCGGAGAGGATCGGACCGGGCGTGCCCTGCACCCAGGCGCCGAAGAGTTCGATCTGAACGGTGCGTTCGTCGCGCCTGCCTTCGTCGACACCCACGTGCACACGACGGCGCTCGGCCTGGCACTCATCGGTCTCGACCTCAGCGACTGCACGTCCCGGCACGCCTGCATCGAACGTGTAGGCGAGCACGTTCGCCGGTCCTCGGAACCGATCGTGTGGGGGCACGGCTGGGACGACTCGGTCTGGGCGGACGGGGGCGCTCTGCTGACATCCGATCTCGACGAGGTCGCGCCGGGCCGCAACGTCTATCTCACGCGAATCGACGCACATTCGGCTGCGTGCTCCACAGCGCTGCGACGTGCCAGCGGGGTCACGGAGTCGTCGACCGGTTTCCATCCCCAGGAGCCGCTGACGGCCGATGCGCACCACCTGGTCCGAACGACTGCCCGAGCACTGCTGAGTTCCGAAGTCCGGGCGCACGCGCGTTCGTCGGCGCTCGACCTGGCGGCGTCCCGCGGTGTCTGTGCAGTGCACGAGTGCGGGGGACCGGAGATTTCCGGTGTGCGCGATTTTCGTGAACTGCTGGCTTCCGACCACGGTGTAGAAGTCAGGGGATATTGGGGGCAAGCCGTAGCGGACGCAGAGAGCGCTCGGGCGATCATGTCCGAGACAGGTGCTCATGGGCTGGGCGGCGATCTGTTCGTCGACGGGTCCATCGGTTCGCATACCGCGTGGATGACCGAGTCGTACGCCGATCTCGCCGGTACGGGTACCACGTTTCAGGATGTCGATGCGATCGCGGCGCACCTCGACGCATGCACCGATGCAGGAATTCAAGCTGGATTCCACGCGATCGGCGATGGCGCTGTCGGTGCGGTTGTCGACGCATTCGACCGCGTCGCCACTCGCGTGGGCGGCCCGTCGTTGGCTTCGCTCGGCCACCGCATCGAGCACCTGGAAATGGTCACCGAAGCGCAAGCGCAGAAACTGGCGGCGTGGGGTGTCATCGGAAGTATGCAACCGATGTTCGACGCGCTGTGGGGTGGAGACGGTGGCTTGTATTCCTTCCGTTTGGGAGCCGATCGTGCTCGGGACATGAATCCGTTTGCGCGACTGGCAGCCGCAGGTATGTCGTTGGCTTTCGGCTCCGATGCTCCGGTCACGGAGGTCGACCCATGGGCAATGATTCGGGCAGCGGTCCACCATCGGACCGAGGGAAGCTCGATTTCTCCCCGAGCTGCATTTTCCGCAGCAACACGTGGGGCGTGGCGAGCAGGCGGCGTGCGAGACGGTCTTGCGGGAACGCTTGTCCCCGGAGCTCCCGCCAGTTATGCCATCTGGAATGTGGACGAGCTGGTGGTGCGAGCCCCGGCGGACAGCGTTGCCCGCTGGTCGACAGATCCTCGTGCGGGGGTCCCGGCGTTGCCTGCCCTGGACGCGGGTTCGACGCCCCCCCGGTGCTTGCAGACCGTTCATCGTGGTCGCGTGATTCATGAAGCCTGACGAGCCTGAACAGGAAATCGTGATGTCCAGGCGTACCGCCTCGATCCGAGTCGGCCTGTCTTCTCTCGCGTCGGTCGTGTCCGGTCTGCTCCTGTTCGCGAGCTTCCCTCCGAGGCAGCTGTGGTTCTTGGCGCCGGTCGGACTCGCGCTCCTGGTTGCAGTGCTGATTCGTTCGCGCGGTGGCACACCGGTATCGAAGAAGGGTGGATTCGGATACGGATTCCTCGCCGGCCTCGGCTTCTTCGTTCCATTGCTTCCGTGGATCGGCGTGTACGTCGGTCCACTCCCGTGGCTGGCGTTGGCAGCCGTAGAATCCGTCTACATCGGACTCTTCGGTGTGCTTGCTGTGATTGTGGGGCGATCACGCTGGTGGCCGCTGTCGATCGCACTCGCGTGGAGTCTGATGGAGTGGATACGATCGTCTTTCCCGTTCGGAGGGTTTCCTTGGGGCCGTTTGGCTTTCGGTCAGCCTGACGGATGGTTGTTGCCGCTGGCCAGTATCGGCGGTGCACCCCTGTTGAGCTTCGGTGTTGCGCTGACCGCCACAGGAATCGCGGCCGTGGTCGCGGCTGCTGTCGGCCGCCGCAGTGTCGGAGAATGGTCGGCAGCACTTGCCGCGACCACGGCGGCGTCGTTGGTGGCACTGGCATTGGTTCCGACCCTCGCATCGGACGATGTCGAAACCGGTGACGGCGCGGGGAGTGGAGGGACCACGATCACGGTCGCCGCGATCCAGGGCAGCGTCCCCCGACTCGGGCTCGATTTCAATGCACAGCGCCGAGCCGTGCTCGACAATCATGTGCGGGAGACCTATCGGCTGGTCGACGATGTAGCCGCCGGACGAACGCCCAAGCCGGATCTCGTTGTGTGGCCGGAGAATGCGTCGGACATAGATCCGTTGCGCAACTCCGACGCCGCCGAAGAGATCACCGCGGCGTCGGAGGCTGTCGGGGCACCGATACTGGTGGGCACGGTGCTGGTCAACGACGATCGGACGACCACCAATTCCGTGATCGTGTGGAACGGAGTCGACGGCCCTGGCGAGCGTCACGACAAGAAGATCATTCAGCCGTTCGGTGAATATCTTCCGTACCGCAGCTTCTTCCGTCTGTTTTCCGAATACGCCGACCGCGCCGGCTATTTCGTCCCCGGTACGGGTAATGGAGTAGTGCATGCCGCGGGAGTCGCCGTGGGCATTGCCACATGCTACGAAGTGGCGTTCGATCGAGCACTCACCGAATCCGTCCGATCCGGTGCGCAGTTCATCGCTATTCCTACGAACAACGCGACATTCGGCGATACCGAGATGACGTATCAACAACTGGCGATGTCTCGGATCCGAGCGGTCGAGCACGGCCGTTCGGTGATCGTGGCGGCAACCAGCGGAATCAGCGCCACGGTTTCACCGCGCGGAGAGGTTCTGCAGCAGTCCGACCTCTTCGTTCCCGAGGCCCTCACCCAGCGAATCGAACTCAGGGACGACATGACCGTTGCTACCGATCTCGGAGCAATCCCTGAAATTCTCCTCTGCCTGGCCGCAGCGACATTCCTTCTCGCAGCGGTCGTCGGCAATCGTAGAAACAATCCGAAACACCACTGATTACCCCTGAAAGATACTTTCGTTCCGATTCGAGCGGGATCGATCGGCTTTGTGGCCGTACGCTGTTCATTCAGCCGAAGCAATCCGACCGGTATCGCACTACTCGGTACGAGTTGTAACAGTCTGTGAAGTACGCTCGATTCCTCATTAGTGATCCGCGACAAATCAGGCGGGCAACTGTTGTACGTTCGGAGATTGCAAATGGTAGATCGCGCGCACGGTGCAGGCACCGTGCGCGTATCGGTGGTGTGTACGCACGGGAGGGGGCGTCGATGCTGATTGCCGCAATCGAGGTTGTATTCGATTCGTTGGATCCGCACAAGCCGTTCGAACTGGACATGTCGAGGAGTAGGCCGAAAGCAGCCGATACAGACGCCCGGTTTCGCGACGTCGCACGTCCATGGCCAATCCATCACGCGGCGCGCAACGAACCAACGTAAAAGGGCATTCATGGCCTCCGAGGCCGTGCCGACGACCCATCTGCAGGCGCAGTCTCCTGCGACCGCTGCCGCATGCTCGAGAATGGACGTGACATTGATCGACTACGCCTTGCTTACCTTCCGACGAACGGTGTCGCTCCCGTTCGGCGCCCGCACCGTGTCGATCACGAAAGGCTTGTGAATGCGAGCCGCAGTCTCAGGCGAATCGCACGGTTCTCTCCCTCCCGCCGGCGGGTCGACGGATGCTTTTCCGCTGACATCGGCTCAGCGGGGCATGTGGTTTGCACAGCAGCTCGCGCCAGAGGTGCCGGTGTGTATTGCTCAGTACGTGGATCTGCGCGGGGACTTGGATCTGGAGCTGCTCCGTAAGTCGACTCGGACGGCCGGGCACGAGTTCCAGTCGGCCTTCATCCGGCTGCTGGAGGTGGACGGTGAGCCTCAGCAAGTCGTGGATCATGGAATCGACGACTCCGTCGACTATCTCGATCTGCGCGGTGAGCCAGATTCAATGGCTGCAGCCAAAGCGTGGATCGACGAAAACTACACCACCCCAGTGGATTTGGCGCGCGACCGCCTGGTGAGCGTGTGGGTTATCCACGTCGAAGACGATCGCTACCTGTGGTACAGCAAGATTCACCATGTTGCGCTCGACGGTTATGGCGCCATGACCATGGTGAACCGGACCGCAGAGCTGTACACCGCCGAGTTGGAAGGACGCGAGGCCAAGCCGGCCAAGGCCGCGGACCTGAAGACCCTGTACGACCTGGATCAGCAGTATCGAGTCTCCAGTCGCTTCGATACCGATCGAGAATACTGGGCCGAACATGTCGGTGGAGCACAGGACGGCGCGAGCCTTGCCAACAGTTCCGGGGCGACCGTTGCGGCCAGCACCCTCGAGAGCGCATCGCTGTCCGCTGACGTCGTCGACGCGCTGGAGAACTCCGACTCCACCAAGAACGCCACTGCCGCTGCCGTCGTCATTGCTGCTTTCGCGTGCTACCTCGCCCGAATGACCGGTCGCGAGGAAGTGCTCGTCAACATTCCCGTTTCAGCGAGAACCACTGCAGTTCTCCGCCGTTCGGGTGGCATGCTGGTGAACGTCGCGCCGTTGTCGGTTCGCGTGGTACCAGACGAGACTGTCGGCGATCTGGTGCAGAAGGTTCAGCTGGAGCTCATGGGTGCGCTTCGCCACCAGAGGTTCAGTATCGAGGACATTCGCCGGGACCTACTCTCCCGTGGTCTCTCGAGCGGCCTCGTCGGCCCCATGGTCAACGTGATGTTGTTTCATCAGGAGATCCAACTCGGCTCCATCGTCGGTGAGTTCAACATCGTGACCTCGGGTCCTGTCGAGGATCTTCTCGTCAATATCTATCAGAGCGGTTCACCCGCCAAAACGTTCGTCGATTTCCGGGGCAATCCCAACAGGTACGTCGACGAAGATCTCGCGACTCACCACCGCAGTTTCATCGAGGTGATCGATTCGTTCGTCGCCGCGAGCCCTCACGACACGGTCGACGATGTGCACCCGGCCAGTGCCGCGGTCGGGCGCCGCCGTCGTATCGAGCACCAACAGTTGGCGTTCTGGTCACGCGTGCTCGCCGACACACCCGACCCGGCCCGCCTCTTCGCTCCCGCGGCAGCACGGGGTGCCGCTACTCCATCGCGCCGGGAACTGTCGATGTCGGTCGACGGCGATGTTCATCGCCGGTTGCTGACGGCGGCCAGCGGTCAGAGTTCGAGTGTGCTCGTCTCAGTTCACGCGGCTCTGGCAGCACTTCTGGCCAGGGTGAGCGGCGAGACGGACATTATGATCGGGGCCAGAACTCCGTTCACCGGCCACAACACCGTTGTCCTCCGAAACTCGATCGAGACGACTGATTCGTTCGCCGAGATCGCGGCGAGATTGCGAGTTACGGACGCCGAGGCTCTGGCGCATTCCGCCGTGTCCTTGGGTGACGTCGAAGCTGCCGTCGGTGCGGGTACGGTCGGCAAGTCGAACCTTGTCCGGGTGGTCCTGGTCTATGCAGGCACCGAGCAGTCGGACGATCTGGATCAGGCAGATTTGATCGTCGTTGTCGACGAGAACCATGATGCCCTCGGCGTACCCGCTGGGCTGACGATCAGATTCGTCTACGACGCAACCGATCTCGAAGACGGCGAAATGAGGGGCCACAGCGAACGGTTGCTTCGCCTTCTCGAAGCGTCCGCGCGTGATTCATCCGCTGTGATCGGCGACATCGAGTTGTTGTCCGAATCCGAGCGTGCGTTGTTGGTTCCGGTGCGTGGTGGTGTGTCGGTGGGTGGGCGGTTGTTGTCGGAGGTGTTTGCGTCGGCGGTTGCTGTTGCCGGTGTGGATGCGGTGGCGATCGTTGCCGGTGGTTCGGGTGTGTCGGTGTCGTATGGGGAGTTGGATGCGCGGTCGTCGGCATTGGCGGCGGTGTTGGTCTCGCGTGGTGTTGGTGTTGGTTCGTTCGTGGCGTTGGGGTTGCGTCGTTCGGTGGAGTCCGTGGTGGCGGTGTGGGCGGTGGCGAAGGCTGGTGGTGCGTTTTTGCCGGTGGATCCGTCGTATCCGGTGGATCGGGTTGCTCATATGCTGTCGGATTCGGGTGCTGTGGTGGGGGTGACGGTGTCGGAGTATGTGGGTGTGTTGGGTGAGGCGGGTCCTGGTGTGGGGTGGGTTGTCCTCGACGGTGCCGCTGATGCTGACTCTGATGTCGATAGTGTTGTGGGGGAGTCTGTTTCGGTAGCGTTGCCGGTTCCGTCGTTGGATGATGCGGCGTATTTGATCTATACGTCGGGTTCGACGGGCGTGCCGAAGGGCGTCGTGGTCACGCACCGCGGCCTCGCCGACATGGCAGAACTCGAACGCGTCCGCTTCGGTGTGGAAACAGCTTCCCGCACATTGTCTTTCGCGTCGACGAGTTTCGATGCGTCGGTGTTGGAGTTGTTGTTGGCGTTCTGTGGTGGGGCGACGATGGTGATTGCGCCGACGGATGTGTTCGGTGGGGTGGAGTTGGCAAGTGTGTTGGCGGAGCAGTCGGTGACGCATGCGTTCGTGACGCCTGCGGCGTTGGCGTCGGTGGATCCGGTGGGGTTGGACGGGTTGCGGGTGGTGGTGACCGGTGGTGACGCGTGTGGTCCGGAGTTGGTGGCGCGGTGGGCGCCCGGACGGTCGATGTTCAACGCCTACGGTCCGACCGAGGCAACTGTCTTCTCGTCGGTCAGCTCTCCTCTGGTCGTCGGAGAATCCGTCGATATCGGAGCGCCGATAACAGGTTCTGCGCAGCTCGTCCTGGATTCGCGGTTGCGTCCGGTTCCGGTGGGTGTGGTGGGTGAGTTGTATCTGGCGGGGCCTGGTGTGGCTCGTGGGTATCATGATCGGTTGGGGTTGACGTCGGAGCGGTTCGTTGCTGCTCCGTTCGGTTCCGGTGGTGAGCGGATGTATCGCACGGGGGATGTGGTGCGGTGGAATGCTGTTGGGGCGTTGGAGTACGTGGGGCGTTCGGATTTCCAGGTGAAGGTGCGTGGTTTCCGTATCGAGTTGGGTGAGATCGATGCGGTGATCGCGGCGCGTCCCGAGGTTGATTTCGTGACGACTCTCGGGGTGGATGGTCCGAGTGGGAACACGGTGTTGGTTGCGTATGTTCTCGGCGTTGGTGGGCAACCGGTCGATGTCGATGTGCTCCGTGAGCATGTGGCGGGTTCGGTTCCGGGGCATATGGTTCCGTCGGCGTTCGTGGTGTTGGATTCGATTCCGTTGACTCCGGCGGGCAAGTTGGACCGTCGAGCACTCCCGACGCCCGATCTGGGCGGCAGGGCGGCTTTTCGGGCGCCTCGCTCGGAGTACGAGCTCATCATCGCTGGGGTATTTGCCGATCTGCTGGGCGGAGCCGCGATCGGAATCGACGACAGCTTCTTCGATCTCGGTGGAAACTCTTTGGTTGCAACCAGATTGGTGGCACGGGTCAACGCCGAGCTCGGCGCAGGCCTGCGAGTGCTCGACCTGTTCGAGGCGCGGACGGTCGAGGCTCTGGCCCGTCGTGCCGAAAACACCGCCGGATCGTCGACGCGGCCCGCACTCGTGGCCGGGGTGCGTCCTGATCGGGTCCCGCTCTCGGCGGCGCAGCAGCGGATGTGGTTCATCAATCAGTTCGACACCAGCTCGGCTGCCTACAACATTCCTCTCGCCGTGTCGCTGACCGGCGAGCTCGACGTGCAGGCACTCGGCCGGGCCGTCTCGGACGTGGTGGGACGCCACGAAAGCTTGCGCACGACGTTCCCGACGCTGGGCGAGCTGCCGTATCAGTCGGTCGGCGAAATTCCGGACGACTACCAGTTCGACGTCGTCGATGTTCCCGAGGCTGCGTTGTCGTCTCGGATAGCCGCCGATGCGAGCCGTGGTTTCGACGTGACCGTGGATCTGCCGTTCCGAGCATCGTTGTATCGCGTCGAGGAAAGCGACGCATCCGAGCATGGCGGCGGCGGTCGGTTCGCGTTGGCGATCGTCGTACATCACATCGCGGCCGACGGTGCATCGATGGCGCCACTGGCGGCGGACGTGATGATCGCCTACTCGGCTCGCGTTGCCGGCGATGCCCCCGGTTGGGAACCGTTGGCCGTCCAGTACGCGGATTATGCAGTCTGGCAGCAACAATTGTTGGGTGACTCCAGCGATCCGGAGTCGCTGGTGTCGCGCCAGTTGGGTTTCTGGAGCGAGGTATTGGCAGACCTTCCCGACCTGCTGCCGCTGCCGATCGACCGCCCACGACCGAGCCGTCAATCGGTGCTCGGCGCAACCCGGACTTTCGACATTCCGGCGGACCTCCGTGCCAAGTTGGGGCGCTTGGGTTCTGCACACGACGCGACGTTGTTCATGGTCGTGCATTCGGCGCTTGCGATTCTGCTCGCGCGCCTGAGCGGTACCGAGGACATCGCGATCGGAACGCCGATCGCAGGTCGGGGTGAGGCCGGTCTGGACAATCTCGTCGGTATGTTCGTCGGCACTCTCGTGTTGCGGACAGATGTTTCGGCGCACGTCAGTTTCGCGGACCTCTTGGCGCGTACTCGCGCTGCCGACCTGGCTGCGTTCGACAACACGGATGTTCCGTTCGAGCAGCTCGTCGATGCAATGGCACCCAACCGATCGACGGACCATTCCCCGCTGTTCCAGGTACTGCTCGAATTCCAGAACAACGAAACTGCGCAACTCGAACTTCCCGGTCTGACCGTGGGATTCGAGGAGATCGAAACCGGAACAACCAAGTTCGATCTTCAGCTACGCGTCGACGAGAAAGCCACCGAAACCGGTTCGTCCGGTGCCGCCTTCACCTACGCTACCGAGCTGTTCGACGCTTCGACCATCGACAAATTCGTCGATCGATTCTTGCGCCTGCTTCGATCCATCGCCGAAACTCCCGACGCTCCCATCCGTGATCTCGACATTCTGTCGAGCCGCGAGCGAAACACCGTTCTGCACGAATGGAATGCCACCGAGCATTCCCTCCCTCCCGTGGTCGGCGACGATCCGACTCTCAACACGTTGTTCGATCTGCAGGTCGTTCGAAGCCCGTACTCCATCGCATTGGTGTTCGACGACGAGCATGTGACCTATCGTGAGTTCGACGAACGTTCGAATCAGCTTGCCCGGCACCTCGTCTCGCTCGGAGTGGGACCGGAGTCCCACGTCGGTCTTGCCATCAGGCGGTCGACGGATCTGCTGATCGGCATGTACGCCATCGTGAAGGCCGGCGGTGCCTACGTTCCGATCGATCCCGATCACCCGGTGGACCGCTCGGCCTACGTCATCGACAGTGCCCGTCCGGTGTGCATTCTCACCACCAGTCGCGATTGGATCAACGTCCCGGTAGCGACACCGGTACTCGCCGTCGACCTCATCGACGTGTCGGATCGTGATATCTCGCCGCTCCGCCCCAAGGATCGACTGGGTGATCTGTCCGGACGCAATACGGCATATGTCATCTACACCTCGGGGTCGACGGGACGGCCGAAGGGCGTTGCCGTCACCCACGAAGCGATCGTCAACCGATTGCTGTGGATGCAGAACGAATACAAGCTGGGGCCGTCGGACAACGTGCTGCAGAAGACTCCTGCGACGTTCGATGTGTCGGTGTGGGAGTTCTTCTGGCCTCTCCAGGTCGGTGCGAAGTTGGTGATCGCGGCCGCCGACGGACACCGCGACGCGCAATACCTGTCGCGGTTGATCCTGCGGGAACGGATCACCACGCTGCACTTCGTTCCATCGATGCTTGCTGTCTTCGTCGAGGGAGCGCACTCGGGCGATTGCGACTCGCTGCGGATGGTGTTCTGCAGCGGTGAGGCACTACCGCCGGCGACGGTCCAGAATTTCTTCGATTTCTCCGGTGCAGCCCTGCACAACCTTTACGGCCCGACCGAAGCTGCGGTCGATGTCACCTATTATCCCTGCACTCCAACAGATCTCACGTCGGTGCCGATCGGTGCTCCGGTGTGGAACACGCGTGTGTTCGTGCTGGATTCCTCCTTGCAGCCCGCGCCCATCGGGGCTCCGGGTGAGCTCTACCTTGCCGGTATTCAGCTGGCCCGTGGATATGTCGGTCGCGGTGACCTGACATCGGACCGCTTCGTTGCAGATCCGTACGGTGATCCGGGGGATCGTATGTACCGCACGGGCGACCTGGTGCGCTGGCGTGCGGACGGCAACCTCGAGTACATCGGCCGCACCGATTTTCAGGTGAAGCTTCGCGGTCTGCGCATCGAACTCAACGAGGTCGAGGCAGCACTGCTGCGTCACGAGTCGGTCTCGCAGGCGGTCGCACTGGTGCGCAGCAACCAATCGACCGGCGAGATTCTCCTTGCCTATGTCGTTGCCGTCCGCGGTATCACCTTCGATGCAACTGCGGTGGTCGACTCGGTCGCGAGTTCGCTTCCCGCGTACATGGTGCCGTCCCTGGTGATGGAACTCGAAGAATTCCCACTGAACGCCAGCGGAAAGCTCGACAGAAAGCTACTTCCCGAACCGGTGTTCGTGGTGTCCAGCGACGAGATCGTGACTCCGGAGAACCCGATCGAAGAGATCATCGCTGCCGAGTTCGTCGATCTTCTTCGCGCAGATCACGGCGACGGGGCGCACATCGGGGTTACCCAGAACTTCTTCGCGGTCGGCGGAAACTCGCTGGTTGCCATGCGTTTGATTGCGCGAATCAACAACGCACTCGGATCGAGTCTGACCGTCCGAGATCTGTTCGACGCGCCAACGGTGCGGGCACTTGCCGCGACGGTGGAGTCTCAGGGATACCGAACCGATCCTCGACCGGCGCTCGTGCCCGTCGATCGTCCGGATTCGATTCCGGTGTCCCTGGCGCAACAGCGCATGTGGTTCATCAACCAGTACGACACCTCGTCGGCGGCATACAACGTCGCCTTCGCGATGAGGATGACCGGTCGATTGAACCTCGATGCTCTGCGCAGTGCGGTCGGCGACGTCATCGACCGCCACGAGTCGTTGCGCACGGTGTTTCCGCTGACCGACGACGGGCCCGTGCAATCGATCCTGCAATCCCATCAGGCACTTCCTGATCTGACGCCGGTTCACGCCGACTCCGAGGCGCGGGTCGTCGAGCTCGTCACCGAGATAGCCGCGGCAGGGTTCGACGTGTCGAGCACGGTGCCGGTCCGAGCACGATTGATCAGCATCGGCAACAACGAACACGTGTTGGCGTTCGTCGTCCATCACATCTCCTCGGACGGGTTCTCGAGTGCACCGCTGGCGCGGGACTTGATCGTCGCCTACAGCGCACGCACCCAAGGCGAAGCGCCTCGTATGGAACCGCTGCCGGTGCAGTACGCGGACTACTCGCTCTGGCAGCGAGCATTCCTCGGAGCGGAAACCGATCCCACTTCGCTCATGTCGCAACAGCTCACATTCTGGACCGACTCGCTCGCGGGCGCTCCGGAAGTTCTGGAGCTGCCGATGGATCGCCCACGGCCGACCGAAGCATCGTTCGAGGGCCGAACTGTCGGATTCACCATCGACGCAGACCTTCACTCGTCGATGGCTGCGCTTGCATCGTCCCGTGACTCCAGTGTGTTCATGATCGTTCATGCGTCGCTCGCGTTGCTGCTGTCGTCGCTGTCGGCATCCACCGACATTTCGGTCGGAACTCCGATCTCGGGTCGAGGGGACGCTGCGCTCGACGAACTCGTTGGCATGTTCGTCAACACTTTGGTGCTCCGGACGCAGGTTTCGCCCGCTGCGACCTTCGACGAACTGCTCGCGGACGTTCGCACCACCGATCTGGCGGCATTCACTCACGCCGACATTCCGTTCGAACGGGTCGTCGATGCACTCGACCCGGTGCGTTCGACGTCGTACACGCCGTTGTTCCAGGTCATGCTCGAGTTCCAGCACACGGACCGGCCGAGCATCGCTCTGCCAGGACTGTCGGTGGAAAGCATGGAACTGGCCCACGACATCGCGAACTTCGATCTACAACTCACGGTCTCGGAATCATTCGACGACTCAGGTGTGCAGCAGGGGATTGCTGCCGAATTCCGTTACGCAAGCGATCTGTTCGACGAGTCGACGGTCGCCGAGTTCGCAGCACGTTTTCGACTGATTCTCGACGCGGTGACCCGCGATCCGGCTGCTCCAGTCGGTGACATCGACCTGTTGTCACCGCAGGAAGCCGGTGCGCTGACTCCTGTTCGCGGTGCGCCGTCGGTGCCGGAGCGGCTGTTGCCCGACATTCTGGCCGATGCGGTGGAGACTGCGGGTCGCGACGCCGATGCGATCATCTTCGAGGACACGGTTGTCGGCTACGACGAACTCGATGTCCGGTCGTCTCGGTTGGCGCGCGTCCTGGCAGATCACGGGGTGGGTCCGGGGGACGTCGTCGCGCTGGCTTTGCCGCGGTCCCCGGATACAATCGTCGCGATCTGGGCGACGGCGAAGGCCGGCGCTGCATTCCTGCCCGTCGATCCCACGTATCCGGAAGACCGCATCCGGCACATGATCACCGATTCCGGGGCGACTCTCGGTCTGACGACGACGACCGATACGGCGGCGCTCGCCGCACTGTCGGATTCGACGGTGTGGATCGTGCTCGACGACCCACGCTTCCAGGGTTCGACGGCACAGCTCTCGGGATCGCCGATCACCGATTCCGATCGCGTCGAGCCGCTGCGACTCGACGACGCCGCGTACCTGATCTATACCTCGGGATCGACCGGACTGCCCAAGGGCGTCGTGGTGACCCATCGCGGGCTCTCGAATCTTGCGGCCGAAGAACGCATCCGGTTCGGGGTGACCCCCGATTCTCGGACACTGGCGTTCGCGTCTCCGAGCTTCGATGCGTCGATTCTCGAGTTCATGTTGGCCTTCGGGTCGGGTGCGACGATGGTGATCGCGCCGCCGGCGATGTACGGCGGACCCGACCTGGCACGGCTGATGGCCGACAACGACGTGACCCATGCATTCGTCACGCCTGCGGCGCTGGCCTCGGTCGATCCCGCCGGATTGTCGGCACTGCGTGTGATCGCCACCGGCGGCGACGCGTGCCCACCCGAACTGGTGGCGCGCTGGGCACCGGGTCGCCGGATGTTCAATGCCTACGGCCCGACCGAAGCCACGATTTTCTCGTCGATCAGCGATCCACTGCTCGCCGGTGCAGGCGTCGACATCGGCGCACCCACGATCGGCTTCGCCGAGGTCGTCCTCGACGCGAGGATGAAGCCGGTACCGGTCGGGGTTCCAGGCGAGCTCTACCTGGCGGGGCCAGGGTTGGCGCGCGGCTATCACGGTCGCGCTGCTTTGACGTCGGAACGATTCGTAGCAGATCCGTTCGGTGAGCCCGGTGCCCGTATGTACCGCACCGGGGACGTGGTGCGGTGGAACCGCTCCGGTTCCCTCGAGTTCGTGGGGAGAAGCGACTCACAGGTCAAGGTTCGTGGATTCCGTATCGAGCTCGGCGAGATCGACAGCGTGCTCGCCACACGGGCCGACGTCGAATTCGTGACTACTGCCGGCGTCACCGGGCCCGCGGGAAATACGATTCTGGTTGCCTACGTGCTCCCATCCGAGGGCTCGACACTCGACATCCAAGCACTCCGTGAGCATGTGGCGTCGTCGCTTCCGGCGCATATGGTCCCTACATCGTTCGTCGAGCTCGGGTCCATTCCATTGACGCCTGCCGGCAAGCTCGACAAGCGAGCCTTGCCGGAACCTACGTTCGACAATCGCATGGAATTCTCGCGTGAGGCGTCGAGCCCCACCGAGACGATGCTTGCAGGCCTGTTCGCCGAGGTTCTCCGAATCGACGATGTCGGCGTCGACGATTCGTTCTTCGCTCTGGGCGGCGACAGCATCATGTCGATTCAACTCGTGTCCCGCGCCAAGGCAGCCGGCTTGGTACTCACCCCTCGGGATGTGTTCGAGCACAAGACCGTTGCAAGCCTGGCCGAGGTTGTGCTCTCGGCCGACAGTGCGTCGGTGACGGTCCTCGACGAGCTGCCCGGCGGAGGCGTCGGCGACGTTCCGCTGACCCCGATCGTGTCGTGGATGATCGATCGAACGAGCTCGTTCGACCGCCATACCCAGACAGCGTTCTTGACGCTGCCCCAGGACATCGAGCAGTCAGCTCTCGAACGCACCGTTCAGGCAGTTCTCGATCATCACGACATGTTGCGGGCTCGACTGCGCCACGACGACGACTGGGAGATGGATGTTCAGCCTGCAGGCTCGGTTGCTGCCGCTGCTGTGATCCATCATGTCTCCGTCGAATCGACCTCCGGTGACGCCTTCTCCACGCTCGCCGCTGCCGAACTGGACCGAGCGGCCGGGCGTCTGGACCCGTCGGCCGGCGCCATGATCCAGTTCGTGTGGTTCGACCCGGCGTCGAGTTCGGACACCACGAATGAATCCGGTCGACTTCTGGTGGTCGCCCATCACCTGGTCGTCGACGGTGTCTCGTGGCGGATCCTCGTGCCGGATCTGGCGACGGCATGGTCGCAGATCGACACCGGGCAGGAAGTCACGCTGCTTCCGGTGGGCACGTCGATGCGTCGGTGGTCGCACGGACTGACGGATTCCGCTTCCGGTCGCCGCGCCGAGCTTCCGATGTGGGAGGAGACCCTGGCCGGATCCGATCCGCTCGTCGGAAGCAGGGCCCTCGACCGTGACGTCGACGTCTACGCCACCGTGCAGCACGTCGAGGTGGTGGTTCCCGCAGCCGTGACCGAGGATCTTCTGACGAAGATTCCCGAGGTGTTCCACGGCAGTGTCAACGACGGCCTGATGGCTTCGCTCGCGCTCGCCGTTGCCGTGTGGCGACGAGCGCGCGGCGTCGAAGCGGACAACGCGCTGATCAGCCTGGAGGCGCACGGCCGCGAGGATCATGTCGTTCCCGGCGCCGACCTTGCTCGCACAGTCGGCTGGTTCACCACGATCTATCCGGTTCGCCTCGGATTTGCCGACCTCGACCTCGACGATGCGATGGCAGGGGGCTCGGCTGCCGGACAGTTGATCAAGTCGGTCAAGGAGTCGCTGTTGGCCGTGCCGGATCACGGCATCGGGTACGGAATGTTGCGGTACCTCGATCCGAATTCGAGCGAGATCCTTGCTCGCTTCGCCGCGCCTCAAATCAGTTTCAACTACCTCGGCCGGTACAGCACGGGTGTTCCGGAGAACATGGTCGGCGTCGGATGGTTGCCGGTCGAGAACGACGCGATCGGAGACGTTCAGAACCTGGACCTACCGGTCTCGGCGGTACTCGACATCAATGCGGTCACCACGGCGGGGCCGGACGGAGCGGTGCTGAAGGCGACCTTCGCGTTCCCGTCGAACGTGTTGGCGCGCAGCGACGTCGAAGATCTCACGCGGCTGTGGGTTGACGCCCTGACCGCGCTGGCCCAGCACGCGCGAACCCCGGCGGCAGGCGGGTTCACGCCCTCGGATCTCGACCTGATTCAGCTCGATCAGCGCTCGATCGACGACGTCGAGCGCCGATATCCAGATCTGACGGATATCTGGTCGATGTCGCCGTTGCAGTCGGGCATGCTCTTTCACGCCGAGCTGTCCGATCAGACCGTCGACGCCTACATCGTGCAGTTGGTGATCGAGCTCGGCGGCCGCGTCGATGCGGCGCGGTTGCATCGCGCAGCTCAGGCCCTCCTCGACCGGCATCCGAACCTACGTGCCGCTTTCGTTCACAACCTCGAGGGCGATTCGATCCAGGTCGTCGAACGGGCCGTGGATGTCCCATGGCACGAGATCGATCTGACGGATCTCTCGGAGTCCGATACCGCGCTCGAACTCGATGCCGTGATGTCCACCGACCGCGCCACTCGATTCAACATGGCGGACGCACCACTTCTGCGTTTCACGTTCATCACCCTCGGCGGCGGGAACTGGCGCCTCGTTCTGACCAACCACCACATCTTGATCGATGGGTGGTCAACTCCGCTCGTCATTCGAGATCTCTTGACGCTGTACGCAACCGACAGTGACATCTCGGTGATGCCACGTGTTCCCGCCTACCGTGACTACCTGGGATGGATGAGTCGGCGGAACGTCGCCGACGCCCGATCCGCTTGGGTCGAGGCACTCCGCGGACTGTCGGAGCCGACACTTCTCACACCGATCGAGAGTCGCCGGCAGGAATCGACGCGAGCGGGTCGTGAATTGTCCAAGCTCGACGCATCGGACACCGATCGATTGCGGACGATGGCGCGCGAACGCGGTGTCACGGTGAACACGCTCGTGCAAGCTGCGTGGGGCACAGTCTTGGCCACGCTCACCGGGCGTAGCGACGTCTTGTTCGGCGCGACCGTCTCCGGCCGACCTCCCGAGATCAACGACATCGAGTCGATGGTCGGGCTGTTCATCAACACCCTGCCGGTCAGGGTCACGCTCGACCCCAGCGAGACTCTGGCCGAATTCATCGGCCGTTTGCAGTCCGAGCAGGCTGGGTTACTCGACCATCACTACCTCGGTCTGACCGAGATTCAGCGCGCGGTCGGGCCGGTCGTTGCGTTCGATACGTTGACCGTGTTCGAGTCCTACCCCGTCGACAGGGCAGGACTCTCCGACGAGACGGACATCGCCGGGCTGCGCGTATCGAACATCCTCGACGGAAGCGACACAGCGCAGTACCCGCTGACGCTCGTCGCGATGGTGGACGAGTGCTTGCACATCGAGGCCAAGTACCTTCCGGAACTGTTCGAGCCTGCTGTGGTTCGAAGCATCGTCGCTCGCATACTTCGCGTGCTCGAAGCGTTTGCAACACAACCGGATCTGAGGGTCGGACAACTCGAGTTGTTGTCCGATTCCGAGCGTGCATTGTTGGTTCCGGTGCGTGGTGGTGTGTCGGTGGGTGGGCGGTTGTTGTCGGAGGTGTTTGCGTCGGCGGTTGCTGTTGCCGGTGTGGATGCGGTGGCGATCGTTGCGGGTGGTTCAGACGGCGATGTGTCGGTGTCGTATGGGGAGTTGGATGCGCGGTCGTCGGCGTTGGCGGCGGTGTTGGTCTCGCGTGGTGTTGGTGTCGGTTCGTTCGTGGCGTTGGGGTTGCGTCGTTCGGTGGAGTCCGTGGTGGCGGTGTGGGCGGTGGCGAAGGCTGGTGGTGCGTTCTTGCCGGTGGATCCGTCGTATCCGGTGGATCGGGTTGCTCATATGCTGTCGGATTCGGGTGCTGTGGTGGGGGTGACGGTGTCGGAGTATGTGGGTGTGTTGGGTGAGGCGGGTCCTGGTGTGGGGTGGGTTGTCCTCGACGATGCCGCTGATGCTGATGGTGTTGTGGGGGAGTCTGTTTCGGTAGCGTTGCCGGTTCCGTCGTTGGATGATGCGGCGTATTTGATCTATACGTCGGGTTCGACGGGCGTGCCGAAGGGCGTCGTGGTCACCCACCGGGGGCTGGCGAATGTCGCCGAAGAAGAGAGACTCACCTTCGGAGTCACGACGGAATCGCGAGTGCTCTCCTTCGCGTCGACGAGTTTCGATGCGTCGGTGTTGGAGTTGTTGTTGGCGTTCTGTGGTGGGGCGACGATGGTGATTGCGCCGACGGATGTGTTCGGTGGGGTGGAGTTGGCGGGTGTGTTGGCGGAGCAGGCGGTGACGCATGCGTTCGTGACGCCTGCGGCGTTGGCGTCGGTGGATCCGGTGGGGCTGGACGGGTTGCGGGTGGTGGTGACCGGTGGTGACGCGTGTGGTCCGGAGTTGGTGGCGCGGTGGGCGCCCGGCCGGTCGATGTTCAACGCCTACGGTCCGACCGAAGCCACGGTGTTCGCCTCGGTGAGCGCGCCGATGGCACCGGGGGGAACCATCGCGATCGGTTCACCGGTTCTCGGTTACTCGGTGGTGGTGTTGGATTCGCGGTTGCGTCCGGTTCCGGTGGGTGTGGTGGGTGAGTTGTATCTCGCGGGGCCTGGTGTGGCTCGTGGGTATCACGATCGGTTGGGGTTGACGTCGGAGCGGTTCGTTGCTGCTCCGTTCGGTTCCGGTGGTGAGCGGATGTATCGCACGGGGGATGTGGTGCGGTGGAATGCTGTTGGGGCGTTGGAGTACGTGG
>NZ_JAHFVG010000084.1 GCF_023264675.1 Rhodococcus sp. (in: high G+C Gram-positive bacteria)
ACCGCCGACACCGACACCAGCTCGCCGACGGAGGTGAGCACCGATGAACTGATGCAACTACCCGCCTAACCACCAACGAAGGATCAAAAACGAGTTACACCACTACTTGGGGCTTGACCCGTCGGTGACGCGAAAGGCGTAATGCTGAGACTGAATCTCGCCGACCGGTGGTTCCGCGAACACCGCCCTCGAGCGTGATGGACTGATCGACCGCCGTATGTGAGTGTTCTGCCCGGCCTGTGCTGACGAGCTGCACTGCCCTTGGATACGTTCATTCCAACTAGAAACCCCACCGTATCGCCCCGGGGAGGTATCGCCATTGGTCCCGATGCCAGGGACGGACTGACCGGCCGACTTTGTCCGGCCGATAGGGAGCCCTTATGTCAGGCCGGCGGCGCGGACTCGATACTTCCGCGCGACAACCCACGTAGGAGTGTGAGAACACGGCGGCCGATGCGATTGCCAGCGAGCGTTCGATCTCGACTGAGCGGACGGCCCGCCAGTGAACCGATTGCGCTCTCGCCGCGACCGCCCGTGAAGAGCGGAGTCACACGTACCGAGGGTGGCAGAACTGGTCGTTTTAGTTACGCCTTCGGCCGCCACATTGCTGTCAGTTTCAGAAGTAGGTTGCACTCCGTGCAGGCAGTTTACGTCCAGTGCAAACGTCCTGTGAAATTTCTTTTTCAGAAGTGCGGTGCGTAAGTACGCTGACCGGTCCGCGGGCGTCTCCATCGGGAGTAGATCCGGACAGGGCCTGTCTCGCGCATCAGGTCGACGATCCGTTGGCGTTCACCCAAGGTTCTCGACTCCGGTGCGCTCGATTGCGCTGGCAGATCACCAAGCACAGTCAGGCCTACCTCATCGAGTTGGCTCAGGTCCTGCTCGCCGACGTTCACGGTTCCCGAGGTCGGTGTGTCCAAACCGGCGGCGCACTGCATCAGCGTGCTCTTGCCGGAACCCGACGGTCCCATGATGGCGGTGAAGGTTCCGGGTGCGAACCCGATGGTCACTCCGCGTAGTGCGGCCACCTCGGTGTCGCCCGATCCGTAGGTCTTGGTGACCGAGTCCACGTATACAGCTGTGCGCATGGTGCTCCTAGGTGCTCGGTGTCGTCGATCGATGTCGATTTCGACGCTATGAGCTTCGAGCGCACGTTCACATGGGGTCAGGAGGCGGATCCGTGGTGGAGAAAACTCCACTTTGGGGGCTCACAAGCGGCGTGCCTGCCTTTGCCGAATCCCGTCGAGCAGGAGGTCGAGGCCGAAGCTGAACTGTTCGGCGTCGTCGTGCTCGCGTAGGACGGCCGACGCCGTGTGGACGAAGGGCAGTTCGTCGGGGTCGACGTCCTTCCACCGGTTCGCCGCCGCGTCCAGGTAGGCCAACCGCGTGACGGCGTCACCGGCCAGGTTCTGGGCGCCTACCATTTGCGTACCGAGCCCGATCACGAAACCCAATATCGCTGTTGCGGAGTGAAACTGGTCGTCGACGGGGAGGCCGACTCGGGAGAGCTGCCGCCCGACGAGGTCGAGGATGCGGACGCTGTTGAGTTGGCGCACCGGATCCTGTGTGATGCGGCCCGCGCACCACTGATGTTCGTCGATGGTCTCGAACAAACGGACGGCGATGTCGCGAATCGCGTCGAACGGATCGGAGTCCGGGTCGACGGTCGCCACGACGTCGGCCAACACGCGGTCGACGGACATGTCGAGTAGTTGGTTCTTGCTGTCGACGTACCAGTAGATGCTGCTGACGCCCGCCCCCAGCCGCTTGGCGAGCGCGCGCAGCGACATCTTCTCGGCACCGATCTCGTCGAGTCCCGCGACGCTCTCTTCCAGGACCGACTCCAGAGACAGAACGGTTCGGGTCTTCGGGACTGTCGTCATTCCTTCATCTTGCCACACCTCGAACATTGTTCTACAGTCGAACGGTGTTCTAGTATCGAACAATGTTCGAGAGCGTGAGGCTCACCGAAGGGCCCGTTCGCACCGACTACCGCACACCACGAGGAGACGGCAATGACCGCAGGCTCGGATATCAAGGCCCAAGAATTCGACAGCCTTCGCCGCGCGTGGCCGGCCCTCGCCGCGCTGTCCCTGACCTTCCTGGTCGAAATGATCGACAACACGATCCTCAACGTCGCGCTGCCGTCGATCGGACAGTCCCTCGACGCCACAGCCTCTGGCCTGCAGTGGGTCACCGGCATTTACGCACTGGTGTTCGGCGGGTTGATGCTGCCGTTCGGCACACTCGCCGATCGCATCGGCCGCAAGCTCATCATGCTGATCGGCTTGACCCTGCTCGGCGTGTCGAGTCTCGCCGTCCTGTTCGTGCAGACGCCGGGTGAGCTGATCGCGGTTCGTGCCGCCACCGGCCTGGCCGCAGCCATGACCGCCCCCGGCACCATGGCGCTGGCATTTCGCATCTTCCCCGACGACAGCCTGCGCCGACGCGCGTCGGCCTTGATCACCTCCGTCGGCATGATCGGACTCGCGTCCGGTCCCGTCGTCAGCGGCGTGCTTCTCGAAGTGGCGTCCTGGCGGGTGTTGCTCCTGATCAACGTCCCGGTCGCAGTGTGTGCACTGATCGGCGTCTGGGTGGGGATCCCCCGCGACACCGAGGACAGCAAGAGCAAAGCGCCGATCGACTGGATCGGCGCGGGGCTGGCGATGACCACCGTCGCCTCGGGGATCTACTACCTCACCCGCGGCGCCGACACCGGATGGCTGTCCGGCAGCAACCTCGGGCTCCTCGCGTTGTCGGTGGCAGCGGGACTCTGCTTCGTTCGACGCGAACGAACCGCCGCCCACCCGATGCTCGACCTGGCCGTCGTCCGGGCACCGGCCGTCACCGCCGGATTGCTCAACCAGGGCGCGCTCGCCATGTGCATGATCGCCACCACCTTCCTGATGACACTGCATCTGCAGACCATCTGGGCGTGGACGCCGTTGCTGGCCGGTATCGCCGGCTTGCCGCGCGTCGCGGCCATGATCGGCAGCGGTCCGCTGGTCGATCGCGTCGTCAAGAAGTTCGGTTTCCGCACCGCAGGAGTCGTCGGCGGGCTCGTCGTGTCCGGTTCGGTCGTTCTGTACGCACTTCTCGCTCGTGAGAGTTATGTCTGGATGGCCGCCGCCACGGTCATCATGACCGCAGGTATGCGGGTCGTCATGATTTCGTCGGCCATCGCGGTGATGCGGACGTTGCCGCGCGAAAAGACGTCGACAGGTGCAGCATTGAGCGATACGAGCCAAGAGTTGGGCAACAGCGTCGGCGTCGCCATCGCGGGCACAGCCCTGGCCATCGTTGTCGGCTCCCAACTCGGCCCCGAGCACGCAGATCAGTTCGCGCGAGCGGAGACGGGCTCGCTGCTGATCGTGGCCGCGATCGCGACATCGCTGTCGCTGCTGGCGTACCGAGTCCTGCGCCCGAGTCCTGAACCAGTGGGATCCGAAAGCCACTGACACAGAACGGTATCGATGACGATCTCTGAAACACTCGCTTCGAGCAAAGGACTTCAGCATGACCGCGATCGACGAACGATGCACCCATTTCCCGATCGGCCGCGACGCTCCCTACTCGCTCCCCGCGTTCTACGCCGGCCTGTGCAGTACCAGAGCGAGCCGAGTCCGGATGTCCGACGGCCGAGACGCCTGGTTCTTCCACCGACACAGCGATGTTCAGCAACTCATGCTGCACCCGTCGCTCAGTTCGGACCGCAGCGACCCGGGCTTTCCCGCCATCTCCGCGGGTGGAAAGAACGCGTTCGAACATTTCGCCCCGTTCCTCATCTCGATGGACGGATCGGAGCACCTGCGCAACAGAAAGCCGCTGATTCAGCACTTCTCGATGAAGCGTATGCGCGAGTTCCGTCCGAGGATCGAGGTGATCGTCGACGACGCCATCGCCGAGATGGTCGCCTCCGGAATCTCCGGTGACATCGTCACCGCGATATCGACGAAGATACCCCGGCGAGTCATCGCCGAGATCATGGGTGTCACACCGGACCACCTGAGCCGGTTCTACGAATTGGCCGGCCGATTCCTGGATCGAAGCCTTCTCGCCGACGATCGAGACGATCTCGCTCGGGCGATGCGCGAGAACATGGATGCGCTCGTCGAGCACAAGCGAGTGCACCGCGGTGATGATGTTTTGAGCCACGAAATCGCCCGTCACGAACACGAATTCGGACATGTCGACGTGCCGGCCCTAGCCAGTCTGTCGCAATTGATGCTGCTGGCCGGCCACGAGAGCACCAGCGAGATGATCACGCTCGGCATCCTCGCGCTGCTGACGCATCCGGACGAGCGCGCGACGCTCATGGCTCACCCGGAGCGGTTCCCTACGGCGGTCACCGAACTGATCCGCTTCTTCTCAGTGGTGGAGATCGGGATGGCCCGGGTTGCGACCGTCGATTTCGACTTCGCGGGCGTCACCGTCAAGGCCGGTGACGGACTCGTCGCCTCGAATATTGCCGCCAATCGTGATGCGGCAGTGTTCGATCGGCCCAACGAGTTGATTCTCGATCGTAACCCCAATCCGCATCTCGCACAGGGGTTCGGTGCGCATCACTGCATCGGAATGAACTTGGCTCAGGTCGAACTGGGGGTGGTGTACGAACGCATCTTCCGTGCGCTGCCGACACTGCGCGCGAGCACCGACGATCTCCCCTTCAAATACGACGGCCTCATCTTCGGTCTGAGTTCGTTGCCGGTCACCTGGTGACAACAGACCTGCTCCCTCCCACGGAAGGACCCGCCATGACTGCCACGTTGTCCCACGAGACAGGCTCGTTCGTACCCCGAGACGAGCGCGTCGACCGCGTCGTCGCCGAGATCACCGCACGGTTGCACGCATGCGCCGACGACCTCGTTCTGCCTCTGCCGCAAGAGCTACGACTTCTCCACGAGCTGGCCGAGTTCGACTTCGGGCGGTTTCTGCTTCTGAACGGTGGCCTCAGTGGCTATTGGACGTCCTACGTGTTCACCCACGACGGGACCGATGCCCCAACCGACATGGAGCAATGGCTGCTCTCCCGGTCCACGATGGCGGGCATCCGGCAGCGCTATCACCGGTTGTCGGCGTTGGTGGCTCCGCGTCTGCACCCGGGTGCGCGCGTCGCGTCGATCCCCTGCGGGCTGATGGACGACGTCCTGGCTCAGCCGCCGGAACTTCTCGCCGACGTGACCATCGTCGGAGTCGACATCGACGCGGAGTCGATCGCGCTCGCGGCCGAATCCGCCGCCGAGCGTGGTCTGAACGATCGCACCGAGTTCGTCCGCGGTGACGCGTGGGAACTCGAGCTGGGCACCCCCGTGGATCTGTTGCTGAGCAACGGGCTCAACCTTTACGAGCCGGACCGGGATCGACTTGTGGAGCTCTATCGACGCTTTCGAGACAACCTCGCGCCCGGTGGCGAACTGTTGGTGAGTTTCATTCCGCCGCTTCCGCCTCCGCCCGATAACGATCCCGTCTCCGCAGTACTGTGGCAGCGACTGGGGATGTCCGCCGACGACGTACGACGCGATCGCGCTGTTTTCGGTGACCTCCTGAGCGTCACCTATCTGAACCTCACGTCGACGGACGAACTCGCCGCGCAGTTGCGTGAAGCAGGGCTGTCCTTGACGTCGGTGCACTACGCGGAATACGGCGTCCTTCCCATCGCAGTCGCTCGTCGCAGCGATGATATCGACCTGTTCTGATCGAGCGAAACACGTCACGGGGGGCGCAAGATGAACGGTATCGACACTGATCGGGAGTACTCGCAACACCTACTTCTCGCCGACGAGAAACCGGACGACGCCGCGCGGCTGATCGAGAGCCTCGAGCGACTGGGACACCATGTCACTCATGTAAATTCGGGAATCGGACTCATCGGCGCGCTACAGGACGAACCCACGGCCGACAAGATCGTCGTCTCGGCGACGTTGCCCGACATCGGTCCCGAGGCGATGTGCCGGCGCCTGCGCACCTCACCTCTTCGGCGCATCGTGATCGTCGTTCTGCCTGTGCGAGACGAACTCGAAACCGTCCTCAGTCTCGATGCCGGTGCCGACGATTGTGTCGAGCGTCCGTACCGGCCCCGCGAGCTCGCAGCGCGGATACGTGCGATCGCTCGCCGGGAACCGGAGCCGAAAGCGCCCGGCCCGGATGACGAAAATTGTTTTGACTGTGGCGATATCGTCGTCGACGTCGCAAGGCGGGAAGTGCGTGTGGGCGAGCTGACGGTGGAACTCACCCGCAAGGAATTCGATTTGCTGGCGTTGCTGGTTCAGAACCGAAGCTTCGTCGTCAGCCGAGACATCATCGCCGAGTGCGTGTGGAACGGGACCTGGTCCACCCGCACCATCGACACCCACGTCGCGAGCCTGCGCTCGAAGCTCGACCGTCCGGAGTTGATTCGAACCGTCCGCGGAGTCGGATTCAAACTCACTGCCTGAGCGCCATACCCCCCCCTCGAGCCCCTTCGCTCCCGCTTCCGGGAACGGCAGGGGCTCGAGGCATGTCGGAGGTGTGCTCGTCCAGTGCGGGATTTTGTCCGATTTGGTTGTGTGCGACCGGTTTATGCCCTTTGCGGGGTTGACCTTCCTCTGACGTAAACCTGACCGCTACCTGGTCCAGGCAACGGAAACACCGCACGAACGCAGTGCAGAGTCGGTACCACGAGCACGTCAGCGATACCTCGAACCGACAACCTCACAGCAAACATCGGAGAAGAGATCACATGACCATGACCAATGTGGCGGTCGCTCCCGCCTCAGCCGACATACCGCCTCGTAGCGCGACCCTGCCCACGCTGCAGGTGACCGTCGCCGTCGGCACACCTCCCGGTGTCACGTCCGCGCTCGCCGACCGCGAGCAACGCGCGACATGGGCCCCCGGTGAGGGCCGGGTCGAAATGTTCGCCTACCGCGACCTCGTCATCCGTCTCGCCCGAGGGGCGGGCATCCGTGACGACCGCGCGGACGACCTCCTGGCCGCGCGGTACGCCATCGAGCTGCACCGGCCGGATCCGTTCTACGACTGGACGGCTCCGACCGTTTCCACTGCCGCAGAAGCATTCTCGGCCATCGTCGTCAACCGGATGGACCCCGAACATTCCGGGCGCGTGGCCGCGCTCTTCGGCGACCTGGACGCCTCGGATTTCCCGAGCCGGATGGGCACTCGATCGCGACAGGTGTATTCGTTCGCACCGGACCGCTACCTCCACGTGCAGGACCTCGGAGAGGCCGACGGCCTCGACGTCATCGACGGTGCCTGGCGTGATGCCGACCCACGGTTCGTGAGGATCTGCGAGGACCTCACTCCGCTGGTGCCGGCCTACGACGACACCTGTGTGTCGCACGAAGACCATCTGGCCGAGCGTGTCTTTCTCAGGACGCAGTCGTGACCGCCCGGCGCGTCGTGGTCACCGGGTTCGAGGTGATCGCCCCCGGTGGTATCGGTGTGAGCGCCTTCTGGGACCTTCTCACCAGCGGACGCACGGCCACCCGGCGGGTGCGTAGTTTCGACCCGTCCCCCTTTCGGTCGCAGATCGCCGCCGAGGTGGCCTTCGATCCGGAGGCTTTCGGGGTCAGCTCGCGGCAGCGAGCGCGCACCGGACGCGCCGGGCAATTCGCGCTGGCGACGGCGATGGGGGCCGTTCGACGGTCGGGACTTGATGTGGCAGAGGTGGATTTGCAGCGCGTAGGCGTGACGATAGGGTCCGCGGTCGGGGCCACCGTCGAGATCGAAACCGACTACCGCGTGGTCAGTGACGACGGACGACTGGACGTCGTCGACCCGGCCCTGTCCACCCCGCATTTCTACGAGCACTTCGTACCGTCGTCGTTCGCTCGGGAAGTCGCCACCGCCACCGGTGCCGGTGGACCCTGCAGTGTCGTCTCGACCGGCTGTACGTCCGGCATCGACGCCGTCGGCCAGGCAGCTCGCCAGATCGCCGACGGAACAGTCGATGTCATGATCGCAGGCGGCACCGACGCGCCGATATCGCCGATCAGCGTCGCGTGTTTCGACGCCATCCGGGCTACCTCCAATCGTAACGACGATCCGGAGACGGCGTCACGTCCGTTCGATGCGTCGCGCAACGGCTTCGTACTCGGAGAGGGAGCAGCGATGTTCGTGCTCGAGGAACGGGAAGCGGCGCTCGGGCGTGGAGCCACCGTCTACGGCGAGGTGCTCGGCTACGCAACCCGGTGCAATGCCTACCACATGACCGGGCTGCGATCCGACGGCACCGAGATGTCCTCGGCCATCGACGACGTCATGGGCCAATCCGGCATCGGCACAGCAGAAGTCGACTACATCAACGCACACGGATCGGGAACGAAGCAGAACGACCTGCACGAGACCGCGGCGTTCAAGCAAAGCCTGGGCACCCGCAGCTACGAGATCCCGGTGAGTTCCATCAAGTCGATGATCGGGCATTCGCTCGGTGCTATCGGTGCCATCGAGATCGCCGCATGCCTGCTGACGATGTCGACGTCGACGGTTCCCCCCACGGCCAACCTGCACAACCCCGGTGACGGGTGTGACCTCGACTACGTCCCACTGACTGCCCGTGGGGTTCCAGTACGGAACGCGCTGACAGTCGGCAGCGGATTCGGTGGATTCCAGAGCGCGATGGCCTTGGGCCGCGGAGAGAAAGGAGTTGCAGCATGACCGATGCAGTCATCACCGGACTCGGGGCAGTCAGCCCCGTCGGGCTCGGCGCGTCCGAAACGTGGAAAGCGATGCTGAACGGACGGTCCGGGATCGACCGTATCCGGCGGTTCGACTCGTCTACCTACGCAGTGACACTCGCCGGTGAAATTTCGAACTTCGACGACGAGTCGGCCGTCGGATCGCGCATGATGCCCCAGACCGATCGATCGACGCGGCTCTCCTTCGCGGCCGCAAAAGAATGTCTGGCCGATGCGGTTCTGGACCCGAGCGAGTGGGAGTCGTACGAGGCCGGTGTCGCCACGGCGAACTTCGCCGGCGGCTTCGACTTCGGTCAGCGCGAGCTGCACGAACTATGGTCCAACGGAAGCAGTTACGTCAGTGCGTACCAATCCTTCGCATGGTTCTATGCAGTCAACACCGGTCAGCTGTCCATCCGGCACGGTATGCGCGGTGCGGGTGGCGCCGTGGTCGCGGACGAATGCGGTGGACTCGAGGCGCTGGCTCTCGCCCGGCGCAACATCAGGTCCGGTACCCCGATCCAGCTGACCGGAGCCGTCGACTTCTCGCTCTGTTCGTGGGGGGTGGCGTCACTGCAGACGTCCGGCCGCTACACCGAGC
Source organism: Rhodococcus sp. (in: high G+C Gram-positive bacteria) (assembly GCF_023264675.1). Classification (GTDB taxonomy): domain Bacteria; phylum Actinomycetota; class Actinomycetes; order Mycobacteriales; family Mycobacteriaceae; genus Rhodococcoides. The sequence goes on from NZ_JAHFVG010000084.1 coordinate 9,277, forward strand.
GGACGGACCCGGCGACCGCTTATCTTCCCTTCGATTCGCGCGCCACCGGTGCGGTGCCGGGTGAGGGCGGGGCAATGATGGTGCTCGAGGACGCAGGCCATGCTCACACCCGCGGCGCCGACGCGTACGCGCGTTTCGCAGGGCACGCCGCGAGCTTCGATCCAGTACCCGGATCGCATACCGGACTGGTGCGATGCGTTAGAACAGCGTTGGCCGACGCGGGCATCAGCGCGGGCGACGTCGACGTCGTCTTCGCCGACGGTGCCGGCGCAGTCGATGCCGACCGGGAGGAAGTGTGCGCGCTCGTCGAACTGTTCGGACCGCGTGCCATCCCTGTCACGGTTCCCAAATCGACTGTTGGAAGACTTCTTTCGGGCGGTTCTGCCCTCGACGTCTGCGTCGCGGTCCAGGCCGTGCGCTACGGTCTCGTCCCACCGACCGTGCACAGCCGACCGGACGCGGATCTCCCGATCGACCTGGTCGTCGACACGCCCCGAGAAGTCGACGTCCGCCATGCACTCGTCATCGCTCGCGGGCACGGCGGACTCTGTTCAGCCGTGGTGCTCAGCCGTCTCTGAACCATCCCGTTCACTCGACCCGATCGACCGACCACAGGAGAGAAGTCATGACCGTTCCACAGAAGACCGCCCCCGTCGGATTCGACGACCTCGCACGCATCATCAAGCTCGCTGCGGGCGACGACGAAACCGCACCGCTCACCGACGGTTCGATCGACGTCCCGCTGTGCGACCTCGGCTACGACTCGCTGGCCATGCTCGAGACCGTCAGCCGTGTCGAACGCGAATTCGGTTTGACGATCGACGACAGTGTGGCGTCCACCGAGCTCAGCGTGCGCGAATTCCTCGACGCCGTGAACAAGGCGGCGTGAGCGATGACGGGGGCACAGGTCGGCCGTAGGCCGGTCGCGATCGTCACCGGCGGCACGCGGGGGATCGGGTACGCCTGCACCCGCAAACTCGCGCAGACGGGCCACGACGTCGTCATCGGCGCGCGTGACGAGGTGGAGGTGGTCGATGTCGCCAAGCGGCTCGCTGACGAACTGGGGGTGCGCATCGAAGGTCTTCCGCTCGATGTGCGGTCCACCGAGTCGGCTCGCGAATTCGTCACGGCTGCTTCGGAACTGACCGGCCAGGTCGACGTACTCGTCAACAACGCGGGAACGAGCGGGGGCGGTGTCACCGCCGACCTCACCGAGGAAGCGTGGGACCGGGTGCTCGACATCAATCTCAACGGTGTGTTCCGCATGACCAGCGCGGTGCTCAACGAAGGCCGGATGCGCGCGCTCGCCCGAGGCCGCATCATCAATATTGCGTCGACGGCGGGTAAGCAGGGAGTGGTGCTCGGAGCGCCGTACTCGGCGTCCAAACACGGCGTCGTCGGGTTCACCAAGGCGCTCGGGAACGAACTGGCACCGACCGGCATCACGGTGAACGCCGTGTGCCCCGGATACGTGGAAACACCGATGGCGCATACGGTTCGGGAGAACTACGCAGCCGCCTGGGGCCTGACCGAGGACGACGTTCTGAAGAAGTTCGAGGCAAAGATCCCGCTGGGCCGGTACTGCACCCCCGACGAGGTCGCGGGGATGGTCGGTTATCTGGCCGAGGACTCGGCATCCTCGATCACCGCGCAGGCGATCAACGTCTGCGGCGGTCTCGGCAACTACTAGGAGGGCTCCGCCATGACCGAACGCACTCGCACCATCTCCGCCGTGAGAACGCTGCCGCGCGAACGCGACGCTGCCGGCTTCTCTACGACCGATCACCGAATCGACGTTCCGGTAAATCCCGATCTTGTGTTCGACGCGTTGAGCGACGTCACGAGGTGGCCGCTATTGCTGCCACCGACCGTGCACGCAGAACGACTGTCCGGCAACGACCGGCGTGAGCGGATCAGGATAGTCGCCACCGCGAACGAGTCCGTCAAGAGCTGGGAATCGTTGCGGACCATCGATACCGGGCACCGCTCGATCACTTTCCGGCAGACACGATCAGCGCCACCAGTAGCGTTCATGGACGGCCGCTGGGTGGTGGACAGCAATGGCGCCGGCGGAAGCGTCGTGATACTCGAGCACCGCTTCGGTGCCACCGGTCCCGAGCACGAGCAATGGCTACACGAGACCGTCGACCGCAACTCGCGCACCGAACTGCGCGCTCTACGGGAGGCGTTGAGCGACGCGGCGGGGAACGTGGTGGTCGAGTTCTCGGATTCGGTCGTGGTGCACGGAAACAGAAGAGCTGTCTTCGACTTCGTCAACGACGCCGACCGGTGGCCGGAGCGGCTTCCGCACGTCGCCGAGGTCGACTTCGAGACAGTGGCGGACGGAGTTCAGAACCTCGCGATGATCACGCGGTCACCGGACGGCACGACGCACCGCACTCAGTCGTATCGCGTGGTCCTCAAGGACCAGTCGATCGTCTACAAGCAATTCACCCTGCCCCCGTTGATGCGTCGGCACCTGGGTAGATGGACGTTCGTCGACGACGGCGACACGACGGTCGCGACATCGCATCATGCGGTCGTCATCGACGACAGCCGCATAGCGGACCAACTCGGCGCGGCGGCCACGGTGGCGGACGCGAAGGCGAAAGTCGTGGCGGCACTCAGCGCCAACTCACGCGCGACCCTCGAGCTAGCCAAGGAGTACGCCGAGCGAAGCCGACAACCGTGACGATCACCGGTTCCGTCCCCGCGGTGTACATCACCGGCGCGGGCCACCACGTGTCCGCGATCGAGGATGTCGGCGAACAACCCCTGGCGGGGAACGCCATGAGGAGTGTGGCCACCTCCGACCGCCCGGCGTACGAGCTCGCCGCCGCCGCCGGTGCATTCGCACTGGCCGATGCGAACCTGGATGCACTCGACGTCGACCGCTTGTTCTACGCCTGTTCTTTCGACTCGTCTCCGCCCCTCTGGCCGCCGGCGTCGTGGATAGCGCGTGAACTCGGAATCGACGCTCCCGCAATGCGGGTCGATCAGGTGTCCAACGGCGGAATGGCAGCCATCCAGCTCGGCTACGAGCTGCTGGTGGGACCGTTCGCCGACAACGTCGTCGTCACCACCGGAGATCGCCACGACGGCGCGCGGTTCGATCGGTGGCGTAGCGATCCGGGCACGGTGTACGGGGACGGCGGAACTTCTCTGGTGATGAGCACGCGTCCGGGTCCGTTGCTGGTCCGGTCGGTGCACACGGTGTCCGATCCTCAGCTCGAAGGAATGCACCGGCCCACCGACGATTCGGGCCACAGCGTCGATGCGGGTCGTCGCACGGACAGGGTCGATCTCGGCGGGGCCAAACAGCAGTTCTTGAAGTCGAACGGTACCGGACCGACAGTGGCCCGGCTGATGCACGGACAACGCAGAGCAGTCGAGGAGGCAGTGAAGGACGCCGGCGTCACGGTGACCGATATCGACTGGTTCGTTCTACCCCACCTAGGGTGGCGCCGGGTGTCCTCGACGTTCTTGACGCCGTTCGACATCGACGTGAACCGGACCACTTGGGACTTCGCACGGTCGGTCGGGCATCTGGGCCCGGGTGACCAGATCTACGGTCTCGACAAACTCGCTCGAAGCGGGGTTCTTCGTCCCGGTCAGCTGATCCTGTTGGCGGGCATCGGGTCCGGCTTCAGCTGGTCATGTGCGGTCCTCGAAGTGACGGATCGGGTCTTCGGCCCTCGTGCGTGCTGAGGCGGGACAGGACCCGCCTCAGCACGCACAGGCGGCGGCGAAGCCCCCTACCGCGCGCCATGCCCCGTTCGATCGCCGCGATCAGCTCCGGCCGCAGTTCGGCGGCCTAGCTGTCCTGCTGCAGCGGCCGCTTGCTGGTGGCCTGTCTGGGAGGGTGCACGAATGACTGACACCGGCGGTGCCGCGACTCAGCAATCCTGCTCCTCGGGTTCGCGGGTGCTGACCTCCGTAGCGAGTCGTCGGAGATGGTGTGCAGAGACGTCACCGTGCACTGGCACGACGGCCCTCATATACGGCTCAGGAAGTCCAAGACCGATCAAGAGGGCAGGGGAGCAGTGAAGGCCCTGCCGTACAACGACTCTCACGAGACCTGCCCACCCTGCGCCGACGTCCGCTGGGTACAGGTCGTCGCCGCGTTCGACGCCGGCGGACGGTCGTCGGTCATCCGCTTGCTCCGGAAGCCTGAGCCGTTCAACGAACACGTGTGCAGCGGGGGAGTGCCACGCACCGCGTCCCGGGCACCACTCTTCCGAGCAATCGCGAAGAACGGAAACCTGGGCAACACCGCGCTCTCGGGCGCTGCGATACACCAGACCATCCGCCGTCGCGCCGAACATGCCGGCTATGACCCCACCGCCCTGGCGAAGCTGGGCGGGCACTCGCTCCGCGCCGGCTTCGTCACTCAAGGCACACGGAACGGTGCCGACGGATCCGCCATCGCCCGACAGCCCGGGCGCGCCAGCCTGGACTCGGTCGAGGTGTATCGCCGCGAACATGCACCCCTCGTCGGAAATGCCTTCTCCGACATCGGCTTATAACCAGCGAAGTGAGCGGAATTGTGTTCGGTGCAACTGCGCAACAACAGATAAGAATGTCATGACCTGCACGTCTAGGCTGGTGGCGGCGAAGCTGTTGCTGACCCTCCCGAGTAGTGGTCCGTAAAATATTTGCGGATGGCCGGACCGGGATCTCTACTTACTTCAGGAAGAATCGGCTGTTCCTCCACACCGACTTGCAATTCGAGTGGCTTCAACCATCTGTTGACGGTGCGGACTGCGTTTACAGCAGTACGCCACCGGAGACCTCGATGCGTTCGCCTGTAACCCAACGCACCTCGTTCGATACCAAGGCGGAGATCGCGTCGGCGATGTCGGCCGGGTCGCCTACCCGACCGAGTGCGGTTTGTGTGGATAATGCGCTGCGCATCTGATCGCTGTCGCGCATGGCGCCGCCGTTGAAGTCGGTTGCAGTCGGGCCGGGGGCGATGGAGTTGACGCGAATTCCCCGTGGGCCCAATTCGACGGCGAGGCAGCGGGTGAAAGCTTCGAGGGCCTTCTTCGACGCCGCATAGACGGAGGTTCCGGGGCTGACGTGCCGGCTGAGCGAACTCGACACGTTCACGATGCTCGCTCCCTCCGATAGGTGAGGCAAGAAAGCCTGCGTGAGGAAAACCGGGCCCCGGACGTTGATGTCGAAGGTGTTGCCGAAGTCTTCGGCCGTGATCGCGCCGATCGGGGCGAACTGTCCCACCCCGGCATTGTTGACCAGCACGTCGATGGCGTCGGCGTTCCACGCATGCTCGATCCCGGCAAGAGTTTCGATTCGCGCCCCCTCGATCGAGGAGAGATCTGCGACATCCAACTCAACCGCGATTGCCTCGCCGCCGGCTTCGACGATATCGGCCACGACATCGCTTGCCCCGCTTCGTGAAGCCGCGACGATTTTGAAATTTCTGGCCAGAGCGAGCGCGGTTGCTCTTCCGATCCCGCGGTTGGCTCCGGTGACGAGGGCGATGCGGTTCATGGTGACTCCTGGTCTCATAAGTAAATAGATACTTACCTGCTAAGGTAGACCAGTCCGGAAGGCTCGTCAAACCTGAGAATGGAGCAGACCAATGGCCCGCGACGCCGAAGCCACCAAGACGCGAATCCTCGCTGCGGCAACTGGCGAGTTCGCTGCGTATGGGTTCGCTGGCGGGAGGATCGAACGAATCGCGGCTCAGGCGCAGAGCAACGTTCGGATGATCTACGCGTACTACGGCGGTAAGAGCGGGCTTTTCGACGCAACACTGGCGGACGCGCTACGTCGCATGGCGGAGAGCGTCCCTCCGAATCCCGCTGATCTTCCCGCCTGGGCCGGTGACGTGTTCGATCATCATCAGCGTTTCCCCGAAGTGCTACGGCTGAGTATGTGGGCTCAGCTCGAGCGGCCGGAGGCTACTGCCGAGCCGAGCGAGGTCTATCGGAACAAAGCACTCACTGTCGCGACCGCTGCGGCTCAACCGCTTTCAGCCGTCGACGTCTTGGTTTTTATTTACGCAATCGCGCAAGCCTCGCAGCTGTCGCCGAAGGGGTTGACCGAACTCGACCGCGGGCCGGTCGTCGATCAGGCTGCGGCTCAGCGTCAGGCGGTAGTCACGGCCACCGAGCGGATGCTGCGATCGTGGGCCTGATCCAAGACGCAACCGGTCGCAGCGCGGAGTCGGCCGTGAATTGGGTACGCACTTGCGAATAATGTTGCAATCGAATCGATTCCGCAGTCCGAGGGGTCAAGCGACCCCCTTGCGCGCCGCGGTCTCATTGCATGACCGACGACGGGGGGCGTCAGGTCCAGGAGTGGACTGCACATCGACATGGCGTTTCGTGCGCGAGAGCAAGGTCCCCATCACGTAAGTCGACGATCACGAACTCTTTGTCATCACCGGCAATGGGAACGAATGCATCGAGGAAAGCATCGACTGGTGACCCTGCCGGTTCACGAGACCACTCGGTCAGATGCGCAGGT
>NZ_JAHFVG010000085.1 GCF_023264675.1 Rhodococcus sp. (in: high G+C Gram-positive bacteria)
TCTGACACAGCTGGAGCTGCTCCAGGAGCTCGTTCCGGTTGCGGAAGACAACGTCAACCGGCACATGTCGATGGCGAAGGAATGGCATCCCCACGACTACGTGCCGTGGGACGAGGGCCGAAACTTCGCCGAGCTCGGTGGTGTCGACTACGACCCCGAGCAGAGCAAGCTCTCCGAGGTCGCCAAAGCCGCGATGATCACCAACCTCCTCACCGAGGACAACCTCCCGTCCTACCACCGTGAAATTGCGGAGAACTTTTCGCAGGACGGTGCCTGGGGAACCTGGGTAGGCCGCTGGACTGCCGAGGAGAACCGCCACGGCATCGTGATGCGCGACTACCTCGTCGTCACCCGCGGGGTGGATCCCGTCGCGCTCGAAGAAGCGCGCATGATCCACATGACCAACGGTTTCGCCTCCCCCGCCGGATCGACCACCGGACTGTTGCATTCGGTGTCGTACGTGACCTTCCAGGAACTCGCGACACGCGTGTCGCACCGCAACACCGGCAAGGTCTGCGACGACCCGATCGCCGACCGCATGCTGCAGCGCATCGCCGCCGACGAGAACCTTCACATGATCTTCTACCGCAACATCAGTGCCGCTGCTCTGGACATCGCGCCGGATCAGACACTGAATGCGATCTCCGACATCGTCACGAACTTCCAGATGCCGGGAGCCGGCATGCCGAACTTCCGGCGTAACGGCGTTCTGATGGCCAAGCACGGCATCTACGATCTCCGCCAGCACCTCGAGGACGTCGTGTGGCCGGTCCTGCGGAAGTGGAGAATCTTCGAGCGCGAAGACTTCACCGGCCAGGGCGAGAACAAGCGCGAAGAACTTGCCGTATTCCTCGAGGACCTCGAGAAGCAGGCCACCAAGTTCGAAGAAATGCGCGACCGCTCACTGGCGCGCGAAGCTGCGAAAGCCGAGAAGCGAGCTTCCTGAGCCGTCTCGACGTTTCGATCGCGCCCGGCACCGACATCGGTGTCGGGCTTCGATCGTTGTACGACCCTTTATACCGAGATCGAACCCGAACAAAATGAGGCATTACCCATGACACTGCGAATCGGTTCACTGGAATTGCACAGCCCCGTCGTGCTGGCGCCGATGGCCGGCGTCACCAACGTGGCATTCCGGACGCTGTGCCGTGAGCAGGAAATCGCACGCGCAGGCAGTACGTCGGGGCTGTACGTGTGCGAGATGGTGACCGCACGAGCACTCGTCGAGCGGCAACCCGCGACCATGCACATGACCACTTTCGGACCCACCGAAACTCCACGGTCGTTGCAGCTGTACACCGTCGATCCCGAGACGACGTACGCCGCCGCGAAGATGATCGTCGACGACAATCTCGCCGATCACATCGACATGAACTTCGGTTGCCCGGTGCCCAAGGTCACCCGCAAAGGCGGCGGAGCAGCGCTTCCCTACAAGCGAAACTTGTTCGGCCGGATCGTTGCAGCTGCAGTCAAAGCCACCGAGGGAACCGACATCCCCGTCACGGTCAAGTTCCGAGTCGGCATCGACGAGCAACACCACACCCATCTCGACGCCGGACGCATCGCTGCGGGCGAAGGGGCAGCAGCGGTCGCACTGCACGCGAGGACCGCGTCACAGCGGTACTCGGGAACAGCCGACTGGAACGAAATCGCACGACTCAAGGAACATGTCACCGAGGTGCCCGTCCTGGGGAACGGCGACATATTCTCTGCATCCGATGCCGTCCGGATGATGGCCGAGACCGGCTGCGACGGCGTGGTCGTGGGTCGAGGGTGCCTCGGTCGGCCGTGGTTGTTCGCCGAACTGAGCGCTCGATTCGCAGGCCGCCCGGAACCGACGCCTCCCGATCTCGGCGAAGTTGCCGTCATCATCCGTCGTCATGCCGAACTTCTCGCCGACCACCACGGCGAGAACAAAGGCATGCGTGAGCTGCGGAAACACGTGTCCTGGTACCTGCGAGGATTTCCGGCAGGATCGGATCTCCGTGTTTCGATGGCCCTGGTGAAGACCTTGACCGAACTCGACGACCTCCTCGGCCAACTCGATCCGACGGTCGCATTTCCCAAGGATGCCGAAGGGCCTCGCGGGCGTCAGGGATCTCCCGGAACGGTCTCGCTGCCCGAAGGCTGGCTCGACGATCCCGAGGACCTGGCAGTTCCTATCGGCGCCGACCTGATGCACTCGGGCGGCTGACCTGCACCGACCTCCGTCGGCTACGACAGAAGTGGACCGCGTCGTTTTCCTCAGTATCATTGCGGGGATCGCCCGACTGCAGGGCGAGATGTTCGAAATGTTCGAGGAAGGCCGGGAAAGAATTCGTGGGTGACGATCGAGATCAGGGTCCGCCTGCGCCCGAAAGTCGCGCGCCGTGGGAACGTCCCATCTCACGCATTCACCATCCGTCCGACTCCGCGACACCACCCGAGCGATCCGCCCCGCAGCAGCGTCGGGAAACACCGGCACCGACCGCACAGCCGGGCTCGACCGACCAGACCGGTCGCTCGGACAAATCCAGCCGTTCGCAGCGTTCCGATCCGGAGACACCGAGCGGTCGACTTCGCCGGTTGGGCAAACGGTCGCCCGGCAAACCGGAGACCATCTCGGTAGCGGAGTTGATGGATCGAAAGGCCGAGGACGACGCCCCCGCGCCACGTCCGGACGTCGAGGCTCCGACCGAGAAGATCGCTCCGATCACCGACCGGACACCTCCGCCGGTCACCGCACAGCCCGAGGCCGTGGGCGCACCGGCCGAGGATCGTCCGGCACTCACTCGCCTCGCGATGAGCAAGGTTCGTCGTCGAAAACGCATTCTCAACGCCACTCGAGGACTCGTATCGATCATCGCGATTCTGTCGGTGGCACTGACGGGTGTCGTCTGGGGTTATCTTCGCAGCACCGATCAGGGATTTGCGCAGGTCGCGGCCCTGGACCCGGACTCGACCGACGTCATCGACGCAGCAGGCCAGTACGGCGACGAGACTTACCTGATCGTCGGTACCGACACCCGCACCGGTGCGAGCGGCGAAGTCGGGGCCGGAACGGTCGAGGATGCCGAAGGCGCCCGGTCGGACACCGTGATGCTGGTCAACATTCCTGCCGATCGCAGTCGCGTCGTGGCGGTGTCCTTTCCACGAGACCTGGACGTCGAGCGGCCGGAATGCGAAGCATTCGACAACGACACCAACACGTACACCGGTGAGATCTACCCCGCGGCAGACGGTGACAAGCTCAACGCGACTTACGCCCTCGGCGGCCCGAAATGCCTGGTCAAGACCATTCAGAAGATTTCAGGCCTGAAGATCGGTCACTTCGTCGGCATGGACTTCGCCGGATTCGAATCGATGGTCAACGAGGTCGGCGGCGTCGATGTCTGCACACCGCAACCGCTCGTCGACTACGAACTGGGCACCGTGCTACCCAACGTCGGTGAGCAACACATCGACGGCAAGACAGCACTGAACTACGTGCGCGCCCGGCACGTCGACTCCGAAGGCAACGGCGACTACGGTCGCATCAAACGCCAGCAACGGTTCCTCTCGTCGCTGCTTCGCTCGGCACTGTCGAACAAGGTGCTGCTCGATCCAGGAAAACTCAGCGGATTCGTCAGTGCCTTCACTCGCGACACCTTCGTCGAGAACGTGAAGACACAGGACTTGATCACGCTCGGTCGGTCGCTGCAGAACGTCGACGCCGGTGCGGTGACGTTCCTGACACTTCCCACCGACGGCACCAACGACTGGGGCAACGAAATCCCCGTCGACAGTGCCATCGCCGCGCTCTTCAGCGCGATCATCGAGGACCGGCCGCTGCCCGGCGAAGAACGCAAGGACCCCGCCACCACCACCGAGGCAACGCCCGAGCCGACTGCGCCGACGCTGGCAGTCGACCCGACCACTGTCTCCGTCCAGGTCTCCAACGCATCCGAGGCCGCCGGAATGGCCGCGACGGCCTCGTCCGAGCTGGCGAACTACGGGTTCCAGATCCTCGACGTCGGCAACTTCGCCGGTACGGCGACCCAGACCGTCGTTCGATACTCCCCCGGGCAGGAATCCGAAGCAGCCACCGTGGCCTCGGCGATTCCGGGAGCGGTAGTCGAGGAAGCCGCTGGACTCGACAGCGTTGTCGAGGTTGTTCTCGGCTCCGACTACCCGGGTTACACCAACGCGCCTACCGCGTTCGGCCAGCCGGTCGACGCGACTGCCGGACAGGGCTCGACGGAGGCAGCACCACTGCCCGACAATCTGTCCTTCACCAACGCGGCGGACGATACCTGCGCCTGAGCGAATCCATTCATGCCCCGTTCACCCGCTCGACTACGAATCGGTCGGTGTGACGCACTAAACTTCCCATCTATGCGCGTCGCCTACAACGAACAAATGAACGAGTTGGCCGATCTCCTCGGAGAGATGGCTACCTTGGCAGGCTCTGCCATGGACAAAGCCACCCAGTCACTCCTCCAAGCCGACCTGGTCCTCGCCGAGCAGGTCATCTCCGACCACGACAAGATCACCGATCTCAGCGCTGTCTGCGAGGAGAAAGCGTTCTCGCTGCTCGCACTGCAGGCACCCGTCGCCGGCGATCTGCGGTCCGTCGTCTCCGGCATTCAGATCGTCGCCGACATCGACCGGATGGGCGCACTTGCGCTGCACGTCGCGAAGATCACCCGTCGCCGTCACCCGAACCACGCTCTTCCCGAAGAGGTGAACGGCTACTTCGCCGAGATGGGAAGAATCGCGGTTCAGCTCGGAGCATCGGCACGCGAGGTACTCGAGACCCGCGATCCCGAACGCGCAGCGAAGCTCCGCGAAGAAGACGAAGCAATGGACGATCTGCACCGGCATCTGTTCACCGTTCTGATGGACCGGGAATGGAAGCACGGGGTGGCCGCGGCGGTCGACGTCACGCTTCTCGGACGCTTCTACGAGCGCTTTGCCGACCATGCCGTCGAGGTCGGCCGTCGGGTCATCTTCCTCGTGACCGGCGAACTTCCCGTCGAGCTCAGTACCAACACCAAGCTCCCCAGCGCCTGACGGGTTCGTTCCCGCTCGGTTCGGCCACCGTCTCGGTGACCGAATGTCGCCTTCGGTCGCCTGATCCGGACCGAAGGCGTCGTTCGGTCACCCCCCAGTGACCGAATGCCGCACTCGCACACTTCAAGTGACCCAATGTCACCCTCGCTCACCCACGTGACCGAACGACGCATTCGGTCCGAAAACCCCCACTACCGCGCAAGGAAAACCCCCGCACACCAGAAGGTGTACGGGGGTTTTCGGTTCGAGTAGAGGCTATCCGAAGCGTCCGGAGATGTAGTCCTCGGTCGCCTTCTGGGTGGGGTTGGAGAAGATCTTCTCGGTGTCGTCGATCTCGATGAGCTGGCCGGGCTTGCCGGTGGCTTCGAGGTTGAAGAAGCCGGTCTGATCGCTCACTCGTGCTGCCTGCTGCATGTTGTGCGTGACGATGACGATCGTGAAGTCTTTCTTGAGTTCCCCGATGAGGTCCTCGATGGCGAGCGTGGAGATGGGGTCGAGGGCCGAGCACGGCTCGTCCATCAGCAACACATCGGGCTGCACCGCGATGGCGCGAGCGATGCACAGACGCTGCTGCTGACCGCCGGAGAGTCCGCCGCCCGGCTTGTCGAGGCGATCCTTGACCTCGTTCCACAGGTTCGCACCCTTGAGGGAGCGCTCGGCGACCTCGTCGAGTTCCTTCTTGCTCTTGCCGCCCTGAAGCTTGAGGCCGGCGACGACGTTGTCGCGGATGGACATCGTCGGGAAGGGGTTGGGGCGCTGGAAGACCATGCCGATCGTGCGTCGCACACCGACGGGGTCCACGCCGTTGCCGTAGATGTCTTCACCGTCGAGCAACACCGAGCCCTCGACGCGCGCGCCGGGGGTGACCTCGTGCATGCGGTTGAGCGAACGGAGAACCGTCGACTTGCCGCAGCCCGAAGGCCCGATGAAGGCAGTCACGCCGCGAGGCGGGACGGCGAGGGTGACGTTCTGGACGGCGTGGAACTTGCCGTAGTAGATGTTGACGTCTTTGAGGTCGAGGCGCTTTGCCATGGTCGGCTCCTGTAATTCTCGAGCAGCGAATGTGTTGGGGAAGTGGGTCAGAAGCTCTTGGGCGAGAAGAACTTGGAAACCAACTTCGCGCCGATGTTGAGCAGGGCAATGATCAGGATCAGCGTCAGTGCTGCTCCCCACATGCGCTCGGAGGTGAGCGCGCCGGTTCCTGCTTTCTGCAGGTCGACCATCATGAGCGGCAGCGAAGTCTGCGGCCCCGAGAAGAGATTGAAGTTGATCGCCGTCGCGGAGCCGACGAGGATCAGCACCGGCGCGGTTTCACCCATCACACGGGCAAGAGCGAGCATGATGCCGGTGACGATGCCGGACAACGCCGTCGGGACGACGATCTTGGCGATCGTCTTCCACTTCGGCACACCGAGTGCGTACGCCGCCTCGCGAAGGTCCTGAGGAACGATGCGCAGCATCTCCTCCGAGGATCGCACGATGACCGGAATCATCAGCAGCACCAGAGCGAGTGACACGGCCAGACCGGACCGATCGAAGCCGAACGTTGCGATCCACAGCGCATAGATGAACAACGCCGCGACGATGGACGGAACGCCGGTCAGGATGTCGACCATGAAGGTGGTGACCCGGGCGAGACGAGTTCCTGCGCCGTACTCGACGAGATAGATCGCGACGAAGATGCCGATGGGAATCGAGATCAGCGCACAGAACAATCCTTGAGTCAGCGTTCCGACGATGGCGTGATACGCGCCGCCGCCCGCTATGAATTGGGTGATGCCTGCCTGCGAATTCTGCCACCACGCCGGTGCGACGACGGCGGCCAGTCCCCGCGAGATCACGGTGTACAGGACCCAGATCAGCGGAACGAGGGCCACCAGCACGGATGCGCTGACGAGAACCGTAGCGGCTGCGTTGCTGAATTTACGACGAGGACTGACGCCCTTGAACGTCGGTTCCTTGACCGGGCGATCCATTGTTGCGGTCACGGCCTAATCCTTCTTTCCTGCGATCGCGGCGCGAGCGCCTGCGTTGACCAGGAAGGTGAGAACGAACAGCACAAGGCCTGCGGCGATATAGGCGCCTGCCTGAAGTTGGTTGTTGAACTCGCCTGCAGCAAGGGCGATCTTGGTGGCGAACGTGCTTCCGCCGTCGAACAATGTGAATCCGAAGGTCGACTGAACGCTACGAATGATGATGTAGAGGGCGATGGTTTCACCGAGTGCGCGCCCGAGACCGAGCATCGAACCGCTGACGAAGCCGGACTTGCCGAACGGAATCACCGTGGTGCGCACAACTTCCCAGCGTGTGGCGCCGAGCGCGAGCGCTGCCTCGACCTGACCCTTCGGAGTCTGGACGAACACCTCGCGGGTGACGGCGGCGATGATCGGAAGGATCATGACCGCCAGGACGATACCGCCGGTGAAGATGGTGCCTCCGCCTGCGATCGACACCGAACCGGTGGCGAAGAGTGGAAACCAGCTCAGATTTTCGTTGAGCCATTCCGCAAAAGGACTGATGGCCGGTGCCAACACGTAGAGACCCCAGAGACCGAACACGATCGACGGAACGGCGGCGAGGAGATCGATGACGTATCCGAGCGGACCCGCGACCTTCTTCGGTGCGTAGTTGGTCAGGTAGATCGCGATCCCGAGAGCGACGGGCATCGCCAGAATCAGAGCGAAGATCGACACGGTCGCGGTGACCAGGAACAGGTCGCGGATACCGAACACCATGGCTGCGGTGTTCGAGGTGTTCCACTGCCCGTTGTACGTGAGGAAGTTGACCGTGTTGTTCTGCAGCGACGGGATGGCCCGCCACAACAGGAACGCACCGATCGAGGCGATGAGAACGATGATGAAGACACCCGAGCCCGTGGCGAGGGTGGAGAAGATCCTGTCACCAGGGCGAGTGACGGTGCCGCCCTTGGCCTTGTTTTCCGGCAATTGCTTGGGTTCTTCCGTGTTCCGCGGCACGCCGCCCGCGGAAATGCTCGCCGCGGATGGACTACCGGTGATCGAGTGGGTGTCGCTCATACCGCTCACGTCTCTCGTGTGGTGGTTGACGACGGTGACTCCGCCTCGACGGCGCCGTCCACCGCGCTGAGCGCGGAGAACGGAGCCGTCGAAACAGAATCTCGTCTCATTGAATCAGGAGATGGCGTTGATCGCAGTGACGAGTCGTTCCTTGAAGGACTCGGGAAGCGGCACGTAACCTGCAGCCTCGAGGCCCTGCTGGCCTTCGTTTGCGGCGCTGAGCAGGAACGACTTGACTGCTGCCGTTGTGTCGGCGTCGTAGCCCTTGGAGCAGACGATCTCGTAGGTGGCGAGAACCAACGGGTAGGTGTCGGCTGCGTCGCTACCGTAGAGCGCGTCGATATCGATGACGAGGTCGTTGCCTTCGCCGGAGAACTCCGCCGTGTCGATGGCAGCAGCGGCGGTCTCGCTGCTCAGTTCGACCGGTCCGTTGCCGAAGTCGACAGCAGCGGTTCCCAGGCTCTCCTGGTCGGCGAAGCCCTTCTCGACGTAGGTGATCGAGCCGGGGGTAGCGGAGACTGCCTGCGCGACGCCCGAGGAGCCGTTGGCACCCTCACCGACGCCACCGGCCCAGTCGGAGCTGTGGTTCAGCGTCCATGCCTCGGGAGCCGAAGCTGCGAGGAAGCGCTGGAAGTTGTCGCTGGTGCCCGAGGAGTCCGAGCGGTAGATCGGGGTGACCGGGGTGGACGGAAGCGTCGCGCCCTCGTTCAGAGCGGCGATCGCCGGATCGTTCCACGTGGTGATCTGACCGGTGAAGATGCGGGCCGCAACGTCGGGCGTGATGACGAGGTTGTCGACGCCGTCGAGGTTGTAGGCGATGGCAACCGGTCCGAAGACGAGCGGGAGGTTCCACGCCGGGTTGCTCGCGCAACGCTCGGCGGCGGCAGCTGCCTGCTCGTCCTTGATGGAGGAGTCCGAGCCTGCGAAGTCGACGAGGCCTGCGACGAACTGTGTGCGGCCGTTACCGGAACCGCTGGTGGTGTACTCGACCTGCTTGCCGGCGCAGACGCCGGAGTAGATGGACGTGAAGTTGGACATCGCATTCTGCTGAGCCGACGAACCCTCACCGGTGAGGGGGGACTTGCCCTCGCACGTGGCTGCCGAGTCCGTGCCTGCAGCCGATTCGACGTTCGCGTCGCTGCCGCATGCGGTCAGCAGCATGGCGCCGATCGCCACTGCGCCTAAGAGAGACGCGCTGCGCTTGAGCTTCACCTGGTTCCTCCGGGAATCTTGTGCCGTGGTCGCCGATCGGACCGAAGCGGCCGAGCGACGAGACGAGAAGGTGCCGGCCGCAAAAGACTCGCACCGGGCAGCGTCTGTGCCGCCCAGAGAAAAGGTAAGGGGGGCCGGTGGACGGCTACCCCCAAGACGGTGAACGGGAGATGAACAGAGTGGGCAGTATGTCCGGATTTCCCGACGGAATACCCGGATCAGCCCTTGCGGGAGTACGCCGCGTCGACGTGATAGCTCGTGAAACCGAGCCGTGTGTAGGTATGTACCGCGGCGGTGTTGTCGGCTTCGACGTAGAGCAGAACGCTGCCGAGTTCGCGTCCGCGCAGGTAGTGCAACCCCGCCAGCGTCAGCACGCGACCCAGCCCTCGACCCTGCGCCCCCGGATCGATCCCGACGACGTACACCTCGCCGATGTCGTCCTCGCCTGCTGCGGCGGCATGAACCTTGGTCCAGTGGAAACCGAGGAGGGTATCGGTACCTTCTTCGAACGCGAGGAAGAGACCGGCCGGGTCGAACCAGTCCTCGGCGCGACGCTCGGCAATATCCTTCTCGGTCCATCCGCCTTGCTCCGGATGCCAGGAGAACGCGGCATTGTTGACCCGCAACAATTCGTCGTCGTCCTGATGCCCGCGGTAGGTCCTCAGCGAAATACCCTCCGGCACAACCACATCAGGAAGCTCCGGCTCAGCCAACGGGCGTCGCATCTGGAGAAGTTCGCGAGCGATCGACAGTTCGAGGGCCGCGGCTACGGCGCGAGCAGGCTCCAGGTTTCCGTGCGCCCAGATCCGCGTCCCATCGCCGCCGTCGGCGAGGGCACGATCAACCAGCTTGCGTCCGGTCCCGGCGTTGCGGAACTCGGGATCCACCACGGCCTCGGCCATCGGCGGGTTGTCCTGCGTTCGCGGCGTGGTGCCCGCGTATCCGACGATTCGATCACCGGCGACGGCAACGAGATGACCGACGCCACTGTCGGAGGACACCGCTTTCACGGCCTGCTCCGACAGCGGTGCAGTGCCGTCCTGGTCGGCGGCGCGCTCGAGTATCGCGAGAATTTTTTCCGACACGTCTGTCGTGATCGTCGCGGACTCGATGTGGGCGACGTCGAACTGGGAGGTCATCTCTACTCAGGCCGTGCTTCCGTTTGGTGCGCCGCCGCCCAGTGAGCTGAATTCGACGTCGTCTACATCGGTACCGTCGTCGCCATCGGGAACGACGGGTCCACCCTTCGCATTGCGGCTCGGCCGAACGGCTTTGTAGCCGACGTTGCGGACCGTTCCGATGAGCGACTCGTATTCGCTTCCCAGCTTTGCGCGCAAGCGGCGGACATGGACGTCCACGGTGCGGGTACCGCCGAAGAAGTCGTAGCCCCACACTTCCTGCAGCAACTGAGCCCGGGTGAACACCCGTCCGGCATGCTGAGCCAGGTACTTGAGGAGCTCGAACTCCTTGTAGGTCAGGTCGAGCGGGCGACCGCGCAACCTGGCCGTGTAGGTGCCCTCGTCGATGACGAGTTCGCCGAGCGTGATCTTGCCCGACGCCTCGGGGCTGGCGACGCCGCCCGCACGCCCGACGAGCAGGCGAAGCCTGGCATCGAGTTCGGCGGGACCGGTGCCGGGCAGCAGGATGTCGTCGAGGCCCCACTCGGAATTGACGGCGACGAGCCCGCCTTCGGTGAGCACCGCAACCACCGGAATTGCCGATCCAGTACTGCCGAGAAGCCTGCAGAGGCCTCGTGCGGCAGCCAGGTCGGTTCTGGCATCGACGAGCGCGATATCCGCCGAGCCTGCCTCCAGCAGCGAGGACACCTCGGTGGGCGCCGGCCGTACGTGGTGCGCAAGCAGAGCAAGGGACGGTAGAACAGCCTCCGGGTTGGGATCGGAGGTCAGAAGCAGGAGCTCCACACAGCCTCCATTCTTACCGCTGTCACATCGACCCGCTTTCACATCGACGTGTCGCCGAGTCGTAGGTTACGAAAGCGGCCACTCCCTCGCGGAAGCCGACCACTTGTTCAGTAAGTCAGACTAGCGTGTCCCGGCGACGGACCGCCCAGCGCCGTGCCCGATTCGTCGGTCACAATGGTCTCCATGCGCAAACTGATCATCGGACTCGTGAGCTTGCTCGCCCTGGCCCTCGTGGTGGACTTCGGCGCTGCTGCGTACTCCGAGTACCGCGTATCACGTGCAATTCGCGAGGGCGGCGATCTGTCGTCCGATCCACAGGTGACCTTTCACGGTTTTCCGTTCCTGACTCAAGCCGCCGACGGTAAGTATCAGAACATCGAGATCAAGGCGCAGGACGTGCCAACCGAGTACGTCGGATCCACCACCATCGAAGCCAATGTTCGTGGAGTGTCGGTACCCCTGTCCGACCTGATCGACGGCACGGTGAACACGGTGCCGGTAGACCGACTGGAGGGACGGGTCCGCATCGAGGCAACCGACCTCGGCCGATTCCTCGGCATCGTCGACCTGCAGGTTTCGGCGCCACCGGCCGACAAGTCGGACGGCACCGGCGGGTCCGGTGGATCGGGAATGACCACGAACGGAGGCGTCGTGCTCACCGGCACGGTTCCGGTGGGACCGATCCAGACGAAGGTCAGTGTGCAGGCCGATCTGATCCTCGAGGGCGACAGCGTCGACATCGTGGCGAGCGACTTCTATTTCGGGCCGGAAGGCAACGCCGATTTCAGCATTCCCGACTTCGCGAAACCAGCGGTTCTCGGGTTGTTCACCAAGACCGTGGACAGCCAGACCCTGCCGTTCGGAATCCTGCCGACCGATGTCCGCGCCGAGGGTTCCCAGATCGTCATCGAGGGTAGCGCCGAGAACGTGACCATCGATCTGGACCAGATCGAGAAGCCATGACCGGAATCACAATCTTGGTGACGGTTTTGATCGCGGCTACAGCCTTCGGACTGTTCTATCGGTCGCGCGCCGGGAAGGTGCGGGCGACGACGGCGGCGGAAGCATCGCCCGAGATTCGTACTCGTTTGATCGCCGCGGGAGCGGCATCCGGCACGGCCGTCGTTCTGCATTTCTCAGCGGACTGGTGTGGTCCGTGCGCCGCCGTGCGGAGGGTCGTCGGGCAGGTGCTCGCCGACACCGACGACGCCGTGGAATTGGAGTTGGACATCGACGCCAACCCCGAGCTGGCCCGCGACTTCGGAGTTCTGTCGCTTCCGACCACGTTCGTTCTCGACGATGCCCTGGTGGAGCGGGCTCGGATCTCCGGAGTACCGAAGGCCGACGCCCTGCGATCGGCTCTCGCCGACCTGTAGTTCTGCTGGTGGACGTTCTCCGGTAGGATGCTCTCTTGTGTTGACCCGCCATGAGCTGCTGCTCACCAGTCGCCGCACAGTAGACCTGTGCCGACTGGGCGGTTGTTGCTGTCGCTGCTGCTGATCCCTCGAACGCCGCTGCACTTCTCGAAGTGCACCGCGCGCCACTTCGAGAAGTGCATGTCGATGTTCATTCGGTGAATCGAGTTCACCATCCGACGCAGTTGCCTGTTCACTCATCGAACGCAGGAGCTTTCACACACAATGTCTGCTGATACTTCGTCCTCGGCCCAGCAAGTCGACGTACGAGGGCCACGGTTCGCCGCGTGGATCACCACGGTCGTTCTCGCTGCCGTTCTCGTACTGAGCACCTTCCAGACCACCGTCGCCGCGGTACTGCTCGCACTGCAAGCCGTCGTCTTCGCCGTCGGCGCCGTTCGCGGACCACGCCGAAGCCCGTACGGCTCGCTGTTCGCGACCTTCGTGCTGCCCAAGCTCGGGCCGACCACCGAGCGCGAACCCGTCGCACCGCTGAAATTCGCGCAGCTCGTCGGCTTCGTCTTCGCCGCAGTCGGCGTGCTCGGCTTCGCGCTCGGCTCGCCAGTCGTCGGCGCCGTGGCCACCGGCTTCGCACTGTTCGCCGCATTCCTCAATGCAGCGTTCGCCTTCTGCCTCGGCTGCCAGATCTACCCACTCGTGGCGCGTCTGCGGACACAATCCGCTAGCGCCTGACCGTTTGCCCCCACCAACAACCCGACCTGATCACCGAACCGAAAAAGAAGCACCGAAAGGATTCCCATGGCTCGCTCCGACGTCCTGGTCTCTGCCGACTGGGCCGAGCAGAACCTGAATGCTCCGAAGACCGTTTTCGTCGAGGTCGACGAAGATGCAAGCGCCTACGACGGCGGCCACATCGAAGGCGCAGTGAAGCTCGACTGGCGCAAGGATCTGCAGGACGCTGTTCGCCGCGACTTCCTGAACCAGGATCAGTTCTCCGACCTGCTGTCTTCGAAGGGCATCGCCAACGACGACACCATCGTTCTGTACGGCGGCAACAACAACTGGTTCGCTGCCTACGCCTACTGGTACTTCAAGCTGTACGGCCACCAGGACGTCAAGCTCATCGACGGCGGCCGCAAGAAGTGGGAACTCGACGGCCGTCCGCTGTCGAAGGACGTCGTCACCCGTGAGACGGCCCAGTACCGCGCCGAGGCACCCGACCTGTCGATCCGCGCATTCCGCGACGAGGTCATCGACGCCATCGGCAACAAGAACCTCGTCGACGTGCGTTCACCCGACGAATTCTCCGGCAAGATCCTCGCCCCCGCGCACCTCCCGCAGGAGCAGGCGCAGCAGCGTGGCCACGTTCCGAGTGCCATCAACATCCCGTGGAGCACCACCGCCAACGAGGACGGCACCTTCAAGGACGACGACGCCCTCGAAGCGCTGTACAAGGAAAAGGGCTACGACGACGGCAAGGCCACCATCGCCTACTGCCGCATCGGCGAACGTTCGAGCCACACGTGGTTCGTTCTCAAGGAACTGCTCGGCAAGTCGGACGTGAAGAACTACGACGGCAGCTGGGTCGAGTACGGCTCCCTCGTCGGAGCACCCATCGAGTTGGAGGTTCACTGATATGTGTGGAGCACCCGTACAGGGCCAGACCATTCCCGCCGGAGTGGACGTCGAGAAGGAAACGGTCATCACCGGTCGCGTTCTCGCAGCCGACGGTGAGCCCGTGGGCGGCGCGTTCGTGCGCCTGCTCGACGGCACCGGAGAGTTCACGGCCGAGGTCGTCGCATCCGGCACCGGAGACTTCCGCTTCTTCGCCGCACCGGGCACGTGGACGCTGCGCGCACTGTCGGCATCGGGCAACGGACAGTCCGACATCACCCCCGAGGGCGCAGGCATCCATTCGGCCGACGTGACCGTCGGAGTCTGATTCGAGCACAGACGAAAGTACCCCCGCACCGAATTCGGTGCGGGGGTACTTTCGTCTGTGCGACTAGCCCTGCGAAGTCTCCGGGACGATGTCCGCCGTCGGCGGCTGCGTGGGTTCGGGAACGGTGGACAGCTGCGGCGGGAACACGCCGGGAGGCACGATCCCCAGCGACTCGAGGAATGCGCCGAGATCGCTGTCCCGTGTGACGGTTCCCGGGGTGGGAAGTGTCTTCGGGTCCGGTTCGCGGGCCGCCTCGGGCAGTGGCGTCGACTCCGCCGCCGGTGCCGGGTCCGCTTCCGATGGGTTGGGTCGTTCCGCAGGCTCCACTCCTGCAGGAGCGATCGGGGCCACATCGACGTTCTTCTTGTCGCGTTCCTGCTGGGCGAGGTCGGTCACCCACGCGACGATCTTCTCGCTCTCCCACTCGCGTGAGTCACCAGGATTGTTGTTCCAGTACAGAAGATGCTGAAGGAAGCCGATGAAGATGTACGGCCCGAGGACGACGTCGACGATGCCCTTGTTGTTCTCCACGAGTCCTTCGCCCTCGGCACGCACCTTCGCCTGCACGGCTTCGGCACCCGGACCCATCGCCCAATTGAGGTCTGCGAGTAGTTGCTCCGGTGCGAGCTCGGGACGCGCACTCAGCTCGTCGACCGAGTACGACTGATCCGACACCTTGAGCAGAACTTCGAGCAGGGTTTCGTCTGACTCGAGCCAGTTCTTGTTCGTCGCGATGTCGATGATCGCGCGAGTAGCGATCGAGGACACCGTGCGAGCGAAGTCGGCGATGGTCTGAACCGGGTTGATCACGGTCAACCGCATCTGACCGAGAACGCCGAGGGCCAGCTGCAGCGCAACGATGTTGTCCGGCGCGTCACAGGCCAGGTCGTACGGTCGGCAGGACCATGTCACCTTGTCGTTCAGCGTGCCGTAGTCCTTGGCCGTCCGAGATTGGAAGCCACCGTTCGTCGGGCCCGGCTCGTCGAAGTTCGGGACGCCCGCAGGCCGGTACGGTGCACCGATCATCACGACGCCGGCGATGTCGTCACCGGTGACGAGAGCATTGGAATCACGGTGGCCGATGTCCATCGACACTCGCTCGATGACTTCACCGCCGACGCTGTACGCCAGGAGGACGAACTTCGTGCCGTCGCCACATTTGGTCTTGTACTCGTCGAGCAGACGATTGGTCGAGGCGACACCTTCGAGGGTCGACTTCTGGTACGGGTCCACATCGGAGAGGACCT
>NZ_JAHFVG010000039.1 GCF_023264675.1 Rhodococcus sp. (in: high G+C Gram-positive bacteria)
TCACGGCCTCAACGCCGCGACCAACGAGTACGAGGACCTGCTCGCTGCAGGCATCAACGACCCGGTCAAGGTCACCCGCTCGGCACTGCAGAACGCAGCGTCCATCGCGGCTCTGTTCCTGACCACCGAGGCCGTCGTCGCCGACAAGCCCGAGAAGGCCGGAGCGCCTGCTGGCGATCCGACCGGTGGCATGGGCGGCATGGACTTCTGAGTCCGTCCCCTCACTGAGAAAGCCCGACTCCACTTCGGTGGGGTCGGGCTTTTTCGTGCGCGGTGGTTGCCCACAAGTCGGGTTCGCGGGGCTGATTCGGCCCTGCGGCACCTATTTGTGTGCAACCACGCCACGTCTCGATCTCCGACGCTTGCGGACCACTCGCATGATGTCGTCCACCACCTCGTCGAGGTGCGAATTCACGGTCGCCGCGGAGTACCGGAGGATCCGCCAGTCGTCGTCGATCAGCCAGTTCTGGCGAATTCGGTCGTTGGTGAACGTCTGGGGTGCAATGTGAAACTCGCGTCCGTCGATTTCGATGGCGACGCGGGCACGTCGGCATACGAGGTCGCCGAAGTACCTGCCGATCTGCGCATTGATCTCGAGCGGGAAGTTCCGCGCGGACAGTGCCCGAGCAACTTTTCGCTCGGGCTCGGATCTGGTTCGCGGGCAACATGTGCGGAGTTGTTCGCGCACGGCCACAATTCCATGACGACCAGGTGAATTGTCGCAGAGGAGCGCGAGTCGTTTCCAGTAGACCCGTGTGCCGACAGCGGCGTCGAACAATACTTCGAGTGCCGCTGTGTCCATGCCGACGGCGACGTCGAGCATCGCCTGTTCGGGCGTGACGACGGGGAGCCCAGGTCGCGAGGATGATTCGACGACTCGGCGATGAAGCGACACCCAACTCGGCGCGCGGCGCTGGCCACTCATCGGGATGGTCGCCTCGACCAGCGTAGGTTCCGGGATGAGCTTCCACATCCATGCCGCGGTGGTGTGGCTGAAGATCGCCTCGGGTTTCCAGAGCGCGACGGCGGTGCATCGGTCGAGGTAGGTCGGCTCGCGGTCGGTGTAGATCGTCGGGAGAATGCGCGTCAGTGTTGCAGGCCGGATGCCCTGCGCGAGTAATTCAGCTCGTGTGTGTACCCCCATGTCGATACTGTGGCGGGTCGATTTCGCACGGACGCTGAACTATCCACAACTGGGGGTAGATTGCCGTGGCTGCACACAAATCGGTCTACGATGGCCGATCCTGCCCTCCCGTGCCGACTATTGTGCAACGACGGCGCGTTCGGATGTGGGCACCTAAGCTCGACGGCATGGCATCTCCGTCGATCGAACTCGCGGTGGGCGAGCGGACCGTCCGCATCTCGAACCCCGACCGGGTGTACTTCCCGGACAGCGGCGCGACCAAGCTGGACCTGGTGAACTATTACCTGAGCGTCGGCGACGGCATCGTTCGAGCGCTGCGGGAGCGCCCGTGCATGATGCACCGATTCCCGAAAGGTCTCGCGGGCGACAAGGTTCACCAGAAGCGAGTGCCGAACGGTGCGCCGCCGTGGCTCGAGACGGTGCAGGTCACGTTCCCGCGCTACAACCGGACCGCCGACGAACTGTGCGTGACCGAATTGGCCCACGTGGCCTGGGCAGTCCAGATGTCGACGGTCGAGTTTCACCCCTGGAACTCCCGCCGCGCCGACGTCGAGATGCCCGACGAGTGGCGCATCGACCTCGACCCGATGCCGGATTGCCCGTTCGATCGAGTGCGGCGGGTTGCCGGGGTCGTGCAGGAGGTACTCGCGGACCTGGGTGCAGTGGGATGGCCGAAAACCAGTGGCGGGCATGGTCTTCACATCTACGTCCGTATCGCTCCGGATCACGGGTTCAAGGATGTGCGCCGGGCCGCTCTGGCGTTCGCGCGCGAGGTTGAACGGCGTGCGCCCGAAGACGTGACGACCACGTGGTGGCGTAAGGACCGCGACCCGAAGAAGCTGTTCGTCGATTACAACCAGAACGCGCGCGATCACACCATCGCCAGTGCCTACTCGGTGCGGGGAAATCAGGAAGCGACTGTGTCGACACCGATCTCGTGGGACGAGGTGGCTGCCGTCGAGCCGCGGGAGTTCACCATCTTCACGGTGCCGAAGCGCTTCGCCGAGCTCGGGGATCTGCATGAGGGCATCGACGACGCTGTCTTCTCGATCGATCCGTTGCTGGAATGGGCCGAGCGGGACGAGCGTGAGGGACTGAAGGAACCGGAAGACTGAGTTCTCCTGGCGGGAGCGGGAGGCTAGCGGCGGAGGGATTCGACGGCCCCGCGGACGGCGTCGAGGTGCGCTGCCATGGCGTGGGCGGCGTCGTCGTAGCTTCCCGAACGAATGCCGGCGACGATGAGGTCGTGTTCGACGTTCGACTTCTGCTGACGCCGCGCGACGAGGTTCAGGGTCTCGGACTGCCGGGTGAGCGCACCGCGTATGTCGACGATGATGGCCTCGAACACCCGGTTCTTGCTGGCTCGCGCGATGGCGGTGTGGAACTGGCCGTCGAGCAGCACCCAGGCCTGGTGGTCGTCTTCGCTGCGCATCTCGTCGGTGAGGCCTTCGAGTACCTGCAGGTCCTCGGCGGTTCGACGCTCGGCGGCCCATCCTGCCGAGGGAATCTCGACGTGAGGGCGCGCTTCCATGAGCTCGCGGGCGTCGTAGTTGCCGATGTCGAGATCGCCGGTGACGCGGTTGCGGACGACGAATGTTCCACGACCCGTTTTGGTTTCGGTCAGCCCGAGCGCCGTGCACGACCTGAGAGCTTCGCGGATGACCGAGCGACTCACTCCGTGGCGTGCGGCGAGAGCGGACTCGGCGGGGAGCTTGTCGCCGATCGACACCTGGCCGGACACGATCGCGTCGCGTAAGTCCGCGAACACAGCTTCGGCTGCACTCATCCTCGTCGCGGTCGGCGCACTGACCGCCCAGCTGTCCGACAGGTTCATGTCTGGATCGTCCCCTTCGCCTTGTCGTGCGTCAAACCAGCAGTTGACGCGCGACGTGTCTTGGTTCACACTCTAACCTGTCAGACAGCCGGACAGCTGGACACCTTAAGGAGCATGTAGTGGTCGTCACCCGTGTCGAGAAGGACCTTCTCGGCGAGCGCGAGATTCCCGCGGACGCGTACTGGGGTATCCATACCCTGCGCGCTCTGGAGAACTTTCCCATCACCGGCCGTCCGATCTCGAACAACGCGCACCTCATCCGTGGTCTCGCCGCGGTGAAGTGGGCAGCGGCGGCGGCCAACGAGGAACTCGGGATTCTCGACGCCACCCGCGGCGAGGCCATCCGTCAGGCATGCCAGGAGATTCTCGACGGCCGCTGGCACGAGGAATTCGTCGTCGATGTCATCCAAGGTGGTGCTGGAACCTCGACCAACATGAACGCCAACGAGGTCATCGCGAACCGGGCTCTCGAGATCCTGGGCTACAACCACGGCGAATACAGCCACCTGCATCCCAACGAGCACGTCAACGCGAGCCAGTCGACCAACGACGTCTACCCGACGGCCGTCAACGTCGCCACGATCTTCGCAGCGCACGAGCTCATCGAGTCGATGAAGTTCCTGCGCGACGCTTTCCGTCGCAAGGCGACCGAGTTCGCCACCGTCGTGAAGATGGGCCGCACGCAGTTGCAGGATGCGGTGCCGATGACCCTCGGCCAGGAGTTCGGAACCTACGCGATCATGATCGACGAGGACTGCTCCCGGCTCGAAGAAGCAGCATTGCTGGTGCACGAAATCAACTTGGGGGCAACGGCTATCGGCACCGGGCTCAACGCTCCTGTCGGCTACACCGCGTCCGCGTGCGAGCATCTGCGCCGCAAGACCGGGCTGCCCCTCGTCACGGCGACGGACCTGATCGAGGCGACCCAGGATGTGGGCCAGTTCGTGCATCTTTCCGGTGTGCTCAAGCGCATCGCCGTGAAGTTGTCGAAGATCTGTAACGACCTGCGGCTGCTCTCGTCCGGACCACGTGCAGGCTTGAACGAGATCAATCTGCCTCCGATGCAGGCGGGATCGTCGATCATGCCCGGCAAGGTCAACCCGGTGATCCCCGAAGTGCTCAATCAGGTCGCCTACGAGGTGATCGGCCACGACGTCACCATCACCATGGCCGCCGAGGCCGGGCAGCTGCAGCTCAACGCTTTCGAGCCGATCATCGTCAAATCTCTGTCGGAGGGAATGGCGCACCTCGGTGCGGCCTGCCGCACCGTTGCCAGCCGCTGCGTCGACGGCATCACGGCCAACGTCGACCTGCTCCGCGAGCGGGTCGAGAACTCCATCGGCCTGGTTACCGCCCTGAGCCCCTACCTCGGCTACGTCGAATCCACAGCGATCGCCCAGGAAGCTCTGCTCACCGGACGCAACGTCGTCGACCTCGTGCTCGAGAAGAAACTACTCGCCCGTGACGAACTCGACCGTCTGCTCAGTCCCGAACATCTCGCGAATCTCCGTGTCGCTCCCACCGAGCACGCGGACGCCCCCGACACCTCCACAAGGTAGGCCCGCGCATGACCGTCGATAGCACAAGCCCATCTGGTCATTCCGCAGGCTCCACTCCCGGAACTACTGGTCATTCCGCAGGCTCCACTCCCGGCCTGTCGAATGACGACCTAGGCTACCGAAAGTCTTTGAAGCCGAGGCAAATTCAGATGATCGCCATCGGCGGTGCCATCGGAACCGGCTTGTTCATGGGTGCCGGAGGAAGACTGAACGAGTCGGGGCCCGCGCTGGTCCTGGTCTACGCGCTGTGCGGATTCTTCGCGTTCTTGATCCTGCGTGCACTCGGCGAACTGGTGATGCATCGGCCGACGTCGGGATCGTTCGTCTCCTACTCCCGCGAGTTCTTCGGCGAGAAGATGGCGTTCGCGGCCGGCTGGCTGTATTGGATGAACTGGGCGATGACGGCGGTCGTCGACGTGACAGCCGTTGCTCTGTACATGAACTTCTTCAAGAAGTACTGGGCGCCGCTCGGGAACGTCGATCAGTGGGTGTTCGCGCTGATCGGACTCGTCGTGGTTCTCGGTCTGAACCTGGTGTCGGTGAAAGTGTTCGGCGAACTGGAGTTCTGGTTCGCGCTGATCAAAGTGATTGCGCTGGTGACCTTTCTGGCAGTTGGCGTGTACTACGTACTGTTCGGGACGCCGATCGACGGCCAAGCGCCCGGCCTGAGCATCATCACCGACAACGGTGGCTTGATCCCCAACGGGCTGCTTCCGGCGATCGTGGTGATCCAGGGTGTCGTGTTCGCCTACGCGTCGATCGAGTTGGTCGGCACCGCAGCCGGTGAGACCGCGAATCCCGAGAAGGTCATTCCGAAGGCGATCAACACGGTCATCGTCAGGATCTTGGTCTTCTACGTGGGATCGGTTCTGCTGCTGTCGCTTCTGCTGCCGTACACCGCGTATCACGCCGGGGAGAGCCCGTTCGTCACGTTCTTCGGTGCCATCGATATCCAAGGCGCCGATGCGATCATGAATCTCGTCGTGTTGACCGCTGCACTGTCGAGCCTCAACGCCGGCCTCTATTCGACCGGACGAATTCTGCATTCGATGGCAGTTGCCGGATCGGCGCCGAAGTTCGCGGCACGTATGAACAAGGCCGGAGTGCCCTACGGCGGAATCGCATTGACCGCTCTGGTCGCGTTGGCAGGCGTCGGCCTCAACGCCGCCGTGCCGGCGCAGGCTTTCGAGATCGTCCTGAACCTCGCCGCCCTCGGTATCATCAGCGCATGGGCCGTGATCGTGCTGTGCCAGCTGAAGCTGTGGTCGCTATCGCGCACGGGAAGTCTGCAGCGGCCGAAGTTCCGGATGTTCGGGGCGCCCTACACCGGCATCGCGACACTCGGATTTCTGCTCGCCGTGCTGATCCTGATGGCCTTCGACAAGCCTGTCGGAACGTGGACCATCGCGTCGATCGTGATCATCGCACCGCTGTTGGTCGGCGGCTGGTTCTTGTGCCGCAACCGAATCCGTGAACTTGCAGCCGAACGAGAGGTATGACGGCGTGTCTCACATCGCCGTGGTGACTACAGGCGGCACCATCGCCAGCAGCCGTGACGAGAACGGGATCAGCCGCCCCGGTGCAGGCGGTCTCGGTTTCGAGCTCGCCGCCGAGGTCAAGGTGATCGATCTGATGTCGGGGGACAGCTCGACGTTCGATTTCGCTGCAATGGACCGAATCGTCGACGCCGTCGCACTAGCTCTGAGTGATTCGGAATGCCGCGGCGTGATCGTGCTGCACGGCACCGACACGATGGAGGAGACCGCGCTACTGGCGGATCTGTTCCACGACGATCCTCGGCCGGTGGTGTTCACCGGTGCTCAGCGGACCGCGGATCACGAATCCCCTGACGGTCCCTCCAATGTCGAGGCCGCGGTGAACGTCGTGCTGAATCCGGTCGGCGAGGGTGTGTTCGTGGCATTCGGTGGCCGGGTGTTGCCGGCTCGTGGGCTGTCCAAGTGGCATACGTCCGCGCTGGATGCGTTCGTCTCGTCCGCCGAACCACGCGAGGTGATGCCGCGGATACCCATCGCCGGGACGCGGGTCGACATAGTCGCTCTGTACCCGGGTGCAGATGCGGTGGCCATCGAGGCGTACCTCGCCGCCGGTGCCGAGGGACTCGTGCTGGAAGCAACCGGCTCGGGAAACACGAACCCACAGGTCGTCGCCGCGGTGAAGGCATGCGGCGTACCGGTCGTCGTCACGACGAGGGTGCCCGTCGGCGCCATCGAGCCGACCTACGGCGGCGGCGGAGGTGGAGCGGATCTCGTCGATGCGGGTGCGGTGTTCTCGCCGTTGCTCCGAGCGGGCCAGGCCCGAGTGTTGCTGGCGGTGAAAATAGCCGCGAACAGGTAAATCGTGGACAGTGGAGTCATGCCCCACCCAGACCCCGACGAGCTGGAGCCCGCCATTCCCGGTGCACCCGTGGGACGACGCATCTTCCTGGGGTTGGCCGCTCTGGGAGCAGCGGGCATTCTGGGCGGCGGCGCGATCCAGAAGGGGTTGTCCGCCGTGATGGGCCCGATCGGTAATCACGATCCCACCGGACTGATCGGCCTGATTCCGCTCGGAAACAACTTTCGCTTCTACTCGGTGACCACCGGCGCGCCGCGCAAGGACGAGAACAGCTACCAGTTGACGGTCGGCGGTTTGGTGGAAACCCCACGCAGTCTTCGGCTTCAGGATCTGCGAGCGCTTCCGCAGACGTCACTGGTACGCGACTTCCAATGTGTGACGGGCTGGCGTGTTCCGCAGGTTTCCTGGAGCGGAGTTCGACTGTCCGACGTGCTCGACGCCGTCACACCGTCTCCTGATGCCACTGCTGTTCGGTTCACCTCGTTCGACGGCACCTACACCGAATCCTTGACGCTGGAACAGGCCCGCCGTGAGGACGTGATCGTGGCGTTGACCATGCTGGATGGTCCGGTCACCCACGATCACGGCGGCCCGGTTCGGCTGTACGTCGCACCGATGTACGGCTACAAATCGCTGAAGTGGCTCGGCGGAATCGAGCTGACGTCCGAGGTGGTGCCGGGATACTGGGAGCCTCGCGGGTATTCGATCGATGCCTGGGTCGGCGAGTCGAACGGACGTGACGATGACGCGACAAGCTGAAATGCTCCGCTTCGGTCGGGTCGAGCGGTGGGTGCACTGGTCGGTCGGCATTCTCACTCTGGTCTGCATCGCGACGGCGGCCGTTCTGTACAACGGTTCCCTGGCGGTACTGGTGGGCAATCGGCACATCGTCGAGACGGTGCACGTGTGGTCCGGGTTCGCGCTGCCGATCCCGCTGGTGCTCGGCCTCGTCTCGCGGGCCTATCGACTCGATCTGCGGCGACTCAACAGGTTCGTCGCCGACGATTGGAAGTGGTTGCGGTTCAAGGCACGTCGAGTGCGAGCAGTGGGCGTCGGGAAGTTCAACGCCGGACAGAAGCTGAACGGTGCGCTGAGCGCCGGCTCGATCTTCGTTCTGCTGCTGACGGGGACGGTGATGTTCTTCCCCTCATGGAGTCCGCTGAACTGGCGCACCGGGGCCACATTCGTCCACGACTGGTTCGCGTTGGCCTTCGGCCTGTTGGTGGTGGGGCACATCGTGTACGCGCTCAAGGATGCCGAGGCGATGCGCGGTATGCGACATGGTTCGGTACTTCGGGCGTGGGCGGAAAACGAGCATCCGGAGTGGAAGCCCCGATCCTGACGCCTAGAGTTCCGAATCGCCCCAGGTCCTGACGTCGATGGAATCTCCCACTGCAACCGAGCCGGCCTCGAGCACGGTGAGCTTGGTTCCGAACGCCACGCCCTTGGCTCGAGCCTTGCGATAGCGCGCAAGGGTTTTCAGCGGTTCCGCACCTGCTCGTTCCCCGCGAGATTGGTCGACCGTGGTGACGGCGCAGCGGATGGCGAGTTTGGTGTAGGTGAGCACAGCGCTCCCGACGCCGAATTCCCGGACCGTATCCTCGGTATGCGCCTCGTCCCAACCCGTGACCACGATGTTCGGTCGGAATCGGTCCATCGGCAGAGGTGTGTCGAGCAGCGAGTTCAATCCCGCCAGAGTGGAATCGGACAGTAGATGGACGGCCCCGCTGTCGGCGAAACCCGCTGTACCGGGAACTATTCCGTCGGTGACGCGGTGGAAACCGGGAGGGACCGCGACGAGCCTGGACGTTTCACCGATGACCGAGGTCAACCACGCAGCCACATCGTCGCCCTGGTCGATACCGCGGAACGGTTCCCGGAACATCGTCACGTCGACGGCAGGAGACTGGAGGTCCACCGCGCATGTCACCGATCCGAAGTCGGAGTGTTCCAGCGTGAGTTGACCGTCCTCGATCGATGGTCTGATCACCGACAGAATCGGATCGCTACGTTGACTGCGGAAGGACAGGTCTTCGTCGACGATCATGAATTCTCGATCGTGATCGATCCCGCGAGCCGTCAGTGTGGCCCGCGGTGACGAGTAGCCGGCGCACGCTTTGACCGGGTAGCAGATCAACTCGGATACCGTCGCGCTCACAACACAAGAGGATACTGGTGGGCATGACACGTGCGCTGCTGGTAGTCGATGTTCAGAACGATTTCACCGAAGGTGGTGCACTCGGGGTGGTCGGTGGCGCCGAGGTCGCGCGCAAGGTGAGCGGGCTGCTGGCCAAGGAAGGCGACACCTACGACGTCATCGTCGCCTCCCGCGATTGGCACGATTCCGACAGTGACAACGGTGGCCATTTCGCGACGGGCGAGCCGGCGAACTTCGTCACCACCTGGCCGGTGCACTGTGTCGCCGGAACCGTGGGGGCCGAATATCACCCGGACTTCGCCACCGGCTCGGTGGACGTCCACGTGTTCAAGGGCCAGGGCAAACCGTCGTACTCGGCATTCGAGGGTTCGACGGAAGACGGTCTGACGCTGGCGGAAGTGTTGGAGCGCAACGAGGTGACCGATGTCGACGTCGTGGGTATCGCCACCGACTATTGTGTCCGAGCCTCTGCACTCGATGCTTTGACGGCAGGGCTGAAGGTCAGGATCCTCACGGGATTCGTCGCTGGAGTGGCGGCCGACTCGTCGGCGGTCGCGCTGCGCGAACTCGAGCACGCCGGTGCTGCCCTGAGCTAGTGCGGGGTATCGATGGTGGTCGTGATCGAGGTGACCGACGGCGCGGCGGGTGTGCTGCCGAATCCGAACGTCACCGGGGGACTCACGGGCGTCAGGCTGCCGAGGTCCTCGCCGCGCCAGGACGCCTGCACGGCGGTGATTCGGTGCTGGTGACGTGCACCGTAGTACTCGCGGCGGCCACCTCCTGCGCTGCCTTTGGTGCGCACCCCGCGCAGCACCCCGCGCGCGATCGGATCGGAGATGCTGCAGAACCACGTGGCGGTGGAGACGGCGTCGGGTACCAGATTCAACGCTCTGCCGAGGATCGTCGGAGTGCCGACGGACACGGTCATCGTCAGCTCGCCTGCCGAGACGGTCGCGCGTGCGGCCGAGCCGGAGAATACAACCGGTGTGATGATTGTTTCGTCGAATGTGTAAGTAGCCGAGACGAACTCGCGCACGGCCTCGGACGGCGCCAGTAGCAGCCGGTGTCCCCGAGCGAACTGGATCATCACATCGGTGAACTCGCCGAGCGGTGACCGTGTCCAGTGGCCGACGACGATGCGGACGCCCGAGGTGGTGCCCGCCCCGAATATCTCACCGTGAAACCGTGATCTTCCCATCACACCGACTGTAGCCACGGCCGAGGGGAAGTCGGTGCATGATGGAACTCATGGCGTCCTCACAACCCACGATTTTCGTTCTGTTCGGTGCAACCGGTGACCTCGCGAAGCGAATGGTGCTGCCGGCGTTCTACCAACTTCATGTGGAGGGTCTACTCCCGGAGAAGTGGCTTTTGGTGGGCAACGGCCGCCACGACACCTCCGACGACGAGTTCCGCGATCACGTCCAGGGCGCTCTGAAAGAGTTCGGCTCGGACCTCGGAAGCGAGGCGTGGGACGAATTCTCGGCGCGAATCCGCTTCGCCGGGAAAGGATTCACCGTCGACGATGGCGGATTGCTCCCCGAGGTGGTCGAGGCCGGACGCGCCGAGATCGGTGATGCCCAGCTCGTTCACTACATCGCGCTCCCGCCGAGTGCGTTCGAGGACTACACGAAGGCGCTGGGGGCTCACGGCCTCGCCGAGGGTGCGCGAGTGGTCTACGAGAAGCCGTTCGGCACGTCGCAGAAAGCATTCGAACAGCTCGACAAAGCTGTTCACGAGGTGCTGGACGAGAAGCAGATCTATCGGATCGACCACTTCCTCGGCAAGGAAGCCACCCAGAACCTGCACGTACTCCGGTTCGCGAACGGCATGATCGACGGCATCTGGAACGCCGAGCACGTCGACCAGGTTCAGATCGATGTGCCGGAGAAGCTGAACATCGACGACCGCGCCGAGTTCTACGACGCGACGGGCGCCGTTCTCGACATGCTGGTCACGCATCTCTTTCAGGTCGCTGCCGAGATCGCGATGGAACCACCCGCGTCACTGAAACCCGACGACCTCCAGTCTGCTCGCGAGTCCGTCATCGGGTGCTTCCGTCCGATCGACACCTCGGAGGTGGTGCTGGGTCAGTACGACGGCTACCGCGATGTGGAGGGCGTCGCCCAGGATTCGACGGTGGACACCTTCGTCGCAGCGAAGTTGTGGGTCGACACCGACCGGTGGAGAGGTGTGCCGTTCCTGCTGCGTACCGGAAAGATGTTGGGTGTCAGTGCACAACGGGTGTCACTGGTGTTCAAGAAGCCGGCAACCACTCCGCTGGCCGATCTGCCGCACGACGGAGCAACGCTCACCTTCGACCTGTCGGGGAACGGTGCCATCGACATGGCGATGACGGTGAAGGAGCCGGGTCCCGACTTCGACCTGTCCGTCGGGCACCTGTCGTTGCCCTTGCCCTCGGTGCCCGATGCGGAACCTCTGTCGCCGTACTCGAGGCTCATCCTCGACGTGCTGAACGGCGACCGTTCGTTGTTCACCCGCCCCGACGGCCTCGCGCACGTGTGGGAGGTCGCAGCGCCGTTGCTGGACAACCCGCCGCCCATCAAGACTTACGCGGGCGGATCCATGGGCCCCGAGGAGGCCGACGAGTTGGCGGCCCCGTGCGGATGGTTGGTGGGCTGAACCCGCTCACCGTTGCGGCATCAACATCCACGCGGCGAGGTATACGAGGGCGATCGTGCCTCCGGAGGCAAAGGCGCCGATGACGGCGAGAACTCGGACGAGGTTCGCATCGATCTCGAAGTATTCGGCGATGCCGCCGCAGACTCCGGCGACCATCTTCTGTGAATCGGAGCGGACGAATTCTTTCGGGGTGTTTGTGTATGTCATGAGGAGAAGTCTGCTGCCGAGCGGCCATCGGGCACATCGGGAACCTCACCCATCTCGACCCTGATCTTCGGCCCTGAGGTTCACCGTCGGGCGGGGTTTCGTCAAAACCATGTCCGGTTCGCTTTCGCGAAGCTAACGTCTGAGCAGTTCGACTTCAGCTTCGAAAGGAACCCTCACATGCTCGGAACGATTCTCGGTGGACTTCTCGGCGGACTGCTCGGCGGCGGCGCAGGTGGAGGTAGCGATGCAGGTCTCGCGACTCTGCTCGCGGCACTCCTCGGCTCCGGCACGGGGAGTGCGGGTTCCAGCTAGCGTCACGCGCTGACGTCGGAAAGCCCCTGTACAGCCTCACGGAGACTGTGCAGGGGCTTTCTGTCGGTCCAGTTCCTGCAGTTCACCGAATCGTCACCGCGCCGTTGCCACCGAGGTCTAATTTTTCGTTCATGACCCACGATTTCAGCGCCATCGGTGACATCACCGCAGCAGTCGACCTGACGGATACGTCGGGATTCGTCGTCGACGACAGTGACGACGACGATCCGGTGCTGCTCACGGTGCCGGACGGCCGGATCGTCGACACCTGGCGTGAGGGATACCCGTACGAGGAGCGCATGTCGCGCGAGGAGTACGACATGGAGAAGCGCCTCCTGCAGATCGAGCTCCTCAAACTGCAGATGTGGACCAAGGAGACCGGTCGTCGCCACGTCATCGTCTTCGAGGGGCGTGACGCTGCAGGCAAGGGCGGAACGATCAAACGGTTCATGGAACACCTGAACCCGCGCGGCGCCCGCGTCGTCGCACTGGAGAAGCCTTCGGTGCGTGAATCCACCGAGTGGTACTTCCAGCGCTACATCCAGCATCTTCCCGCCGCCGGCGAGCTCGTGATGTTCGATCGGTCCTGGTACAACCGCGCCGGTGTCGAGCGCGTCATGGGATTCTGCAGCGAGGATCAGCACGCGCAGTTCGTTCGGCAGGCGCCGTTGTTCGAACAGATGCTCGTCGACGACGGAATCTCGCTCACCAAGTTCTGGTTCTCGGTGTCGCAGCTCGAGCAGCGGACCCGGTTCGCCATCCGTCAGGTCGATCCGGTGCGCCAGTGGAAGCTGTCGCCGATGGATCTGGCGTCGCTCGACAAGTGGGATGCGTACACGGCCGCGAAGGAAGAGAGCTTTCGGGCCACCGACACGGACATCGCACCGTGGACGGTCGTGAAGAGCAACGACAAGAAGCGGGCGCGTCTGAACGCCATGCGATTCGTGTTGAACAAATTCGACTACGCGAACAAAGATTCGGAAATAGTCGGCATAACGGACCCATTGCTGGTTGGGCGTGCCAAAGACGTGATCGGTGAATGACGACGGGTAGACGACGAGCGAAAATCTTGTTATCGGATCGTGTCGTTACCAGGTTTGTTGCTGGATTTAACGGGGACGTTGCCACTCGGGCCGGTTAATGCGGTAAAAACATACGTGAGTCGTGATCGATCGGCTTGTTTCCAATTCGAGGAGTACTCATGGGTTCAGCAGCAACGTTCATCAGTGACATCGCCAGCGGCGTCTACTCGGGGATCGTCGATGCAATCGTCGACCAGATCGTCGGCGTCCTGACCTCGGGCAGCGCAGCCTGACCTGGTAATTCACTCGCGGCGTCGGGGGCCGCGGTGAATCTGGTCGGCATCGACAAACGGGCTTCCCGTTTGTTTGCTCCTTCGAATCTTCGGGTCTTTTCTTCTGCAAACGGTAGCCAATTCGATATTCCCTTTGGTACCAATGGAATTGGCAGTGATTATTTCGTTATTACGTCGCTGCCGGTAATCGACCTCAATCAGAAGGAGCTTTCGCCATGTCAAGCGATCTTGATCTCTCCGGTCTTCTCGGCCTCCTCGCTCTCCTCACCTCCGGTAGTTCGGATGGAGCGACTGATACCGCAGGCCTTCTCTGATTCGACCCGAACCGGCCCGAGTCGACCATTGGTCGGCTCGGGCCGGTTTTTCTGTACCCAGTGCCTTTTTCGAACTCTCATCGATGTAATTGAAGCCATTTTGCTGTAATTCACATCACAGTCTTGATATGAATGTCTTCACCGTGATCTTTCCGTGATCGCGGGTTCGTCATCCCTCTCATCAAGGAGTTTCCATGGAACTGCTCGCCCTCCTCCTTCAGCTCCTCGCGGCCGGAAGTTCGGACACCGGTTCGTCGTCGGATGCGTCCGCACTGCTCTGACCTTCGAGCATTCGTTCCAGCCGGGCCCGCGCACGCGGACCCGGCTGTTGCTTTTCCACCGCGCGCCTAGGGTGATCGGGTGCAGACCGTTCCGATCCAGATGCCCGATGGCTCCACCGTCCCGGTTCGACTGTTCGAGGCCGACAGCCCGCGGTCGGGGACGCCGGTCATCGTCATACTTCCCGGTCTCGGTATCCCTGGTGGCTACTACTCGCTGCTGGCGCAGTCCCTCGCACTCCGTGGTTTTCATGTCGCCACCGCGGACCTTCGCGGACAGGGCGACAGCAGGCCGACACCGACCGCTGCCAGCACCTACGGATACCAAGAGCTCGTCGCGGTGGACTTTCCGGCCATCTTCGAGGTTGTCCGTGAGCGTTTTCCCGAGGCCACGCCCTACGCGCTCGGCCACAGTATGGGCGGACAGCTTGCGTCCCTGTACGCCTCGCGGATTCGGGGACGGCTCGGCGGCCTGATATTGGTCGCCTCCGGTTCGCCGTACCACCGAGGTTTCGGAGTGGCAAAGGGAGCCTCCCTGTTTCTCGGTGCGGCGGCGATGTCGCTGACCAGCAACATCGCCGGCTTCTGGCCGGGAGACCGTATCGACATCGGCGGGTTCGGTCGTCAGTCCAAAGTGCTGATCGAGGACTGGTCGCGCTTCGCTCGGACCGGGAAGATCGAACCGTCCGGGGCCGACATCGACTACGAGGAGCGGATCGGCAGGCTGACCCTACCGATCCTGGCGATCACCTTCGACGGCGACGACATGGCTCCGCGCGGATCGATGGAGAACCTGCTGCGCAAGTTTCCGCGCGCCTCCGTGACCACGAGACACTTGACGGCGCCTCGTGGTCACAACGGCTGGATCAGGCAGCCGTCGTCCGTCGTGGACGA
Source organism: Rhodococcus sp. (in: high G+C Gram-positive bacteria) (assembly GCF_023264675.1). Taxonomy (GTDB): domain Bacteria; phylum Actinomycetota; class Actinomycetes; order Mycobacteriales; family Mycobacteriaceae; genus Rhodococcoides. The sequence continues at coordinate 15,014 of NZ_JAHFVG010000039.1, forward strand.
GATCGACGCCTGGTTCAGGCGCTGACGTCTGTCTTCGCGCCGAGTGCAGTCCACAGGAACTGGTAGGCCAGCGCTGTCTTGAACGCCAACTGTGCGTTGTCGGCTGCCCCGCCGTGCCCGCCTTCGATGTTCTCGAAGTAGCTGACGTCCTGGCCGACCTCCTCGAGCCTCGCGGCCATCTTCCGCGCATGGCCCGGGTGCACGCGGTCGTCGCGGGTCGATGTCGCGATCAGGATCGGCGGGTATCGGTTCTCGTCGGGTCCGACGATGTTCTGGTACGGCGAGTACTCCGAGATGAAGGACCACTCGTCCGGGTCCTCGGGGTTGCCGTACTCCGCGACCCACGACGCCCCGGCGAGCAGCAGGTGGTATCGCTTCATGTCCAGCAGCGGAACCTGACATACCAACGCGCCGAACAATTCCGGGTACTTGGTCAGCATGATCCCCATCAGCAGGCCGCCGTTGCTTCCGCCCTGGGCGCCGAGCTGCGCCGGCGTGGTGATGCCCCGCTCGACCAGGTCGCGGGCGACAGCAGCGAAATCCTCGTGGACCTTGTGCCGTCCGGCCCGCAGAACCTGCGTATGCCAGCTCGGGCCGTACTCGCCGCCGCCGCGAATGTTGGCGACGACGTAGGTTCCGCCGCGCTCGAGCCACGCCGATCCCATACCGCCGCTGTAGGACGGTGTCATGGAGATCTCGAAGCCGCCGTAGCCGTAGAGCAGGGTCCTACCCGGCGCAGCGCCTTCCTTGCGGACGACGAAATAGGGGATGGCGGTGCCGTCCTCGGACGTCGCGAAATGCTGAGCGACGGTCAGGCCGTCGGTGTCGAAGAACGACGGGGCCTGCTTGAGCGATTCCACCCGGCCGCCGACGGTGCCGAACAGCAGAGTTGCGGGGCTGAGGTAGCCGCTGGAGGACAGGAAGTACTCGTCGCCGTTCTCTTCGGAATCGGTGCCGACGATCTCGATGGAGGTGAGCTCCGGCAATCCGGTGAGAGGCTCGTCGTTCCACCCGTCGGAGCCAGGCGTCATCACCCTGAGCTCGGTTTTGACGTCCACGAGAGTGACGACCAGCAGGTAATTCTCGGTCCACGCGAACTGGTGAAGCGAGCGGTGTTCGTCGGGTTCGAACAGCACCGTCAGCTCGCGCTCCCCGCGCAGAAATGCGTCGAAATCCGTGGCGAGCAACGCACCTGCCGGATAGGTCGTGTCGCCGACGGCCCAGTCGGTCATCGTGCGTATCAGCAACCACTGCTTGTGAATCGATGTGGTTGCGTCGGTCGGGGTGTCGACGAGGGTGAGCGTTTCACCGTCGAGCATGTACAGCTCGGCGTTGTAGAAGTCGGTGGCGCGTTGGACGAAGTCGCGTTCGAAGCCGGGCGTCCGGTCGTGCCACGCGGAGATGGAGATATCCGAGCTCTGACCCTCGTAGACCACGACGGCGTCCGAGAGAGGGGTGCCGCGGTGCCACCGTTTGGCGATACGTGGGTAACCCGAGTCGGTGAGTGATCCCTCGCCGAAATCGGTGCCGATGTACACCGAATCGGCGTCGATGTAGCCGATATCGGTCTTGGCTTCCTCGACGTGAAAACCGTCGGCCGCCTGGTCGCGGAATGTTCTTGTCCGCAGGTCGAACTCGCGGACGACGGTGGCGTCGGCGCCGCCGCGCGAGAGGGTGACCAACGCGATCTGCTGGTCGGGGCGCAGTACCTGAGCTCCGCTCCACACCCAGTTCTCACCCTCGGATTCGGCGACGGCGTCCAGGTCGAGCAGGACGTCCCATGCCGGAGTTTCCTTGCGGTACTCGTCCATGGTGGTCCGACGCCACAGTCCGCGCACGTGGGCGGCGTCGCGCCAGAAGTTGTAGAGATAATCACCGCGGCGTCGTGCGTAAGGGATACGCGCATCGGTGTCGAGGACGTCGCGTACGCGCTGTTCGATGCTGTCGAACGGCTCGCTTGCCAGCGCTGCCGTCGTGGCTTCGTTGCGGGCGCGAACCCAGCCGAGCGCCTCGTCGGAGGTGACCTCTTCGAGCCACAGGTAGGGGTCGTCGGTGAAACTCATGGGTTATTTCTACATGCGTTCGTTCGGTTGGCGCGGGTACTGTCCCGGAGGATGACCGGCCATGCGTTGACGTTTGCACTCGTGGGACTCGTCGTGATGGTGTGGCCGTGGTCGCTCGTTCCGGCTTTTCTTCTGGCTGCCACCGAGCGTGGTCCGGTGAAACTGGCCGCCTACGCGTGCGGCTATGTGGTCGCGCTGGCAATCGTGATGGTCCTGGCCGCGACGCTGCTACCGCCGGGGCCGCGTGCCAAGTCGACGGGGCATCGGGTGGCGTGGATCGAGCTCGTCGTCGGGATTCTGCTGGCGCTCTTCGTTCTCTTTCTGTGGATTCGTCAACGCCGAAAGGAACCCGTGACGCCGAAGTGGCTCAGCGGGCTCGACCGGCTCGGGCCGGTGACTGCGTTCGCGCTCGGGTTGTGGGTTCCCAATTACATGCTGGTGACGGTGGCTGTCGCGGAGCTGACGTTGCTCGGGTTGCACGGACCGGAAGCCGTCGGGGTCGCGGTCCTCTGGGTGGTGGTGGCAACTCTCGGCATCGCAACTCCGTTGCTGGTGCTCGCTCGGTCGGGGGCGAAAGCCGCAGCGGTCCAACGGTCGTGGCGAGAGTGGCTGGTGAAGCACAGTTCGGTGATCATCTACCTGGTGCTCGGATTGGTCTCGGTCGTCCTGATCGTCAAAGGGGGAATGTCGGTATGAAGTTGTGGGAGCAGCACACCTGTCTGCCGTTGGTGCCGAGCGCCGACGTCGCCGAGTTGGCGCGTTATCCGCTGGGCAGTTACGTCTCGGTCAACGTCGGGTTCTCCCCGCACTCGAAAGCGGTGTCGACAGCGCTGTGCGAGGACTTCTCTCGTAAAGCGCTGATCGACGGTCGTTTTCGCATGGTCGACGACACTCCGGACGATGCCCTGATCACACTGGCATTCGATCTAGAGGATTCCCGCCCGATCGAGGACGACCTCGACAACGTCCGGTACTTCTACGATCTGGGTGTCCGATCGATGCTGCCGTCCTACAACTGGGCGAACTCGGCCGGGTGCGGGTGCCTCGACGGCGACGACACCGGTCTCACGGCCTACGGCCGCGATCTGGTGCGCGAGATGAACCACGTCGGGATGCTCGTCGACGGCTCTCACTGCTCGATTCGAACCGGACTCGACCTGGCGTCGAACACCAGCCGCCCGATGATCTACTCGCACTCCAATTTCGCCGCGCTGTGGGAGCACCCGCGCAACATCACCGACGAGCAGGCACTCGAGTGCGCGCGCACCGGGGGAGTCGTCGGGATCAACGGTGTCGGGATCTTCCTCGGGCCGAACGGACCCGACGAGGGTGCGCGCCGAGTCGAGGCCATGGCCGACCACATCGAGTACGGCGTCGAACTCCTCGGAATCGAGCACATCGGGATCGGCTCGGACTACTCCTTCGATCACGAGGACTTCAACGTCGAGCTGGCCGAACATCCTGAGGCGTTCTCGGAGGAATACACCCGCTACGGGCAACTGCAGTGGGTGCCGCCGGAAGACACCGTCACATTGCCGTCCGTGCTGGCCGGGCGAGGGTTCACCGAGGACGCCATCGCAGCGGTGTACGGAGGAAACTTTCGACGAGTCAGCGAGGCTACCAGCGAGTAGGGGGACCGTGGCGAGACACTGATTCAGTACGGGACTATCCTGGGGAATCGTGACCTCACACTATGACGTCGTTGTCCTCGGAGCCGGTCCCGGTGGGTACGTCGCTGCTATCCGCGCGGCACAACTCGGACTCAGCACTGCCATCATCGAGCAGAAGTACTGGGGCGGTGTCTGCCTGAACGTCGGCTGCATCCCCTCGAAGGCTCTTCTCCGAAACGCCGAGCTGGCGCACCTCTTCACGAAAGAGGCGAAGCTGTTCGGTATCTCGGGAGAGGCATCCTTCGACTTCGGCGCAGCATTCGATCGCAGCCGCAAGGTTGCCGAGGGCCGCGTCAAGGGAATCCACTTCTTGATGAAGAAGAACAAGATTCCCGAGTACGACGGCAAGGGCACCTTCACCGACGCCAACACCATCGAGGTGGAGCTCAGCAAGGGCGGCACCGAGACGCTCACGTTCGACAACGCGATCATCTCCACCGGCAGCACCACCAAGCTGCTGCCGGGCACCGAACTGAGCAAGAACGTCGTCACCTACGAAGAGCAGATCATGACCCGGGAGCTCCCCGGTTCGATGCTCATCGTCGGCGCGGGCGCCATCGGCATGGAGTTCGGATACGTCCTCAAGAACTACGGCGTCGACGTCACCATCGTCGAATTCCTCGATCGCGCGCTCCCCAACGAGGACGCCGACGTGTCGAAGGAAATCGAGAAGCAGTACAAGAAGCTCGGCGTCAAGGTCATGACCGGCGCCGCTGTCCAGAGCATCGACGACGATGGCTCCAAGGTCACCGTCGCGATCAAGAACAACAAGTCCGGCGAGACCGAGACGATCACCGTCGACAAGGTCATGCAGTCCGTCGGCTTCGCGCCTCGTGTCGAGGGCTTCGGTCTGGACAAGACCGGCGTCGAGCTCACCGACCGCGGCGCCATCGGCATCACCAACACGATGCAGACCAACGTCCCGCACATCTACGCCATCGGCGACGTCACGGCGAAACTGCAGCTGGCCCACGTCGCGGAAGCTCAGGCCGTCGTCGCCGCAGAAACCATCGCCGGCGCCGAGACTCTGCCGATCGACGACTACCGGATGATGCCGCGCGCAACGTTCTGCCAGCCGCAGGTCGCCAGCTTCGGTCTCACCGAGCAGCAGGCAAAGGACGAAGGCCGCGACATCAAGGTCGCGAACTTCCCGTTCGCCGCCAACGGCAAGGCACACGGACTCGGCGACGCCACCGGCTTCGTCAAGCTGATCGCCGACACCAAGTACGGCGAACTGATCGGCGGACACCTCATCGGACCGGATGTCTCCGAGCTGCTCCCCGAACTGACGCTCGCGCAGAAGTGGGACCTGACGGTCAACGAGCTCGCTCGTAACGTCCACACGCACCCGACACTGTCGGAGGCACTCCAGGAGGCCATCCACGGTCTCGCGGGGCACATGATCAACTTCTGATCGAAAGTTCCTCACGCGAACGGCGACGTCCACTTCGGTGGTCGTCGCCGTTCGTCTTTCCTAGAAGTCGCGCTCGATCCTCAGCGTGTCGATGGTGGTGGCCAGGCCGTCGTATTGGCTTACCAGCAGAAGAAATTCGATGAGTTGGCGTCGGTCGAATTCGCCGGACAGAGCCGACCAGGTGCCGTCGGACAGGTTCTTGGTCTCCAGGAGTTCATCGGTTGCGCCGAGGATCGTGCGATAGCGCGGGCTGAGTCCGGTGGATTCCGGTCCTTCTTTCACCTGCGCGAGAAGCTCTTTCGTCACTCCGAATCGACGGCCGATGCGGCTGTGGTGGTCCTGCTCGTATCCACAACCGCGCAGATGAGCGACACGGTTGATGACCAATTCGGTTTCCTTCTTGGAAATCCTGCCGCCGGGCATCAGCCTCCCGCTGTAGAACAACCATCCGCGGAACAGCCCTTTGTTGAGCGCGAGGGTGCTGAACAGATGGGCGTCGGGGGTGCCGGCGACCTTGGACAGAACGCGACACAGCACCCAGTTGACGGGGCCGAGGTCCTTGAACGTGCCGGTCGGGATACGCGGTGTAGTCACGCCACGACGCTACCTGCGGGGTGTGGGGCGCACCAGAAAATAGGAGTCGTCGACGAGATCCTCGACCAGGCCTGCGGCGACGGATGCGGGGTCGACGGTGATCCAATGGCGCTTGTTCATGTGATATCCCTCGGCGATGCCCTCGTGTTCACCGACAAGAATCTCGGCCCGTTCGGGCGCGCACTTGAGGGTGATTCGATGCCCGCCCACGTTCCCGCCGAGAACGGCGAACACCTTGCCCGCGACCTTGTAGACATCGATGTCCGGACCGAAAGGGTGCGTCAACTCCGCGTCGGGCAGTGCGGCACACACTCGGTGTAACCGCTTGGCGGACATCACGTCAGGACTTCCGCCAGTGATCGAAACGATCCTTGATGTCCGACGCCACATCGCCGATCCCGTTCCCGACGGCGTCCACGGCGCCGGTGAATCCGCTGCCGAGATCACGGATCGTGCGGATCAGAGGATCTTCCGAGGTATCGAAGTTCTGCTTGTAGGTGCGCGCGGCATTGCGGAACTCGTCCGACGCCTTGGCCTCGCCGTCCTGCGACTTTCGGGGGTAGTCACCACGCAGTACGGCCGCGTACTCCCCGCTGTCGACCCATTTCTTCAGTTCGGCGGCCCGCAGCACCGAGAACGGGTGCGAGAGCAGTTCGATGTTCAGGAGCTTGAGGACGCCGTCGCGCAGATCGCCGCTGGATTCGTATTCCGCTGCCTGCGCGAGAAAGGCATCCACGTCGATCTCGCTGATCCGAGCGCCACCGGCAAGCTTGAGCTGCACGCGAAGTGCGGTGTGCACGTCCTGGCCACACAGTAGGCCTGCGCGGTCACCGGACAGCTCCGACTTGCGCTGCCACTCCATCAAACCGGCGATGATCGCTCGCAGTGCCCAGCCGCCGACGGGGATCCACCCGATGGTGCCGGCGAGGCGCATCAGGTGCATCAGGACCGTGCGATAGACCGCGTGGCCGGACAGTGCGTGACCGAGTTCGTGGCCGACGACGAATCGCTGTTCCTCGTAGGTCATGATGTCGAGCAGGCCGGTGGTCACCACGATGAACGGTCGATCCATGCCGATGGTGAAGGCGTTCACCATCGGCGACTGCACGACGAACAGCTCCGGTGTCTCCTCGGCACCGAGGATCTGTACGCAATCGGACCGAAGGTCGTCGAGGTCCTTGAACTGACGAGGACCGACTCGTACGGCGGTGGCGAGATACATCAGCCGGTGCTGCCGTTCGCGGAGCAGGCCGGACAACGTGCGCAGAACCGTGTCGAAGCCCTTGAGGGTCCGCAGGGTGACCAGCGCAGCACGGTCGGACGGATGTTCCCAAGTGCGCGAACTGATGTCGGGGAACTCGATGCGGGTGCGGTCCGGTGCGGCAGTCAAATTTTCTTCTCCCCTGCGTGGTCGGTTCGCTGTCAAAAGTATCAGTAAAACCGGCAGCTCAGTCTGTGTGCGCGATATGAATTTAGGCTAACCTTTACCCTTTGCGACGAGTTGGCCTGGAGGTCCGGTACGTGTCGAAAGTTCGATGTCTTGCGGTGGTGGTCGCTCTCGCGGCCGCGGTATCAGCCTGTTCGGCGGAAAGTTCCGACGCCGAAGGGAGCGACGGTGTTCGCTCGATCGAGACGGTTCGCGGAACCATCGAGGTACCGCAGGAACCGCTCCGGGTTGTCACGTTGGAACCCGTCGAACTGGACACGGCGGTCGCCCTCGGTGTCACGCCCGTCGGCACTGCCGTCCTGAGTGAGGCAACCGGGGCGCCGGCCTACCTCGGCGTCGAGGCTGCGTCCATCGAACTGGTCGGCACGGTCCCCGAACCACGCATCGAAGCAATTGCCGCTCTCGAGCCGGACCTGATTCTGGGGACCGAATCTCGGCACAAGGACTTCTACGATCAGCTCACGGCCATTGCACCGACAGTGTTCCTCGAGAACCACGCGGCGCCGTGGAAGGACAACGTCCGTTTCGTCGCGGCTGCTCTGGGGCTGGAGGATCGCGCCGAGGAGTTGCTCACCGACTACCAGGATCGCTGCGCGGACATCGCCGAAAAGCACAGCACCGCCGGCAAGACCGCTCAGCTGATTCGCCCGCGCAACGGTGAGCTGACGCTGTACGGCCCCACCTCCTTCGCCGGGAGCACGCTCGAGTGCGCTGGATTCACCACGCCGCCGCGCGCCGAATGGGCCGACGAGATCTCGGTGGATCTGTCCCCGGAGTTGGCCTCGCAAGCGGCGGCGGACTTCGTTCTCGTCACCGCGACGGACCCGGCGGACCCGGCAGCGATCCCGCCCTCGGTAACGGCCAATGCCGCCGTACTGCCGAATCCCCATGCCGTCGACCAGTCCTACTGGATCACCGGCGTCGGTCCCAAGGGTGGGCACGCCGTCCTCGACGACATCGATCGGATCCTGTCGCAGCCGAACTGAGTCAGCGCGCGAGGTCGCTCGGATCGGAGTTGGCCCCGCACAGAACGACCGCGACGCGCTCGCCGGGATCGGGCAGGTACGCACCGGTTCGTAGCGCGGCGAGGGCCGTCGAGGCCGCATGTTCGACGACGAGGCGTCGGGAATCCCAGAGGTGACGGCGCGCCTCGATGATCGCCTCGTCGTCCACCAGGACCGAGACGGTGTTCGACGCGGCAGCGGCGGCAAGCGCGAGCGGGGTGACCCGGCGTGCGCCGAGCGAATCCGCGGCAATCGACTGCACCGTCACGTCCACGGGTGTCCCGGCCTCGAGGGCTGCCGAGAACGCGCGGCAGTGCCGCGGTTCCACGGCGACGACCTTGACTCCGTGATGTGCTGCAGCGGTGGCAATGCCGGCATACAGACCGCCCCCGCCGACGGAGACGACGACGGTATCGACGGTGCCCGCCTCCAGGATCTCGAGGAGAAGCGTGCCCGCACCCGCAGCGATGAGCGGGTGGTCGTAGGCGTGCGAGGCCAGCGCGCCGGATTCCGCGACGAAGCCCACCGATGCTGCAAGCGCCTCCGCGTACTCGGCGCCGACGGCTCGGACATCCGCGCCGAACGCCTGCAGCCGCGCCTTCTTGAACGCCGGGACGGTGGCAGGCACGAACACGGTGGCAGGCACGTCGTGCGCCGATGCCGCCCACGCGCACGCGAGGCCTGCGTTGCCCCCGGAAGCGATGACGACACCGGCGTCGGGCATCGTGTTCGAACTGCGATGGTAGGCAACGAAGTTCGCAGCCCCACGCGCCTTGAAGGTGCCGGTGTGCTGCATGAACTCGGCTGCGAGCACTACTCCGTCGCCCTCGATGACGGTGACGGGTCTGATCGCACCGTCGATGCGTGCGCGTGCGTCCAGTACGTCCTGGTAGGTCAGAGCGGTGTCCACCGTTCCATTGTGGACCGGTTGCTACGTCCGCACTGCACCGGCCAGTACGGCGGCCTGCTCCGCTCGGGCGATGACACGGTCGCGGGAGGAGTCGATGTGGTGCAGCAACGTCGAGAGTGCTGTGTCCAGTTCGCCCGCGAGCAGAGCTTCGCCGATCGAGACGTGCTCGTCGATCTGGAGGAGAAACTCGTCGGGCGACATGGGCCCGAGCATCCGAACGGGGCGAACCTTGGCGTTGACCGTCCGTAGCGCCTCGGTCAGAGCGTCGTTGCCCGACGCCGCGAGCATCGTGGTGTGGAACTGCTCGTCCATCCAGACGATGTCGGCCGCGTCCGGCGGCGACGTGGACGCATCTCGCCAGACCTCGAGTTCGGCCTCCACGGCCGAATGGTCATGGCGTAGCGACGAATCTTCCTGTATCCGAACGATTCCGCGTGATTCGAGCGTTCGCCTCAGTTCGTAGAGACCGGCGAGATCGTCGACGCGAGGACGATACGGATGCAGGCCGTCCTCGTTGCGCATCACCAAACCGTCGGCCTGTAGCCGGGCCAGCGCCTCGCGCACCGGGGTGCGCGAGACGCCGTACAGATCGGCCAAGCGTTCTTCGCCGAGGCGTTCGGTGGCGGTGATCGCGCCGGAAATCAGGTCCCGTCGGAGGGATACGTACACCTTCTCGCGAAGATCTTTGCGTGCCATGGTCGATCGTGACCGGTCAGATCGCCATGGCCGCGCGTACATCGGCTTCGGAATCGGAGCCGCCTGCACCGCTGGACGTGATGCGCCCGGCTTCGAGAATGTAGTAGTTCTGCGCCGATTCCAAGGCGAATCCGATGTGCTGCTCCACCAACAGAACTCCGAGACCACCGCGACGCGTGAGATCGAGAATGGTGCGCTCGATCTCGGCGACGACCGACGGCTGAATACCTTCGGTCGGTTCGTCCAGAATCAGCATCTTGGGTTCGGTGATCAACGCCCGCGCGATCGCCAGTTGTTGGCGTTGCCCGCCCGACAGCAGCCCGGCACGTCTGGTCAGGAGTTCCTTCAACGCAGGGAAGAGATCGAGTGCCTCGTCGATCAGCGCCTTTCCGCGCTTGCGGCCGTCGGCGACGACCTGAAGGTTCTCGGCCGTGGTGAGCTGCCCGAACGACTGCTGTCCCTGTGGTACGTACGCGAGACCGCGGGCGACCCGGGCACTCGGGCGCAGACCGCTGACGTCTTCGCCGTCGAACATGACCTTGCCCGAGGTGACCTTGAGCAGTCCGACGGCCGCCCGGAGCAGCGTCGTCTTTCCGGCACCGTTGTGGCCCATGACCGCCGCGACCCCGTCGGCCGGAACCGTGAGAGACGCACCGTGAATCACTTCGCTTCGACCGTACCCTGTTCGAACGTCGACTAGCTCAAGCATTCTCGGCTCCTTCTTCGGCGATCTGGTCGAGTTCCTCGCCCGCGGCTGCTGTACCGAGGTAGACCTCCTGCACCTTCGGATCTGCCTGGACCTCGGCCACGGTTCCCTCCGAGAGCACTCGCCCGCCCGCGAGCACGGTGACCGAGGTGGCGAACTGGCGCATGAAGTCCATGTCGTGTTCGACGACGACGACAGTTCGTCGGCCGCCGATGCGAAGCAGTAACTCGCCGGTCTCCTCGCGTTCGTCGTGACTCATCCCGGCGACGGGCTCGTCGAGCAGGAGTACATCGGCATTTTGTACCAACAACATTCCGATTTCCAGCCACTGCTTCTGGCCGTGCGCGAGGATTCCGGCAGGCTTGTCGCGTTCCTTCTCGAGGCCGATCGTCTCCAAGGCCTCCTCGATGTCGGGGGACACCGTCTTGCGCTTGCGGAGCATCGTCATCATCGACCGTCCCGAACCGGCCGCGATGTCGAGGTTCTGCAACACCGTCAGTTGCTCGAAGATGCTGGCGGTCTGGAATGTTCGTCCCACACCGAGGCGGGCGATCTGGTGCACTTTCTTGCCGAGTAGTTCGACGCCGGACTTGGTGACGGAGCCGGTGGCCGGGACGAGGCCGGTGATGGCGTCGATCAGCGTGGTCTTTCCGGCACCGTTCGGTCCGATGAGGAATCTGAGATCGCCCTGCATGAGAGTGAGATTCACGTCGGTGTTGGCCTTGAATCCGTCGAAACTGACGGTGAGGCCACGGACTTCGAGATACTGACTCGACATGCCGGCGTTGCCACCGAATGTCGGTTGGTGGTTGTCGATGTGGATCATGTGACCAGTTCCTTCTCGGGGGCCGTGGCGACGTCGTCCGGTTCGTCGGCGACCTTCTTCTTTCGTCGTAGCGCGAAGAGCCCGGCGATACCGGCAGGGAAGAACCCGACGACGACGATGAACAGCAGGCCCTGCGCGTAGGTCCAGCCGGACGGGAACTGCTCGGAGAGCGTTGTTTGCGCCCAGGCGACGCCGAGTGCGCCGAGTACGGGACCGAGCAGGGTGGTGCGGCCACCGATGGCCACACCGATCAGGAACGCGATGGAGGGAACGATGCCGACGTCGTTGGGGGAGACGATGCCGACGATCGGGACGAACAGTGCCCCGGCGAGACCGGCGAAGAACGCTGCGGTGACGTAGGCGACGATCTTGACGTTGGCCGGGTCGTAGCCCAGGAATCGCACTCGCTCTTCTTGATCACGGACGGCGACCAGCAGTTCGCCGTAGCGCGAGTACATCAGCTGCCGGGTGATGGCGACGACCACCAGCAACACGCCCGCCGCGATGAAGAACAGCATCTGCTTGTTGACCGGATCGTTGAGGTTGAACCCGAAGAACGTGCGGAACCTGTTGAGTCCATTGGACCCACCGGTACTCTGCTGGCCGATCAGCAGAATCGCGAATGCGGCCGCGAGCGCCTGGCTGAGGATCGCGAAGTAGGCACCCTTGACGCGGCGTTTGAAGACGCCGAGACCGAGAACCAGGGCAACCAGCGCTGGAACGAAGAGGATTCCGAGGATGGTGACGAAAGGCGACTGGAACGGCACCCAGTACGACGGCAATTCCCGGATACCGGCGATGGACATGAAGTCCGGGACCGCGTCGCCGCGGATGTCGGCGTCGGCGATCTTGAGGTGCATCGCCATGATGTAGGCGCCCAGGCCGAAGAACACACCCTGGCCCAGCGTCAGCATCCCACCCCGGCCCCATGCCAATCCGATACCGACCGCAACGATGGCGTAGCAGATGAACTTGCCGAGCAGATTGAGCCGGAATTCGCTGAGAACTGCAGGCGCAACGGCGAAGAGGAGGATGGCGGCAATGGCAAAACCAAGCCAGGCACCACGCTTCTGGATGAAGGTACTCACACCAAACTCCTTGTCTTGACCGCGAACAGGCCTTGCGGGCGGGCTTGGAGGAAGATCACGATGAGGACGAAGAGAACCACCTTGGCGATCGACGCCGTCGTGCTGTATTCGATGAACGAGTTGATGATGCCGAGCGCGAAGGCGGCGATGACGGCCCCCTTGATCTGGCCGAGACCACCGACGACGACCACCAGGAATGCGTCGATCAGATAGCTCTGCCCGACGGTGGAACTGGTCGATCCGATCAGCGTCAGTGCGACACCGGCGACACCGGCGAGCCCCGACCCGATGAAGAACGTCGAGATGTCCGTCTTCCGTGAGGAGATGCCGGACGTCTCGGCGAGATCGCGATTCTGCACCACCGCGCGAATGCGTCGACCCATCGGGGTTGTCTTGAGCGCGAACGAGAGTACGACGACACAGATGATGGCGAGTACGAGGATGAAGATGCGTGTCTTGGGGACGACGGCACCGAGGATGTCGACTCCGCCGGACAACCAGCCGGGAGAGACGACGTTGACGGCCGGCGCGCCGAAGATGTCGCGGGCAAGCTGTTGGAGTACGAGGCCGACGCCGAACGTGACGAGCAGCGTGTCCAGCGGGCGGTGGTACATGCGCTGGATGAGTGTGACTTCGAGCAGCACACCCATCGCGCCGCCCACGAAGAATCCGACGATCAGTGAGATGAACAGGGACGCTCCGCCGGTGGAGACCACCTGCTGTACGACGTACGCGGTGTATGAACCGGCCATGATGAATTCACCATGAGCCATGTTGATGACGCCCATCTGACCGAACGTCAGTGAGAGTCCGAGTGCGGCGAGCAAGAGAATCGATCCGATGCTCAGGCCGGTGAACAGCTGCCCGACTACGACATCCATGAAGGCTCCTTATGGGAGGCGGCTTCGCCGCATGTGAGCGCGAATACATAACCAGCTATGTATTCGCGCTCACATGGGAGGAGCGCCGAATATTAGTTGAGGTCGGATGCCCAGTCGTAGGTCTCCAGGAAGGGATCGGGTGCGATTGCCGTCGGCGACTCCCAGACGGTGTAGATCAAGCCGTCCGGACGGATCTCGCCGATGCGAGCGGTCTTGGAGATGTGATGGTTGTCGCCGTCGATGACGACCTCACCCTCGGGTGCGGCAAAGCTGACACCGTCGGCGGCGGCCTGAATGTCGGCCACCGCGAACGAGTTCGCCTTCTCGACGGTGTTCTTCCACAGGTACACCGAGGTGTACGCGGCTTCCATCGGATCCGAGGTCGGCTTGTCGGCGCCGTATTTCGCCTTGTAGTCGGCGACGAACTTGGTGTTCTCGGGGCTGTCGACGGTCTGGTAGTAGTTCCACGCCGTCAGCTGGCCCTCGATGTTCTGGGCACCGATACCGGCAACCTCTTCTTCGGCGATGGATACCGAAAGAACGGGCATGTCAGCGGCTTTGAGACCGGCATTGGTGTACTCGCGGAAGAATGCGACGTTGGAGTCACCGTTGAGGGTGTTGAAGACGGCATCGGCGTCGGCGGAGCGGACCTTGTTGACGATGGTCGAGAAGTCGGTCGAGCCGAGCGGGGTGTAGTCCTCACCCTTGATCTCGATGCCGTTGGCCGCGGCGTACGCCTTGATCTCGCGATTGGCGGTCTGCGGGAACACGTAATCGCTGCCCACCAGGTAGAGGGACTTGACGCCCTTCTCCTTCAGGTAGTCGAGGGCAGGAATGATCTGCTGGTTGGTGGTTGCTCCGGTGTAGAAGATGTTCTCCGACGCCTCGAGGCCCTCGTACTGAACGGGGTAGTAGAGCAACGCGTCGTTGTCCTCGAAGACGGGCAGCATGGCCTTGCGCGACGACGAGGTCCAGCCGCCGAATACTGCTGCGACGCAATCGCTGCTGATGAGCTTCTCGGCCTTCTCGGCGAATACGGTCGGTTCGGAGGCGCCGTCTTCGGCGACTACCTCGATCTGCTTGCCGTTGACGCCGCCGGAGGCATTGATTTCCTCGATGGCCAGTGCAATCGAATCACGCACGGTCACTTCGCTGATGGCCATGGTGCCGGACAGTGAGTTGAGAGATCCGACCTTGATGGTGCTTCCCGAGGTGTCGACGCAGGACTCGGCCGTGGTGCCTCCGTCGCCGGATGCAGTGTCACTGGCCTTGCTGCCGCAGGCGGTGAGCGCCAAGCCGACCATTGCCAACGCGGCCGGAGCAACCAGCGCGCGCCTGGCGAAATTGTGAGAAGGAAGAGCAGGCATCTTTGTGGCCTTTCGCCTGTATACGGAGTTGTATTCGCGATTGCAGACAGTAAAGGGAAAGTATTGCGCGGGTATGTTCTGCGGTGACGAGTTCGTTTCGTGCGTTACCGCGCTGTAAACATGCTGGGGCACTGCCCATCCGGATCGGGACCCGCTTCGAGAGGTATCGCCGGTTGTGGACGTCGTTGCGACAGGCGTACTAGAAATGACAAGCAGGGTTGACATATTTTGACAAGTGGAGTTGACTTTTGTCATGACCAACGCGCTGAAGAGTAATGCGGTGCGTGAGTTCCGGAAGGCTGCGAGGCTCACGCAGGCGGAGCTGGGAAAGGCATGCGGAGTCAGTAGGCAAAGCATCGTCTCGGTCGAAGGCGGCGACTACGCCCCGAGTGTCTATCTGGCACTGAAGCTTGCGAAGGCCCTGGACACCACTGTCGAGACATTGTTCGGAGAAGGAGAGTGACGACCATGTTCATCAGCACCATGCGCTTCGTCGGCGACCTGGACGACGAGTTCTACGACGACGAACGACAACGTGACGTGTGGAACGAGGCATCCGCCGTCGGGTTCCAGCTGTTCTACTGGGTGTCGCTGATCGCGTGCTGCATCCTGCCGTGGGTCGCCGGGGTGACCGGGAGCTGGATCACGCTGGGGATTCTGATCGTGTTCGTGACTATCAGTGCAGTCGTGGTGTCCTATGCCAGGGCCCGCGGACTGGACCTGTATACCTCGCAATCGTTGCTGACTCCCCGAGTCGTGACGGCCACCGGTCTGTACCTGATTGCGGCTCTGTCGGCGATCGCAACACTGTTCGTGAAACTCGCCGATGCCGGTTCCTCGATCTTCATCGGCATGGCGATCGGCACTTGTGTCGGCGGCGGCTGCGGGGTGTACGGCATCCTCCGCAAGCGACGTCTGAATCATGAAGGCGATGCACGCGCCGAAGCGGCAGAGCTGCTCGAGCTCGAGAAAGAAGGGTGATCGAGATGAACGTTTTCATCAAGGCTTTGCGGGTCGTCGGGGATCTCGACGACGAGTTCTACGACGACGAACGCCAGCGTGATGTGTGGAACGAGGCCAGCGCCATCGGCTTTCAGCTGTTCTCGTGGACAGCGACGATCGGCGCAGCGATTCTTCCGTGGCTCGCGGGGGTGACCGGCGCGTGGATCAGCTTGGGAATTCTGATCACCACGACAGTCATCAGTGTGTTGACGATCGGCTATGCGCGCTCGCGTAACGTCGACATCTACACCGCGTCGAGGGTGTGGCGATTGCGCGGATTCGTGGTTTCCGCACTACTGCTCGTCGGGTACTTCGGTGTTCTCGCCCGCCTTCAGCCGGATTTCAGAGCCGAGGCGAGCTCGTGGGTCGGTGGGTTCGTCGGCGCCGTCATCGGCGGAGGAGC
This sequence comes from Rhodococcus sp. (in: high G+C Gram-positive bacteria), assembly GCF_023264675.1. Classification (GTDB taxonomy): domain Bacteria; phylum Actinomycetota; class Actinomycetes; order Mycobacteriales; family Mycobacteriaceae; genus Rhodococcoides. The sequence goes on from NZ_JAHFVG010000039.1 coordinate 31,085, forward strand.
CGTGATCCTGATCATCCGCCGGATGCGTAAGCGCAACGCGCGGTTCGAAGCCGGAGAGATCTAGCGAGGAGACGGCTGATGCTGGGTGATGCAGTGGATGCCGCCGCCGCGCTCGAAGATGGGTCGCGCATCGACCGTCACCACCTTGCGTCCCGGATACACCTGCTGCAGAATCGATTTCGCCTCGCCGTCGACCGGATCGTCGTAACTGCACGCAATCACACCGCCGTTCACGACGAGGTGGTTGATGTAGCTGTAGTCGACGAATCCCTCGGCATCCTTCAGTGTTTCCGGCGCAGGCATTTCCACGATCGTCCACTCGTTGCCGTACCCGTCGTGCGAGTTACGCAGCGTGTCCAGCACAATTTTGCTCACCTCGAAATCGGGATGCGTCGGATCACGCTGAACGTGAACCATCACGGTTCCCGGCGTCGGAATGGACGCAACGATGTCCACATGGCCGCGGGTGCCGAAGCGCTCCGAGTCCCTGGTCAGGCCCCGGGGCAGCCAGATGACATGCTTCGCGCCGATGGTGCGCGCGAGTTCGGCCTCGACGTCTGCCTTCGATAGCTCCGGATTGCGACCGGAATCCAATTGCACTGTCTCGGTGACCAACACGGTGCCGGTGCCGTCGACCTGAATGCCGCCGCCCTCGTTGACCATCGGCGACGCCACCCGCTCGACACCGGCAGTTTCGGCGACGAACCTGCCGATCTTCGAGTCCTTGTCCCACTGCGCCCAGTCCTGCGCGCCCCAGCCGTTGAACACCCAGTCGACCGCTGCGACCGAACCGTCGTCGGCGTGAACGAACGTGGGGCCGATGTCGCGCATCCAGGCGTCGTTCAACGGCTTTTCGACGATCTCGACGTCCGCGGAGAGGTACTTGCGTGCGAGTGCCACCTCCGAGGGATCGACGACCATCGTCACCGGTTCGAACTCCAGAATTGCGTGCGCGACGGCCGCCCAGGTGGACCTGGCTTCGTCCTTTGCGGTCTCGGTGTCGCCGAGAGAGTAGCCCTCACAGGGAAACGCCATCCACACTTTGTCCTGAGGCGCGGTTTCCGCCGGCATGAGGTATGTCATTTGACGACCGCGGTAGCTGCGTGGCCGTCGCCATACGGGTGGGCCGTGTCGACGGGGTCGGTCAGCCTGCCGTACGTGTCGGGCCGGCGGGTGAGCAGGAACGGGAAAAGTTCGAGCCAGTCCCGACGCTGGTCCAGGTCGAGATCGGCGACGAGCACCGCAGGCTCGTCGCGCGGCGCTTGGACGAGCACGCGGCCGTACGGGTCGGAGATGAACGATGAACCGTAGAAGGTGATTTCGCCTTCGTCGCCGCACCGATTGGGGACCACCATGAACAGCCCGCTCGAGATTCCGTTGGCGACGATGACCTGCTGCCACAGCGGCTGCGTGTCGAACTTCGGAAACGTCGGCTCGGAGCCGATAGCCGTCGGGTAGGCGAGGATCTCGGCGCCGCCGAGTGAATAGCTGCGCGCGACCTCGGGGAACCATTCGTCCCAGCACGTCGGCAACCCGATGCGGGCGCCGTTCAGTCCCTCCGGCGAGTACACGGGGTACGGATCGTCCGCGGGCCCCGGGCGGAAGTAGGTGTCCTCGTAGTACCCCGCCGAGATGGGGATGTGCAGCTTCCTCGTGCGAGCGAGCAGTTCTCCGGTCGGGCCGACCATGATCGCGGTGTTGAAGCCGAGCCCGTCGTCGGCGGCGGATTTCTCGTACAACGACGCGTGGACGACGATGCCGTTCGAGCGCGCGGCCTCGGCGGCCAGCGAGAACGTCGGCCCCGTCAGTAGTTCCTCGGCGTCGTCACCGGGATTTGCCGGTGCGCGGGTGTCGGCGGGGTATCTCAGCAGTGCGATCTCCGGAAGGAACACCACCGTGGCGCCGAGGTCGGCGGCATCCTTGATGGCGTCCAGAAGTTCCTGGCGCAGGGCGTCGGCGTCGGGATTCCAGCGGTGTTGCACCAGGCCCACGCGCAGCGGTGTGCGGTCGGTCGCGGTGGTGCGTGACAACGCCTCGGGGGCGGTGAGATTCGTGAGGGTCTGCATCGGGACTCCTGTTAAAACGAATGTGATTCGTTAAGTATGGTGGACGTCTGGCTCTCATGCAACAGATGCGGAGAAAAAACTCGTGGGACGACCGTCCGCACCCTTGCTCGACCTGGACCGCATCACGACGGCGGCTCTCGATCTGGTCGAGGAATCCGGCGGCTTCACCATGCCTCAGCTGGCCAAGAAGCTGAAAGTAAGCCCGTCTTCGTTGTACAACCACGTATCCGGCCGCGACGCCATCGTCGAACTCCTGCGTGGGCGCGCCATGTCCGAGGTGGAGATGCCCGCGGACGGCACCGGATGGCGAGAGGCCGTCGGGCAGATCGCGCGGGGGTACCGAAACAGCTACGGCCGTTATCCCCGCCTCATCCCGCTGCTGACCGCGCAGGCCGTGAACAACAGCGCCGCGTTCGGCATGTACAACACTCTTGCCCGCGTGCTCACCGAGGCCGGCTTCGGACCGGTCGACGTGCTGCGCGTGATCACCGTCCTCGACAGCTTCGTCCTCGGGTCCGCTCTCGATCTCGCCGCGCCGGACGCTCCCTGGGAGAGCAGTGACGAGGTCGGCCCCGAATTCCGGGCAGCGCTCGACACTGCCGATACGCGTGAAGCCCGATCCGAAGATGCCTTCGAATTCGGGCTTCACGCGCTGCTGGCCGGGCTCAGTCCTCGATGACGAGCGCCGGGGTGTCCTTCTTCAAGACCTGACCCTTGAAGAACTCGGGCATCCGTACAGCGATGACGAGCATCAGCACGACGCCGAGCAGGATGATGCCGACGCCGATGACGAACACCATGCCGATTCCGAAGATCGACGAACCGCTTCCGAACTCGGGATCCCAGGCGTCGACCGATGTTTGAACGAACACCACGACCATGCCGACCCCGCCCAGTAGCGGGGCGAGGAACTTGAAGAAGAAGTTCCGAACACCGGTGAACAGTTCGTCCCGGAAATACCAGACACAGGCGAACGCCGTGATGCCGTAGTAGAAGCAGATCATCAGGCCGAGCGCCGCGATGGTGTCGGTCAGAACGTTGTCGCTGACCACACGCATGACGGCGTAGAAACCTGCCGAGGCGACGCCTGCCACGATCGTCGCGAAGCCCGGTGTGCTGAATCGCGGTGTGATGGAGGCGAATCGTTCGGGGATTGCCTTGTAGTGCCCCATGGCGAGCAGGGTGCGAGCCGGAGAGATGAACGTCGCCTGCAGGGACGAGGCCGAACTGCTGAGCACGGCCAGCGAGAGCAACACGGCGAACGGACCCATGACCGGACTCGCCAGCGCGGCGAACACGTTGTCGGTGGTGTCGGGATTCTGAAGACCGTTTCCGGTGTCCCCGGTACCGGCGAACAGCAATGTCGCGACCGCCGTCAGCAAATACAGGACGATGATGAAGAAGACGGTCACCAGGGCCGCGCGACCGGGGACCTTCGCGCTGCCCGCGGTCTCCTCGTTGACCGTCAAGCAGACATCCCAGCCCCAGTACATGAAGATCGAGAGCGACAGTCCGGCCGTGAATGCCGAGAAACTCTCGATGCCGAACGGATCGAACCAGCTGAGGCTGAAGCTGATGTCGTCCGCGCCGTCGCCCTGACCGATCTTGACGAATGCGGCGATGATGAACCAGGCCATCACGACCAGCTGAAAGGTGAGCATCGTGTACTGGACGATCTTGGTTTCCTGCATGCCGCGATAGCAGAGCCAGGCGGACAGTGCCATGAAGATCAGGCAGGTCGCGATGTTGACGGGCTTGTTGCCGGAGAGGTCGGCCAGGGAATCGTTGCTGGTCACCTGGGCCAGGAAGAGATAGAAGAAGTCGACGGCCACGCCCGCGAGGTTCGAGAGCACGATGATCGTGGCGGCGATCAGCCCCCAACCACCCATCCACCCGATGTACGGGCCGAAGGCCTTCGACGCCCAGGTGAACGAGGTACCACTGTCCGGTTCCGCTGCGTTGAGTTCACGGTAACCCAAGGCCACCAACAACATCGGAATGAAACCGACGATGAAGATGGCCGGAAGATGCACGCCTACCTCGGATACCGTCGGGCCGAGGGACGCCGTCAGAGCATAGGCGGGGGCGATGGTCGAGATACCGAGGACGACGCTGGCAAGCAGCCCGAGCTGGCCGGCGGACAGTCCCTTGGACTCGACCTGAATCTCGTGAGTCTCCTTCATGATCGATCTCCTTCACCGCGCGGTACGACGATCATCGGGACGGGAAGCACGCGAAGGATTTTCGCTGCGGTGGAACCGAGGAACAGTCGACGCGGCTGCCCGAGTCTGCTCGACCCGACCATCAGGACGTCGCCGTCGTGCCAGTCGAGCGAGGTGACGGCTTTCTCGATCCCGCTGCCCTCGGCCACGAGTGAGGTGACGGCTGTGCCTTCGGGCAGAGCGGACCGTGCACGCGACAAGTTGTCCTCCGCTTTCGCGAGATCACGCTCGCGCGTGGCCTTCGACGAGGTGTCCGCGCCGGCTGGTCGGCTGTCGATCGACACCAGCGACAGCAACCGGATGGGCAGCGACGCCTTGGCGCTGAGGTCGTAGGCGGCCTTGGTCAACGCTTCCGCGCCGGGACGATTACCGACGGCACAGGTGATTTCGCGGATTCGGCCCACCGTGCTGTGCCGCGTCCCTCGGGGCGCGAGCGCCAATGGAACGTGCGCGACGTGCAGCAGCTCACTGGTGACGCTGCCGATCGCGTGCCGCCCGAGCAGACCGTCGCTCGCGGCGCCGACGACGATCATGTAGGCGTCGCGTTCGGTGGCGATATCGATGAGGCCCTGCGCGAACGATTCGTCGAACAGCAGGTGACCTTCGGCGGAGATGTCCTCCGGGACGAAGGTCATGGCATCGGCAAGCCACTCGGTGGCCTGATCGACGAGAATCTTCTCGTAGGCCACCTCGACCGGTGCCTTCGAGGGCACCGGCCGCTCGCACGGCAAGACGATGCAGATGTCGAGCGCTGCGTCCAGGGTTCGCGCGAGGACAGCGGCGAGCGCGATGCCGTCCTCGCCACTCGGTGTTGCTTGATAGCCGACGATCAGGCGCATGAAAGAGCCCTTCTAGTGACAGGAATCCGAATCGGTGTGGCACGCCTTCGGCGGTGACGGCAGCACATCGAGAGAGGGGTTGCGATCGAAGAATCCGAATGGCTTGAGCCAGAACGAGACTGTGTCCGCTGGCATGACCGGCCAGTCCTCGGGCCGGGTGATGTGGTGGATGCCGAAGGTGTACCAGACGACGACGTCGGTGTTCTCGATGGACCGATCCGCCGCTGTCCACTCCGGTAAGCCATGGTCGATGCCGCTCTGGTTGACGAATTCGCCACTGGGCCAGCGCTCGTCAGGAGAGTTCGGCGTGACCCACACGGTGTGGCCGATGACCTGCGCCCGCTGGAAGACCGGCGACGCCGGATCGAACATCGACGGAATGGCCGCGCCCGGAACCAGTTTGTACGCCGGGTGGGTACCTAGACCGTTGGTGACGTTGTCGTTGACGACCTTCCATGCCCGCTGGGTGTTCCAGTCGTAATCCTGTTTGCCCTCGGTCTCCGTCGTCAGTGGGGTGTTGACCTGAGTGAGGGCGAGACCGTACGGGTTGTCCGGCCCCATCGGGACCTGCTGTGTCTCACTGGCGTAGACGGTGTTCTCGGTGCCGTCGACGTCGAGATCAAGGCGGGCGACCAGGAAGTGCTGGTGGAACGGCGCGTAGGTGCGGTTGTCGACGAGAGTGCCCGAGGAGAACGTCCCACCTTCGGCGAAGTGAGTGACCACCATGATTCCGGTTGCCCGGACCTCGCACTCGATGTTCCCGTCCTGGTAGAAACGCCAATAGACGAGATACTCGTAGTTCGCGACGGTCGCGTGGAAGCTGACCGTCAGCCGGCGCATGCGTCGTACCTCGGCGCCTGCGTCGTGATCGATGTGCTTCCACAGAACGGCGTTGTCCTCTTCGTGGATGCAGATGGCGTTGGTGATGGTGTACGGCTCACCCTTGCTGTTGTGCAGCACGGCGTCGAGGTAGCGAATCTCGCCGAGACAGTCGCAGCCCAGTTCGAGTGAGGTGGTCATGAAGCCGAGGCCCCACTCACCGATGTCGAATGCCGTGCGGCGATAGTGGTCCTCGCTGTGATCGCGGTACGGAACCACCATCTCCGCGAACGACATTCGATTGGCGACGGACCGAACGTTCCCGTTGTCGTTGTACGTCACCGCATGCAGGGTCATACCCTCGCGGTAGTTGAAGCCCACGCGCAGCGACCAGTTCTGCCACGTCAGCAGGTTGCCGTCGAGCTCGAAGGACGGGCCTTCGGGTTGGGTGATCTCGAGCGGCTTCAACGGCGGCCTCGTGCTGGCATTTCGGATGCGCTCGGGGATGTGGCGTGGGGTGTACTCACCCATGATCTCCGGCCGCTCGACGCGGTAGGTGTCCTCGATCTCGAGCAGTTCCATCGTGTTGACGTCGATGATGCAGTGCAGTCCGCCGACCGGCCCGGCGTAGGGGTTTGCGCCTTCCGCTGCTTTGACCCAGGTGTCGGACCAGCCGAGACGCCTGCCCTTGTACTTCTCCGGAGTGACCGCCTCGCCGTACGTCCAGGTGTCCATGAACACGAGGTCGAGGTCGGTGATGCCCCGATCTGCCAGCGCCGCAATGACATCGGGGTTGGCCCGCAGCGCGGCGTCGGCCTCTTCCCACTCGTCGACGGTGAAGTTGGGCTGGACGCCGGGGATGTGGGTCCACGATTCGGTGACGAGTTCGTCCAGCGAGACGACGGCTTTGAACGTCGTGTTGTCGGCGCTGTTCAACGCCACGACGACTGCCCGGCGCGCAGGCCTGGAGCCATCGGCATCGAACGCCGCGATCTCTGCCTTGGACGGTTCGATCATCTCGATCGATGCGTAGCGCCAGCCGTCGCCGACGGCGTGATCACGGGCGAGAGTTGCGGCAACCGAAGTGAACTCGTCGGTGGACAGTGGGTTCAGGGGGTGAAAAGTCATGTCAGTTGGACTCCGTCGAACTCATCACGTGCTTGATTCGGGTGTAGTCCTCCACACCGTAGGCCGACAGATCCTTTCCGTAGCCCGAATACTTGAAACCGCCGTGGGGCATCTCCGCGACGAGCGGGATGTGGCAGTTGATCCAGACCGCTCCGAAATCGAGCGCAGCCGACAACCGCAGCGTCCGTCCGTGATCGGAGGTCCAGACGCTCGACGCGAGGCCGAATTCGACGTCGTTGGCGAGCTCGATGGCCTCGTCCTCGTCGGTGAATTTTTGGACGGTGAGGACCGGACCGAACGTCTCCTCCTGGACGATGGGATCGGACTGCTGGACTCCGGTGACGATGGTGGGTTCGAAGAAGAAACCGGTGTCGCCGATGCGCTTTCCACCGGTGACGATAGTGGCGTGCGGTCCGATGCCCTCCACCTTGGAGACGACCTGGCCGAAGTGGTTCACGTTGTTCAGCGGTCCGAGGAACGTGTCGGGATCGTCCGGCAATCCGACCTTCAGCGTCCTTGCCTTGGCGACGAGCGCGTCGACGAGCGTGTCGTGGATGGACTCGTGGACCAACACCCTGGTCACGGCTGTGCAGTCCTGGCCTGCATTGAAGAAGGCGGCCTCGGCGATACCGTCGGCGGTCTTCGCCACGTCGACGTCGTCGAACACCACTGCAGGCGCCTTGCCCCCGAGCTCGAGGTGAGCGCGCTTGAGTTGCTTGGCCGCACCGACCGCGACAGCGATGCCCGCGCGAACCGAACCGGTGATCGAGACCAACGCCGGAGTCTTGTGTTCGACGATGGCGGCGCCGGTGCCGCCGTTGCCAAGGACCACGTTGAAGACACCGTCGGGAATGATGCCCTTGGAGATCTTGGCCAGCACCAGAGTGCTTTCCGGCGTCGTATCACTCGGCTTGAGCACGATCGTGTTTCCCGCGGCCAGCGCCGGGCCGATCTTCCAGATCGCCATCATGAACGGGTAGTTCCAGGGAGTGACCTGCCCGACGACGCCCAGCGGTTCGCGCCGAACATATGAGGTGAAGCCGTCCATGTACTCACCCGCGGACTTGCCCTCCAGCATCCGTGCCGCGCCGGCGAAGAAACGAATCTGATCCGCGCCAACCGTGATCTCCTCGGCTGCGATGGTCGCTTTCGGCTGACCGGTATTGCGGCTCTGCGCGTCGACGAGTTCGTCGCTCGCAGCTTCGATTGCGTCGGCCAGCTTCAACAGAACCTTCTGCCGCTCACCCGGCGTCGTGCGGCCCCAGGTCTTGAACGCGTTCTTCGCCGCTGCCATCGCGGCGTCGACGTCGGAGGCGTCGGAGATAGGGGAGTGGGCGACAACCTGCTCGTCGACCGGGTTCACCACATCGAGAATCTCGGTGCCCGAGGGCGTCACGAACTCGCCGCCGATGAAGTTCTGCAGGACCTGCACAGCCATTGTGTTCATCCCTTCACATATTTCGGTTCTGCAAAGCCTGCACCCGGTCCGTGATCTTCGCTACCCGACAAGATGTCGATTCGGTTGCAACCCGACGGGACGAAGTGGCGGGGGTCACCACGCCGGCCAGGTACGGTCTTTTCCCATGAGCACCGACATCGGACCGACACAGATCGCCGACAACGTGTGGGCCTTCCTGTGGGAGCCGGGAAGCTGGGGTCAGACCAATACAGGCCTCCTGGTCGACCCGGGGACCGCGTCGATGGTGATCGACACCGTCTGGGACACCGACCGGGCGCGGCGGATCGCCGAGAAGACAGCGACACTGGTCGACAACGCCCCGATCACCGAGGTCGTCAACACTCACTCCGACGGAGACCACTGGTGGGGCAACGACACCGTGCCCGCCGGTGCCCGCATCACCACCAGCGCCGCTTCGCTCCGGGCCATGAAGGAAGAAACACCTCCGGCGGGCGTGCATGCGTTCGCCTCGCTCGGCTCACTGGTCGGCTGGGTTCCCGGGCCTCTCGGCGCGATGGGCGGCTACATGAATCGTGTCCGCGGCGGCGCCGTCTTTCCACGGAAGCGTCCGCGGCTGCCGGATCGTTCGTTCGAGGTGACCGACGAACTCGCCGCCGGTAGCCGAGACGTGCGGCTGCGATACCTCGGTCCGGCCCACACCGTCGGCGATCTGATCGCCCATGTGCCCGACGCCGGTGTGGTGTTCGCCGGTGACCTCCTCTTCATCGGGTCGACGCCCATCTTGTGGCACGGGCCGCTCGGAAATTGGATCGACGCGATCGACCACCTGCTTGCCCTCGATGCCGCGGTCTACGTGCCTGGACACGGTCCGCTGTGTTCGACCGTCGAGATCACAGCCTTGCGCGACTACTGGACATGGGTCGACTCCGCAGGCCGTGAGCATTTCGATGCCGGCGTGGAGTCCACTCACGCTGCACGAAACATGATGCAGTCCAAGGAGTTCGCACAGTTCGCCGAATGGGATTCGCCGGAGCGCGTTGTGCTCAGCCTGTCCACCCTCTACCGCCTGTGGGAGGGTGAGCCCGCAGCCCCGCCGTCGCTCGCCCGTCGCGCCAAGGCGTTCGCTGCCGCCGGAGCGCTGACGAAAGAATCACGCTGAGGCGAACTCTGTGCCGATGCCGCGGCGCGGAGGATCATCGGACCGGAGCCCGTGGCGTCGAGGCTGACTCTCCGAACAAGAAAGAAGTACCGTGCGTTTCCAGATTCTCGACATCATCTTCAACCCGCCGCACCCCGTCACCGGGGAAGTGGTTCACGCATCCGACCGTCTGAACCGAGTCGTGGAGATCGCGGTACTGGCCGAGCAATGCGGATTCGACTCGTACTCCGTCGGTGAACGTCACGCCGGTGACGTTCTGTCCTCGTCGCCGACGGTCGTTCTCGGTGCCATCGCGCAGGCTACCGAGCGAATCCTGTTGTCCACCGGCGTATCCGTCGTATCGGTCCTCGATCCGATTCGGGTTGCCGAGGACTTCTCCACCATCGACCAGCTCAGCCGCGGTCGTCTCGAAATCGTGATCGGCAAAGGCAACGAGGCGCTGCAGTACCCGTTGTTCGGCCTCGATATTTCCAAGCAGTACGACTATCTCACCGAGAACTACGAACTCCTGCGCCGACTGATTCGCGAGGAGCACGTCGATTGGACCGGCACGCATCGGCATTCGCTGACCGACGCCACCACCCTCCCGCGCCCGTTCGACGGCCCGTTCCGTATCTGGCACGGTTCGGCGACGTCCATCGAAGCAGTCGACCTGGCGGCAAAATGGGGCGATCCGATCGTCACCGCGAATGCCTTTCAGCCGCGCGAGAACTACAAGATTCTGATCGATCGCTATCGCCAGCAATACCGAGCCTACGGCCACGATCCGGACAAGGCCTACGTCGGATCCGGTTCCGGCGGACTGTTTCTGGCCGATACCACCGAGCGGGCGATCGAGGAGTTCCGGCCGATCTACGAGGGTATCGTCGCGCAGCAGGACAAAAGAAAGCATGATCCAGCGGCGAAGGGCAAGGTCACCAGCTTCCGGACCATCGAAGAGGCCGTCGAACGCGGTCCGGCGCTCGTCGGCTCACCCGAGCGGGTTGCGCAGAAGATCCTCGACTACCACCAGAGCTACGGGCACGACTTCCAGTCGGTGTCGATCAACCACGTACTGGATTTCGAGAAGCAGAAGGACACGGTACGACGGTTCGCCGAGGAAGTGATTCCGTTGGTCAAGGCCGAGGTGTCGACGACCCTGTGGGGCTCCGAGGACAAGGACCGAGCCAAGGGCTTCACCGCGCAGTAGTTTTCGGCGCTCGGCGTCAGCGCACCAGGTACGGCGACACCGAACTGCGGTGCTCGTCGATGTCGAGCGCTTTTCCGAGCGGTGGGAATGCACGCTGCGGGCAGTTCGAGCGTTCGCAGACGCGGCACCCGGCGCCGATCGGGGTGGCGACGGTCGATCCGTGTAGATCGAGGCCGTCGGCGTACACCAACCGCGAGGCATGACGGATCTCGCAACCGAGGCCGATCGCGAACGTCTTGCCGGGCTGCCCGTAGCGCGCGGCACGACGCTCGACGGTGCGGGCGATCCACAGATAGCTGCGGCCGTCCGGCATCTCGGCGATCTGAGTCATGATCTTGCCGGGATAGGCGAACGTCTCGTAGACATTCCATAGAGGGCAGGTTCCACCACTGGACGAGAAGTGAAACCCGGTGGCGGACTGCCTCTTCGACATATTGCCCGCGCGGTCGACGCGGACGAAGGAAAACGGAACACCCCGAACCTTCGGACGCTGCAGGGTGGACAATCGGTGGCAGATCGTCTCGAAACTGACCGAGAAGAAGGCCGATAAACGCTCGACGTCGTATCGAAAATCCTCGGCGACGTCATGGAACTGGTGGTACGGCAGCACCGTCGCCGCGGCGAAGTAGTTCGCGAAACCGAGCTTCGCGAGCTTGCGAGATTCGTCGCTGGTGAACCCACCCTCGTCGACCATCCGGTCGAGGAGATCGGCGCATTCGAGGTAAGCCAACTCGGCCGCGAACTTGAAGACCTTCTGCCCACCCGACAGATGAGGCGAGATCTCGAGCAACCGTGTCTCGGGATCGAACCGGTGCAGCACGTTCTCGCCGAGGTCGATGCGATTGACGATCTGCACCTCGTGCACCGATTGCAGCCGCTTCGCGATCTCTCCACCCACATCCGCGCGGTGGAACCGGATTCTCGACGTCAACTCCTCTGCCGCAGTGTCCAGCTCGTGCAGATAGTTCTGGCGCTGATAGAAGTAATCGCGTACTTCCTCGTGCGGTTTGCTGATCGAACCGCTGCCACTGCCGTCGCTGAAGCGCTCCTCGGTAGCGGCGGCCAGCTGAGCCGTCGTATTGCGGTAGCGGCGGTGCATGTTCACCATCGCCCGGGCGAGCTGAGGGTGCGAGGACACCATCTGGGCAATTTCGTGGGCATCCGCAGCGATCCCCATGTCCTGGTCGAGAGCGACCTCGCGTAATTCGGCGACGAGGCGAGTGTCGTCCTCGGACGAGAAGAACGACGTGTCGACGCCGAACACCTCGGAGATACGCAGCAATACCGGAACGGTGAGCGGACGAACGTCGTGCTCGATCTGGTTCAGATAGCTCGCCGAGATCTCGAGCTGACCGGCCAGAGCGACCTGGCTCATCTTTCGTTCGGTACGCAGCTGTCGCAGCCGCGCGCCGACGAAAGTCTTGGACATGCGCCCAGGTTACGCCTGCGAAGCCGTTGCTTAACAACGTTGGCTACCGGGTTTACTCGTCACGATTTGGCTCTTGCATCACAATTCGGGGGTCCAGGGGAACAGATGGAGCTGGATGGGCGTATACCGGTATACGTGCTTGTTCGCACAGGTAACTAAGAGGGAGACGCTCATGTCAGACAATCTTCGTGAAGTTTCACGCGATGCAATCGTGTTGGTCACCGGGGTCGTCCTGGTGGCGTCCACGATTTGGCTGCCGGTAGGTGGAGACACCGGAGTGTCCGGAGCCATCCTCGTCCTCGGAATGATCTCCGCCGGAACTGCACTGTGGGCCATGTCGAGCGCGTCGAGGTCGAGCCACTGGGCGCACGTCGTGCTCGGGCTGATGCTCGCACTCTCGCCCGTGGTTCTTGCCTTCCCCGCCGGACTGATGACCGCCGACATGTTCGCGCTCGTCGGTGGAGTGATCATCGCGGCGATCGGCGTCCTCGGAGTCGTCGCCAGCGGACGCAAGACGGCAGGCGCCAGCACCCTCGTGGCGTCGTCGGCGTCGTCGGCGTCCCCGGCGTCGGTTCGGGTCGCCGCGCAGCGGTAAGTCTTTTCCGGAACGCGCACGCTCGCACACAGCTCTGTGTGCGAGCGTGCGCGTTCGTGTGTGTGGAGCACTTGTTCGGGCGGCCGGACTTGGTTCTACGCGAACGCACGTGCTTTTGCGTGGCGGGGGTCGGCCGGCCTTGGTTCTACGCGAACGCACGTGCTTTTGCGTGGCGGGGGTCGGCTCGGCCCTGGTTCGACGCGAACGCACGTGCTTTTGCGTGGCGGGGGGCGGCTCGGGCTTGGCACGACGCAAACGCACGTGCTTTTGCGAGGAGGAGGGCTGTTGGCGAGCGGCTGAGTCCTCGTTCTACGCGAACGCACGTGCTTTTGCGCGGCGGGGATGCTCTGGAGCCGACGTGATTGCGCTCACACTTACCTGTTCATCTGGCTCGATTCAGACAAGAAACAAACCATATGGTCGGTGCAGGTTATCGGGCGTGGTGCGATTGAGTTAATTGCGTTCATGAACTGCGGTTTCGTCCTACCGGCGAGTAACCAACCCTGTCCGATGGGCGAGGTTTGCGCAACGCCAATCTTCGCAACATTAGCAACCGCATGCGAAAACATAGCCGAGATTGGCACTAGCAACAGGTAGACGGGCCTTTTTGGGTGTGCCATTGTTTTGAGGAACACCCGCAGGGCCTGGCAACGGTGTGAAGAATTACGCACGAGCCGGCCGAACAGAATCAGAAAAAAGAGACTGGAGCTGACGATGTCGACCACCGGCACCCCGAAGACCACCGAAGAGATCCAGCAGGATTGGGACACCAACCCCCGCTGGAACGGCGTGACACGTAACTTCACCGCCGAGCAGGTTTCCCAGCTGCAGGGCACCGTCGTCGAAGAGGCAACTCTCGCTCGTCGTGGCTCGGAGATCCTCTGGGATCTCGTCAACAACGAGGACTACATCAACTCGCTGGGTGCCCTCACCGGTAACCAGGCCGTTCAGCAGGTCCGCGCAGGCCTCAAGGCCATCTACCTGTCCGGTTGGCAGGTCGCCGGTGATGCCAACCTCTCCGGCCACACCTACCCCGACCAGAGCCTCTACCCGGCTAACTCGGTGCCGTCCGTCGTTCGCCGCATCAACAACGCTCTGCTGCGCGCCGACGAGATCGCCAAGGTCGAGGGTGACTCGTCCGTCAGCAACTGGCTCGCACCCGTCGTCGCCGACGCCGAAGCAGGTTTCGGTGGCGCGCTGAACGCGTACGAGCTGCAGAAGGCCATGATCGCTGCCGGCGCCGCAGGCGTTCACTGGGAGGATCAGCTCGCTTCGGAGAAGAAGTGCGGCCACCTCGGCGGCAAGGTTCTGATCCCGACCCAGCAGCACATCCGCACCCTGACCTCGGCACGCCTCGCGTCCGACGTCGCCGACGTCCCCTCGGTCATCATCGCTCGCACCGACGCCGAGGCCGCAACCCTCATCACGTCCGATGTCGACGAGCGTGACCAGGAGTTCCTCGACGGAACCCGCACCGCCGAAGGCTTCTTCGGCGTGAAGAACGGCATCGAGCCGTGCATCGCCCGCGCGAAGGCATACGCACCGTACGCCGACCTCATCTGGATGGAGACCGGCGTTCCGGATCTCGAGGTTGCCAAGAAGTTCTCCGAGTCCGTTCGCAGCGAGTTCCCGGATCAGCTTCTCGCCTACAACTGCTCGCCTTCGTTCAACTGGAAGGCACACCTGGACGACGCGACCATCGCGAAGTTCCAGAAGGAGCTCGGCGCGATGGGCTTCAAGTTCCAGTTCATCACGCTCGCAGGCTTCCACTCGCTCAACTACGGCATGTTCGACCTGGCACACGGCTACGCCCGCGAAGGCATGACCGCGTTCGTCGACCTGCAGGAGCGCGAGTTCAAGGCTGCAGAAGAGCGTGGCTTCACCGCCATCAAGCACCAGCGTGAGGTCGGCGCAGGCTACTTCGACCGCATCGCCACCACGGTCGATCCCAACACCTCGACGGCAGCTCTCAAGGGCTCGACCGAAGAGGGCCAGTTCCACTGATCCGCACTGCCTAACGAGTACCAGGGAGCTGTCGTGACCAGCGAGAAGATTCAACGTGTAGGCATAATCGGCGCCGGACAGATGGGCGCCGGCATCGCAGAGGTTTGCGCACGTGCCCACGTCGATGTGCTGGTCTACGAACCGACTCGTGAGCTGACGGCCGCAGGACGCGCACGCATCCTGCGGTCGTTGGACCGCGGTGTCAGCAGCGGAAAGATCACCGAACGCGAGCGTGAGCAGGCAGCGTGGCGGCTGCGGTTCACCTCCGACCTCGGTGACTTCGCGGACCGTCAGCTGGTCGTCGAAGCGGTACTCGAAGACGAGAAGGTCAAGGCCGACATCTTCGCCGAGCTCGACTCGGTGGTGACGGACCCGAACGCCGTCCTCGCCTCGAACACGTCGTCGATCCCGATCATGAAGCTGGGTATCGCGACCGCAGCACCCGACCGCGTCGTCGGAATGCACTTCTTCAATCCGGTGCCGGTGCTCCCGCTCGTGGAGCTGGTCACCACCCTCAAGACCAGCCAGGCCGTCGCCGAGCGAGCCGAGAAGTTCGCCGGCGAGACGCTCGGCAAACAGGTCGTCCGTTCGGCTGACCGATCCGGCTTCGTGGTCAACGCTCTGTTGGTGCCGTACCTGCTCTCGGCCATTCGCATGGTGGAGTCCGGGTTCGCGACCAAAGAAGATGTCGACAAGGCGACGGTGCTCGGTCTCGCGCATCCGATGGGACCGTTGGCTCTGGCCGACCTCGTCGGGCTCGACACCGTGAAATCCATCGCGGATTCGATGTATTCGGAATTCAAGGAACCGTTGTTCTCGGCTCCGCCGCTCCTGCTGCGCATGGTCGAGGCCGGTCTGGTGGGAAAGAAAACCGGATCGGGTTTCTACCAATACGAAAACGGTCGCGTCGCACGGTAGGCGCTCGGATCGTGCGAGCGGAGCCGACCTCCGGAAAGGATCCGATATGGCCGGCGTGACAGGCGATTTCGGTTCCAGCATCCTCGGTTATCCAAGGATCGGGCCGCGGCGCGAACTCAAGCGAGCGTTGGAAGCGTACTGGCACGGTCAGACGACATCGGCCGGGTCGAGTCGAGTATCTCTCGAAGCCGTCGCTCGGTCGCTCCAGGAAGACACGTGGAGCGAACTGCACGCAACCGGGTTGACGCAGGTCCCTGGAAACACATTCTCGTTCTACGATCACGTACTCGACGACGCCCTGTTGTTCGGTGCAGTCCCGACTCGGTTCAGATCTCTTCAGGATCAGCAGCACCCACTGGACTTCTACTTCACCCTGGCTCGCGGCAGCGCCGACCTACCGCCGTTGGAGCTGGTGCGGTACTTCGATTCCAATTACCACTACCGCCAGCCCGAGATCGACGAGTCGACGGTCTTCTCCCTGCACGCAGAAACACTCGTCGACGAGTTCGATCGGGCGATGGCCCGCGGTATCGAGCTACGACCCGTCGTGCTCGGACCGGTGTCGCTGTTGTTGATGTCCAAGGCGGCACCCGCTGCAGCAGAGGGCTTTTCGCCGCTCGATCGACTCGACGACCTGCTGCCGCAGTACGGCGCACTGTTCGAGGTTCTCGCCAAGCGCGGGGCGACGTGCATCCAGCTCGACGAGCCTGCATTCACCGGTGAGCGAACCGATGCCGAACTGGCCGCATTGAACGTCGCGTACACGACACTGTCGACGACGGCGCTACGCCCACGCCTGCTGGTGACCGGTCAGTACGGTTCGCTCGGTCCGGCACTTCCGATCCTGGCCGCCACCAAGATCGAGGCCATCGGCCTCGATCTCGTCGCCGGACGGATGAAGCCCGAGGAGCTCGCCGAGATTCCGGGAATGAAGCGCAAACGTCTCTACGCCGGGGTCATCAACGGGCGCAACGTCTGGCGGGCCGACCGCCACGTCGTGCTCGACTACCTTGAACGGCTCAGGCATGTGTGTCCGGACCTCGTCGTCTCGACGTCGTCGACGCTCCTGCACGTCCCGTACGACGTGCTGTCCGAGTACGCCGTCGAGGGTAACGTCGCGGACCGGCTCGCCTTCGCCAAGCAGAAGGTGGCGGAAGTCGTGGCGCTGGCGAAGGCGCTCACCGACGGGCCGTCGGACAAGTGGCGACAGCGTCCGACGGAAGTGCACTTCAAGCAGAAGCACGCAGTCCGACATCGTACGTACAACATCACCGACGACATGCGGGTTCGGGCACCGTATGCCGAGCGCAAGGTGGCGCAGCGGGCCAGATTGGACCTGCCGCTCGTGCCGTCGACAACGCTGGGGTCGTTCCCCCAATCGACCGCGATGAGGCAAGCGAGATACGAACTGGGGGAGGGCCGGATCTCCGAGGAGGACTATCGGGGCCAGGTCGAGAGCGAAATCGAGGAGGTCGTTCGACTCCAGGAAGACATCGGTCTCGACGTGCTCGTCAACGGTGAGATCGAGCGCAACGACATGGTTCAGTTCTTTGCCGAGGCTCTCGACGGGTTCGCCGTCACCACCAACGGCTGGGTGCAAGCCTACGGATCTCGCTGCGTCCGGCCGCCGATCCTGTACGGCGACGTGGCGCGGCCGAAGCCGATGAGCGTGGAATGGACGGCGTTCGCGCAGACGCTGACGGACAAGCCGGTCAAGGCAATTCTCACCGGACCCGTTACGATGCTGGCGCGTTCCTTCGTCCGCCAGGACCAGCCGCTCTTCGAGACAGCAGATCAGGTAGCGCTTGTCGTTCGTGACGAAATCGCCGACCTCGAAAAGGCAGGCATCGCCATCGTCCAGGTCGACGAGCCTGCGCTGCGCGAGTTGCTTCCGCTACGGGAGAAAGGGCGCGACGAGTATCTGCGATGGTCGGTCGCCGCCTTCCGGTTGGCGACCGGCGGTGCCGCACCGGAGACTCAGATTCACACGCACCTCGCCTATTCGACCCGAGCGGCAGTGATCGACGCCATCGAACAGCTCGACTGCGACGTGACGGCAATCGTCGCGACGAGATCCATCGCATGGGTGCTCGACGCCCTGGCCGAGAACGTGCTGAGTCACGGCGTCGGACCGGGGATCTACGAGAGCCGTTCGGCGCGAATCCCCGACATCGACGAACTCGACGAACTCCTCACTCTGGCGTCGAAGACCATCGACATCGAACGGTTGTGGGCCAACCCGGACGGTGGATTGAAAACGCGTCGATACTGGCAAGTCGAACCATCACTGCGTAACTTGGTGGCAGCGGCGCGACGGGTGCGCCGACGCGCAGAACAGGGGATTTTCAAGTGAGCAAGGCGAAGAAGTCGGGTGGGTTTCTCCCCAAGGCGTTCGGGATCGGATTGGCGGCCACCGGGGCGGCGCACTTCGTAGTCCCCGAAGCGTTCATCGGCATCACCAAGCACCCGTTTCCCAAGGACACCTCGGACTGGATCAACCGCAACGGCGCCACCGAACTCACCGTCGGGCTGGCCATCGCATACCCGAAAACGCGCAAGATCGGACTGGTCGGGCTCGGCGCATACGTCGGCTGGCTGGGCTACAACATCGCACGCAACAGCTGACCCACGCTGTTGGGAATCACTCTCCCGAGTTGGGAATGCCCTGCTCGGGGGAGTGTCCGTGTTGCGGAGTTACTGATGCGTAGGTAGCAATGTAGTTATGACTTCAGCTACCGCATATACAGCGACGTCCGCCGACGCACCTCTCGAGAAGGTCACCATCGAGCGGCGTGAACTCGGTCCGAAGGACGTCCTCATCGAGGTCAAGTTCGCCGGCATCTGTCACTCCGACATCCACACCGCGCGCAACGAGTGGGGCGGCACCAACTACCCCGTCGTCCCGGGCCACGAAATCGCCGGCATCGTCGCCGAGGTCGGTTCGGACGTCTCCAAGCACAAGGCCGGCGACCGCGTCGGCGTCGGCTGCTTCGTCGACTCCTGCGGCAAGTGCGACGCGTGCCTCGCCGGTGAAGAGCAGTACTGCACCCAGGGTGTGACGGCCACCTACAACTCCAAGCTGGCCGACGGCACCGTCACTCAGGGCGGTTACTCGACGCACATCGTCGTGACCGAGGGCTTCGTGCTCTCCATTCCGGAAGGCGTCGAACTCGACGTCGCAGCGCCGTTGCTGTGCGCAGGCATCACGCTGTACTCGCCCCTCAAGCACTGGGGTGCAGGTCCAGGCAAGAAGGTCGCAATCATCGGCCTCGGCGGGCTCGGACACGTCGGCGTCAAGATCGCCCATGCGCTCGGCGCGGAGGTCACCGTGCTCAGCCAGACCCTGAGCAAGGAAGAGGACGGCAAGCGCCTGGGCGCAGATCACTACTACGCCACCTCCGACAAGGAGACCTTCAAGAAGCTCCGCGGAGAATTCGACCTGATCATCAACACCGTCTCCGCCGAGATCGACATGGACAAGCACATGTCGCTGCTCGCGATCAACGGATCCCTGGTGATCCTCGGATTGCCGTCCGAGCCGATCAAGGTCCGCGGCTTCACTCTTGCGGCCAACCGTCGCAGCCTCGCGGGATCGATGGTCGGCGGCATCGCGCAGACTCAGGAGATGCTCGACTTCTGCGCCGAGCATCACATCGGGGCCGAGATCGAGACAATCCCGGCCGACAAGATCAACGAAGCGTACGAGCGCGTTCTGAAGAGCGATGTTCGGTACCGCTTCGTGATCGACGCGAAGACTTTCTGAGCGAAATAGTGACCCCGTACCTCTCCGCGCGGGCGTAACGTCGAATTCAGGTCGGGACGATGTTTCTCCTACACGGAGAGGGATTCGACATGAAACTCAATACGTTCGCCGGATGGGCAGGTTACGGACTGTTCGTGCTCGCTATCGCGTCGCTCGGCATGTTCCTGGTGGCTGCTGGATACGGGTATGGAACGCTCGCTGTCATTGCAGGGTGTGTCTGCGTCGTCGCGATCGCGTCGGCGATGGGTCTGGTCGGTGGAGTGGTCAAACACGACCACAAGCTCCACCGCCAGACCCCACGGCTGCTCTAGCTCTCCGCCAGCCGTTTCTTCTCCACCTCGACGTCGAAATCGGCTGGTGGCCAGTCGAGTTCGAGCTTTTCCAGGGCGTCGATCAGTAGCTCGGTGACGGCCAACCTGGCATACCACTTCTTGTCCGCGGGTATGACGTTCCACGGCGCGTACTCGGTGTTCGTGCGGTCCACGACGCGCTGATACGCCGTCCGGTACTGCGGCAGGAAGCCGCGTTCGGTGACGTCGCCCGGGTTGTATTTCCAGTGCTTGTCCGGGCGATCCAGACGCTCCTGAAGACGAGATCTCTGTTCCTCGGGTGAGACGAACAACGCGACCTTCACGATGAGAGTGCCTGCGTCCGACAATTCCTTCTCGAACGCGTTGATCTCGTCGAAGCGCGGCTCCCACACCTCGCGCGGAACAAGGTCGTGTACCGCGACGACCAGCACATCCTCGTAGTGTGACCTGTCGAAGACGCCGATGCGTCCCCCGCGTGGCAGCGCATTACGGATCCGCCACAGGTAATGGTGCTCGCGTTCCTCCTTGGTGGGGACGCCGAACGAGGCCAGGTCGACGCCTTGGGGGTCGACCATGCCGATGACATGGCGAACCATCCCGCCCTTTCCTGCAGTGTCCATTCCCTGCAGAACCAACAGGATCGACCGGAGATCGCCGGTCCGGCCGTTGGCGTACAGCTTCTCCTGCAATCCGGAGAGAACCTCGCCTCGCTCGGCCAGCAACGCCTGACCGTCGACCTTCTTGCCGTCGAACCCTGGAGTCCGGGCGAAATCGATGTCGTCGATGCGAGTGTCGTCGGTCGCCCGCAGAATCTCGGCAGCAGGCGTCGACCACAAGTTCTTGCTCTTCTTCGAATGCTTGGCCATGGCCCGAGACTAGCCTTCGGGGCGGCCGATGAAGCTAACCTCGAATGCATGGCCCCCAAACTTGCAACAGCCGAATCCGTCGAACGCGACCGCCTGCTCGACTTCGTCCGCACGCGCCACCACTCCACGCTCATCACGCACAAACGGGACGGTGGCCTCCAGGTTTCGCCGGTGACGTCGGGAGTCGATTCCGAGGGGCGCATCGTCATCGCGTCGTACCCCGAACGCGCCAAGGTGGCGAACATCCGACGCAACTCGGCGGTGACAGTGTGCGTGCACTCCGACGAATGGAACGACGCCTACGTCCAGATCGACGGCACCGCGGAGATCCTCGACGTGCCCGACGCCGTCGAACCGCTCGTCGAGTACTTCCGGAGCATCGCGGGCGAGCACTCGGATTGGGACGAGTACCGCGAGGCAATGCGCAAGCAGGGAAAATCGTTGATACGCATCACGATCGAGTCCTGGGGTCCGGTCGCCGAAGGTGGCTTCCCCCCGGGGAGAGTGTGACGGCTCGCCAGGAAGAGTGTGACCGTCCCCCGGGGAGAGTGTGACGGCCCGCCAGGAAGAGTGTGACCGGCGTCAGCAGTTGCTCGGCGCCGGGACTCCCGCGAATCGATCGGCGATCCAGGTGATCAGCAGCTCACCCGGATCGACCGAGTGACCTTGGCCTTGCAGGGGAACTCGTAGAACCGTGTCACCGAAACCGCAGGCGATTCCGAGGGCGGTTTCGGTCCACGCGGGTTGCACGATGTCGTCGGCTGTTCCGTAGAAGGTGACGATGGGAGCGGCCGATGCAGCTTTGGGAAGCGAGTACTTCTGCAGCAACGAGGTGAGCCGTTCGGCGGCTTCGGTGCTCGCCGGGACGGTGTCGCCGGTTTCTGGTTGCGCGGCAGCAGTCTTGGCCGGTCCGCTCCCCGGGCCGCACGAGATCAGAGCCGGTGTCTTCTCGCCGAGCACGCCGTGTAGGTAGTCGGATGGGACGATCGACGGATCGACGGTCGCGGCACCTTCGACGATCATCGGGTAGACGGTGCGTTGGCCACCGGATATCGAAGACTGCCCGGCCAGGGCGACGACGGGAGAGACGTCGAGCGCGGGCGAGAGCGCCGCGGTACCCACCAGTTGGAGGCCGTCGCCGTAGGTTTCGTTGTATTCGTTTGCGGCCCAGGCCGCTTGGCCTCCCTGTGATGTCCCGACGGCCACCCACCGTGTGGACAGCGACGGGTCGACGTTGCGGGCGGCGCGCACCGAATCGATGACGTCGAATGCTGCGGTCCGAGGTTCCAGATACGGGTGTGCCGGCGCGTCGACCGTACTCGAGAGGCCTTGATAGTCGGTGTACGCCACGGCGTATCCCTGCTCGAGAAGGTAGGACACGGTGCCGGCGTCCCCGGACAGATCGGATGCTTCGGTGGGTGCGCATCCGGGTGTGATGCCGACGGTGCCGTGCGCGTAGGCGACGATCTGCCGCCCGGACGCCGGTGCCGGGCCCGACGGAACGAACAGTGCTCCGGTGACTTCGGTGGATTCGCCGGTGACACCGGAGATCGAGTTGTAGACGATGGTTTCCGCGGTGGTGCCGTCGGGGAAGTCCGCCGGATCGAACGGCGTCTCGGTGCTGCTCGAAACCAGCGTTCCGCGCGCTGCGATTGCATCGGCCGACGCGGTGGGCAGAGATGACGAGTAGGAGGGATCCGCGGGCTCGGGCGAGCTGCAGGCGAGAGCGAGCGTGCCGCAGAGTGCCAGCGGTACCGCGGACGCCGCGATGCGCCTTCGGCGCCCGTGTGCGCGTAGTAGGGGCCGGCGCCTACTACGCACGCACGGGCGGCGGAGCCGCATCACCCCTTCAGCGGTTCGGCGAACAGGGGAACGGCATTCTCGATCGCATAGCGGGTCCCGGCTGCCGAGCCGCTCGAGAACGCGTTGTTGAGGGTCTGGTCGCCGAGAACCACCAGACGGCCGTCCCTCGCGGATGCGAGCCCCTGGATGGAGGTGTCGCTTTCGATGGCCTCGGGGCCGCTGAGGATCGGGAACATGACGGTCAGATCGGCGTCGAGCTGCCCCACGTTCTCGGCCGACAGGTCGATGGAGAACTTGCCCGGCTGCGCCTGGGACTGGATCGTCGGTGAGTTGGTGAATCCGAGCTTCTTCATGAACTCGACGCGAGTGTCACCCTCGACGTACGCGCCGAGCTGGCCGCTGTAGCGCGTGCCGACGGCAACGGTCTTGCCGGCGAATTCCGGATTGGCCGCGACGGCTGCGTCGAAGTCGGACTCGGTCTCGTCGACGAGGGCCTTGCCCTGCTCTTCCTTGCCGAGCGCTTGGGCGACGAGTTCGGTCTGTCCGTCCCATGTCGTGGCGTAGGCGATGTCGGTGCCGACCGGAGCTCCGACGGTGGGGGCCAGTTCCGACAGCTTGTCGTACGTGGCCTGGTCGTTGGTGCTGCGCGTCCACAGGATCAGATCGGGTTCGAGTGCCGCGACCGATTCGATGTCGACCTCGTAGGTACCGAGAACGGTGGGCGGTGTGGTGTACGACTCGTCCACCCATGGGCCGAGTCCGTCGCCGCCGACGGCAAGCCAGTCGCTGGCACCGACCGGCTCGACGCCGAGCGCGAGGGCTGTCTCGGCGTCCGACCATCCGAGCGCGACCACACGCTGCGGGTCCGCGGGCACGGTGACGTCGCCGAAGATGGTGGACACGGTTGCTCCGTCGGCAGCGCCTGAACCGGAATCGGAGCTGCTGCAGCCGGACATCGTCAAGGCGGCGACGGCGACCACCGCAGGGACGAGAAACGAGAGGCGGGTTGTGCGCATAGGCAACGCTAACCTACTCGGCAAAATTC